>JBDHWC010000365.1:0-2502 GCA_039809985.1 Thermomicrobiales bacterium | reverse complement strand
CTGGAGCACTTCCTCGCCCGCGTCAGAGGCACGACCGACCCGATCGGTACGTTGGCCGACGACATGCGCTCGCTCGGCTGCCAAGCCCTCGAGACGCGGCCGGACGGACTCGACCTCGCGATTCGCGGCGGCCGGCTCGCCGCCGCCGACGTCACCCCGCGGATCGCCGACGCGACCCCGGTGCCTGGCGGGCTGCTGCCGCTGGCCACCCTCCCCGCCGGCGACTACACGGCGAGCGCCACCCTGCCCGCCACGGCCGGCGGCTACGCCCTCCGCTCCGCCGACGCGCGGGCGACCGTCACGCTGCTGGAGAGCAGGACCGGCTACGAGGTCGACCTCGACCCCGCCGCCCCCGGCCCCGACGGCCCGGTGATCCTCGACCTCTACCTGCTCGCGCCCTGAGCCGGGGTCGGGCGAACCGCGATCGCGACCGGCGACCCTGCCCGCGTCGCGGCCCCGTCATGACTCATGCCAATGGTGCGATCGAACGCCCTCTTCACGCGCGGGGAGACAGCAGCGCCGCCTCGACGCCCCGCCAGTCGATGGGCGAAGGTTGCCCACGCCTCTCGGCACCGCCCGCTCCAACGGACCCCTCCCTTGTGGGACGCCTGTCCTCGCGATTGGCATCACTGTCGAGACCGGCGAGCGCCGGACGCCCGCGAGCCGGCGACGCCCCCGCCGCGCCCCTGACGGCCACGGGCCGAGCGATGCCCCTCCGGCCTCGGGAACCTGCGGGGCCGGCAACGATCGACGGGCAGCGGGCCGTCGGCGAGATCACGTTCGCGTCGTGAGCCGGCGAGGGCCGCGGCCGCGTCGCGGGACCGCCGGCAGCGGGCGCTTCGCGACCTCGCGACTCCGGGGCGTGAAGCCGACCGAGCCCGAACCGGACAGCGCGCGCCGCGACCCGGCACGACGTCGGACGGGCGGCACCGCCGCCCCGGCTGATGCCGGTCGCGAGGGATAGCGTCCCGCAAAGGCGGTTTGGGTGCGAGCGGGAGGTGCCGAGGTGCGCGGGCGGGCCTTGCGGATCGATTGGCAGGATACTGAAGCGACGCTGCCGTCCCCCCGCGCGTGAAGAGGGCGTTCGCTCGCTCCATTGGCAGGAGGTCGGGGGCGGATCCCGCCGGAGGCGCGGGCGTCAGGGGACGACAGCGGACTCGTCCGCCGCCGCGTGCCGCGCGATGGTGGTCATCCCGAGGGCGGCGGCGAGGAGCGCGGCGACGCCGCCGAGCGCGAGCGCCTCGCGCGCGCCGACGTGCTCGCCGATCCAGCCGACCAGCGGGCCGCCGATCGGGGTCGAGCCGAGGAAGGCGACCGTCCAGAGCGCCATCACCCGGCCGCGCATCTCCGGCGCGCTCTCCAGCTGCAGGGTCGAGTTCGCCAGCGAGAGGAAGCTGATCGAGCAGAAGCCGACCGCCAGCAGGGCGACCAGCGCCAGCGTCAGGGTCGGGGCCGCGGCCGCCAGCAGCGTCGTCGCCCCGAACACCGCCGCCGCGCGGACCACGCGGGCCGCCGTCACCCCCGGGTGGCTGGCGGTCCAGAGGCCGCCGAAGACCGCGCCGAGCCCCATCGCCGCCGTCATCGCGGCATAGCCGGAGGCCCCGCTGCCGAAGGTGTGCTCGGCGAAGAGGGGGAGGGTGACGGTGAACTCGTAGGTGAGCATGCCGATGATCGCCATCATCACCAGCGCGTCGCGGATCATCGGCTGGCCGCGGACGTAGCGGAGCCCCTCCGCCAGCTGTCCCTTGGCCCGCCGCGCCAGCGGCGTCGGCTGCAGCGCCGAGACGTCCATCATCAGCAGGACGACGACCACCGCCACGAACGAGACGGCGTTCAGCAGGAAGCAGACGGCGAGGCCGGTGGTGGCGATCAGCACCCCGGCGAGGGTCGGCCCGACCACCCGGGCGAGGTTGATCTCGGTCGAGTTGAGGGAGACGGCGTTGACCAGCTGCTCCTGCCCGACCATCTCCAGCACGAAGGTCTGCCGCGACGGGTTGTCGACCGTCGTCACCAGGCCGAGCAGGACGGCCAGCACGCCGACCATCCAGATCCGGATCGCCCCGGTGGCGACGAGGAGGCCCATCGCCAGCGCCAGCAGCCCGGAGGCGGTCTGGGTCGCCAGCAGGATCGAGCGCTTCGGCAGCCGGTCGGCGACCACGCCGCCCCACGCCCCGAACAGCAGGACCGGCAGGGTCTGCAGCGCGGTGATCAGGCCGAGCGTGGTGCCGGAGCCGGTCAGGTGGAGGACGAGCAGGCCTTGGGCAACCGACTGCATCCACGTGCCGGAGAGGGAGATCCCCTGCCCGAGGAAGTAGAGCCGGTAGTTGCGGTTGCCGAGGGCGGCGAAGGTCTGGCCGCCGATGGCGCGGGCCTGCTGCATCGGGCGTTGTCTGCTCGCGTCGGTCCGGGCCGGTCCCGGCGCGCCATCCTACCGCGTCTCCGGGCGGCTTGCCGCCGATGCCGCCGGCCGTCCGCGCCGCGTTCGGGCAGGCGTGCCCGGCG
>JBDHWC010000364.1:0-2511 GCA_039809985.1 Thermomicrobiales bacterium | reverse complement strand
CGGCGCGGGGAGCGCGCCGGCCGCTCGTCGTTCGCGGTTCGCCGTCTGGTCCGACGCAGACGGGTCGCCGCTCGCTCGGAGCGTCCGGGCGGTCCCCGCGGCTCGCCGCTGCGGGCGACCGGGCCGGGTCGCGGGATCCGGCCGACCCGCGCATGGTCGCCGCTCGGCCGGGGCTCGGCAAGAGCCCGCCGCGGCCGGGCGGCTCCGTTCCTCAGTCGGCGACCGCCGGCATGGCTGTCCGCTGCCGCTTGCGGAGCGGGGCCTCGTGCAGGCCGAGGGCGATGACGGTGGCGACGACGCCGACGACGGCGGCCATCAGGAAGACTTGGTGCATGGCGACGGCCAGCGCCTGGCGCATCGTCAGCATCAGCTCGGCGAACAGCTGCTCGCCGCCCGGCAGCTTGGCGAGCTGGTCGTGCAGGGCGGCGGCGGCCTGCGGGCTGGCCAGCGCCTGCGGGTTCTTGATCGCGTGGTCGCCGATCGCCTCGCCGACCGCCTGCGGCAGGTTGGCGGCCAGTTGGCTGGTGAGGCGGTTGGTCAGCATCGTGCCCATCACCGCGACGCCGATGGTCGAGCCGACGGAGCGGAAGAACTGGACGGCGGAGGTGACCGCCCCGACCTGCTCGATCGGGAAGGCGTTCTGGACGGCGAGGGTGAAGGTCGGCATCGCGAGGCCGAGGCCGAGGCCGATCACCAGCATGGCCCGCACCGCCTCGGCGTTGGTGGTGCCGAGCCCCAGCCGCTGCTGCAGGAAGAGGCCGAGCGACATGATCGCCAAGCCGCCGACCGAGGCCCACTTGTAGCGGCCGGTGCGGGAGATCGCCTGCCCGCCGAGGGTGCTGGTGACGACCATCGCCAGCATCATCGGGGTCAGCACCGCGCCGGAGTTGGCGGCCGACGCGCCGACGACACCCTGCATGAAGAGCGGCACGTACATGATCGCGCCGAACATCCCGGCGCCGACCAGGAACATCGCCGCCGTCGAGATGGCGAAGGTCCGGTCCCGGAAGAAGCGGGGGTCGAGGATCGGCTCCGGCACCCGGCTCTCGACCCAGACGAAGAGCGCGGTCATCGCCGCTGCCAGCAGCAGCAGGCCGACGATCAGCGGCGAGCCCCACGGGTGGTCCGGCCCGGCCAGCGAGAGCGCCAGCAGCAGCGGCACCGTGCTGAGGACGACCAGCGCCGCCCCCGCCCAGTCGATGGCGTGCTGGCCGTGGGCGCGGATGTACGGCAGGCCGATCGTCAGCACGGCGACGGCGAGGATGCCGACCGGGATGTTGACGTAGAAGACCCAGCGCCAGCCGGGGCCGTCGGTCAGCCAGCCGCCGAGCCACGGGCCGACGACGCTGGCGATGCCGAAGGTCGAGCTGGTGACCCCCTGCCACTTGCCGCGCTCGGCCGGCGGGAAGAGGTCGGCGATGATCGCGAAGGCGTTCGCCATCAGGATGCCGCCGAAGATGCCCTGCACGCCGCGGAAGGCGATCAGCTGGGCCATCGACTGCGACAGGCCGCAGAGGGCGGAGGCGGCCATGAAGCCGACCATGCCGCCGATGTAGAACCACTTCCGGCCGTAGATGTCGGAGAGCTTGCCGAAGATCGGGACCGCGGCGGTGCTGGTCAGCAGGTAGGCGGTCGCCACCCACGCGTAGTGGTCGAGGCCGCCCAGCTCGGCCACGATGCGGGGCATCGCGGTGCCGACGATCGTGCTGTCGAGGGCCGAGAGGAGCAGGCCGAGCAGCAAGCCCGACATCGCGATCATCAACTGCCGCCCTTGGAGGTGCTGGTAGCTGGTGAGGGGCTGCGGCTCGCTCGGGGACACGGTTGGCATCGGGGCGGTTGGCTCCGCCGTTCGGGCTCCCACGCGCGTTTCGTTCCTTCCCGTGACTGACTGGCCGTGGCGTCGCCGACCCGCCGCCCTCGTGGCGACCGCTCCCCCCGGCGCGGTGCCGCGGCGGCTTTGACGCCGTGCTCGGCATCGCATATAGTTTGCCACGGAAATCTTTTCGTTGGCAATCCCCGGCACAGGCGGCAGAAAGGCGGTGGGCACCGGTGGCGGGCCCCATGGAGCAGGCGGACAGCATCGGGACGACCGCGGCGCGGCGCGCCATGCGCTCGACCCCGCGCCTCCACCGCTGGGCGGCGATGCAGCTGGAGCGGGACCCGTTCGGGCACGGCCTCAGCCTGCGGCAACTGGCGATGATGCTGGCCCTGCGCGAGGGGCGCTGCCCGGCGGGGGTCCTCGCCCGCCAGCTGAAGGTGACGCCGGCGGTGGTCACCGGCATCGCCGACCGGCTGGAGCGGGGCGGCTACATCCGCCGCGAGGCCGACGAGGCCGACCGTCGGCGACTGTTCCTCGCCCTGACCGAACGGGGCCGGGCCGCCGGCGACGAGCTGCTCGCCGCGCTGACGGCGGAGCTGGCCACCCATTTCGACGCGCTGCCGGCGCGGGACCTCGACGCGCTGAACCGCGGCCTGGCGGTGCTGGAGCGGGTCGTCGCCGAGCTCGACGGC
>JBDHWC010000363.1:0-2517 GCA_039809985.1 Thermomicrobiales bacterium | reverse complement strand
GGGATTGGGGATTGGGGATTGGGGATTGGGGATTGGAAGAGCATCGCGCCGCGCGGGGCGGGGTGCCTGCGGCGGGGGTATGGTTGGCGCGATCCGTCGGGGCGGGGAGGGGGTCGGGCGATGGCGGGGCCGATGATCCATCTGCTGTGCGGCCTGCCGGGGTCGGGGAAGACGACGCTGGCGCGACAACTTGAGGCGGACCTGCCAGCGCTGGTGCTGTCGGAGGACGAGTGGGTCTCGCGCCTCTTCCCGCCCGAGGCCGCGCACAGCGACAAGGCCCGGATGCGGGTCAAGCACCTGCAGTGGGCGATCGGGGTGCGCACCGTGCGGATCGGGCGCGACGTCGTCCTCGACTGGGGGGCGTGGTCGCGCAAGGAGCGCGACATCTTCCGAGCCCGGGCCGCGGCCGACCGGGTGCCGCTCCGGTTCCACTATCTCGACGTGCCGTTCGACGAGCTCCTGCGCCGGATCGAGCGACGCAACGCCGACCTGCCGCCAGCCACCTACCACGTCACCGAGGCCGACCTGCGCCGGTGGCTGCGCTGGTTCGAGCCGCCGACCGCGGACGAACTGCGCGAGCCGGACGCCGTGGGCCCGCCCTCGTCGCCGTAGCCCGGCGCACTGGGTTCGCCGGGGCTCCCTCATCCCCCGGCCACTTCCCGACCGCAACCTGACGGGGAGGTACCCGCCGGGAAACGGCCGCGCAGCGGCGATCCGGGGGCTTCGGGAAGGGGTGAGTCAGCTCGCCCCGCGGCGGGGCGAGCTGGCCGCTCACGCTTGGAAATCTCCACCGCAACTGACGCGTGGGAGATGCTGGTCAAGGGGAACCGGAGCCCCGCACGCCTCCGTGGGTGCCACGGCGCGTCCGCTTCCCAACGGAATCATCCGCTTGGCACTTGGCAGGCGTTGAAGCGGGTGCTGAGACGGACGATTAAGGACCGGCGATGCACAAGCGCCGCCGGCCTCCGACGCTCGGGCTTTCGTCGACGTGGCCGTTGGCCGGGTGGGCCGGGGAGCGGCGGTGGCGTGCGATCATGCGGCGGGCGGCCCCCGCGGTCGCCGCGCCCGTGTGCCATCCCCCGGAGGACCGATGCCCGCCGACGCCGCCCTGCCGCCCCGTCCGACCGCGCCGCCGCTCGACCCGCTCGGCGCGGCCTACGTCGACCTCGCCTTCGCCATCGAGCGACACGCCCCCGGCTTCATCGACGGCTACTTCGGGCCGCCGTCGGCCCGGCAGGCGGCGGAGGCATCCCCGACCGCCGCCCCGGCCGACCTGCTGCGCCGGGCGGACGAGCTGACGGCCGCGATCGACGCCGCCGACCTGCCGGACGCCCGCCGCGACTTCCTGCGGCGGCAGGCGGTCGCGATGGCGGCCACGCTGCGGCGGCTGGCCGGCGAGGCGATCCCCTACCGGGAGGAGGTCCGGCTCCTCTACGACATCGAGGCCGAGCAGACGCCGGAGGCCAAGTTCGAGGCGGCGATCGCCGAGCTGGACGACCTGCTGCCGGGCCGCGGCCCGGTCGGCGAGCGGATGGTCGCCTGGCGCGACCGCTTCACCGTCACCCCGGAGACCGCCCGCCGCCTGATCGACGTGATCGTGCCGGAACTGCGCCGCCGGACCGAGCGGATCGTGCCGCTGCCCGCAGACGAGGCGATCGAGTTCCGGTTCGTCACCGACCGGCCGTGGAGCGGCTACAACTGGTACCTCGGCAGCAACCGCTCGCGAGTCGAGCTGAACACCGACCTGCCGATCCACGCCACCCGGCTGACCGACCTGCTGGCGCACGAGGGGTACCCGGGCCACCACACCGAGCACGCCCTGAAAGAAAGGCTCTACCTCGACCACGGCCGGGGCGAGCAGAGCATCCTGCTGATCAACACCCCGGAGTGCGTCGTCTCCGAGGGGATCGCGACCCTCGCCGAGGAGGCCGTCTTCAACCCCGGTGAGCTTGTCGACTTCCGGAGCGAGGTCGTCTATCCCGCCGCCGGCCTGAGCGGCGACCCGGCCCGCGAGATCGCGATCGGCCGGGCCCAGCGCGGCCTGAAGGGGGTCGACGCCAACGCCGCGCTGCTGCTGCACGACGCGGGGCGCGGCGACGAGGAGGTGGTCGCCTACCTGACGCGGTACGGACTGGAGAGCGAGGCCCGGGCCCGGCATCGGCTCCGCTTCATCAAGGACCCGCTCTGGCGGGCCTACATCTTCACCTACCACGCCGGGCACGACCTGCTCGGCCGCTGGCTCGCCGCCGCCCCGGACGCCGAGGCCCGCCGCGCCCGGTTCCGCACCCTGCTGACCGAGGCGGTGACGCCGACGTGGGTGCGTCAGGCGTCGGCGGCCGATCCCGTCGCCTAACGCGGGCACTCCCTTCCCCGTGGCCGGGCGCGCTGGGACTCCCTCACCCCCCAGCCCCCTCTCCCCTTGCGATGGGAGAGGGGGAGAAACTGATCCGGGGGAGGGCCAAGCCCTCCCCCGAACCCCCGGGTTGCCGCGGCGCGGCCGCTTCCCGATCGATACCT
>JBDHWC010000362.1:0-2542 GCA_039809985.1 Thermomicrobiales bacterium | reverse complement strand
CAGCCGCCAGCCGCCAGCCGCGTCTTGACCCCGCGTCGCCCGCGCCCCTACACTCCGCGGGTCGCGCTGCGTGGGCGGCCGGGGTCGTCGTGCGCCGCGCGTCCCTCGTTCCCCGGAACGGAGCGATCCCCGCGCGGCGGCCCGCCGAGGAGGCGCGGCCCCGGCGTCGTGGGTTTGAGTTCGAGGCATCGTTCCCGGCGGGGCCGGGCGTCCAGAGAGGAGCAGCGGCCATGCCGAAGCGCACGTACCAACCGCACCGGATCAAGCGGATTCGGGAGCACGGCTTCCTGAAGCGGATGGCGACCAAGGACGGTCGCAACGTCCTCGCCCGCCGCCGCAAGAAGGGGCGCTGGGCGCTGACGGTCGCCGACGAGAAGAAGTTCACGCAGAACCGGTAGGCCGGTCGGCGCGCCGTTCGGCGCGCCCCGTCCGCCGGTCCCGCGCCGCCGCCCCGTGGAGCGCCGACTCCGACTCCGCCGCGAGGCGGACGTCCGCCTCGCCCGCACCCGGGGGCGGGCGGTGGCCGAGGGGCCGCTGGTCCTCCGGTACCGCCCGAACGGCAGCGACCCCGCCGCCAACCGCTACACCGTCGTCGCCGGCAAGAAGCAGGGGAACGCGGTTCGCCGCAACCGGATGAAGCGCGTCTGCCGCGAGGCGCTACGCCATCTCGACCCCGCGCTGCGGCCGGGGCACGACGTGGTGGTGATCGTCCGCGGCGGCCTCGACGAGCTGCCCGACTACGCGACCGCCCGTCCCCTGCTGGAACGGCTCCTCGCCAAGGCGGGGCTGCTGGCGGCGGGGTCGGGGGAGCGGGGGGAATGAACGCGCCGAGCCCGGCGGCCTGGGCCGCCATGCAGTTGATCCGCTTCTACCGGGCCTTCGTCTCGCCGATGCTGCCGCCGTCGTGCCGGTTCCAGCCGACCTGCTCCGAGTACGGGTACGAGGCGATCGCCAAGTACGGTATCATCCGCGGCGGTCGGCTCGCCGTCTGGCGCATCTTGCGTTGCAACCCGTTCGGACGCGGCGGCTACGACCCCGTGCCGTGAGCCGCCGTGGTGACGGCCGGACCCGGCCCGCCCAACCGGCTCGACCGCAGACCCCACTCCGCCCGGCGTGGGAGGAGGCCTTCCTGACGTGCTCTTCCCGGTCCCGGCCGCGGTGACGGCGCTGCTCGCGCCGATCGTCGCGGTGACGGTCAACATCCCGGTTTGGAACCAGTACACGGCGCTGATCCGG
Source organism: Thermomicrobiales bacterium (assembly GCA_039809985.1). Classification (GTDB taxonomy): domain Bacteria; phylum Chloroflexota; class Chloroflexia; order Thermomicrobiales; family UBA6265; genus JAICJJ01. Next base: position 1,306 of record JBDHWC010000362.1, on the reverse strand, counting down.
TGGGCGCTCGACCTGCTGGCGCAGACCTTCCACAGCGGCGGGCTGGCGATCATCGCCTTCACGATCATCGTCAAGACGGCGTTGCTGCCGCTGACGGTGCAGTCGATCCGCTCCTCGAAGGCGATGCAGGAACTGCAGCCGCAGATCAAGGAGCTGCAGAAGAAGCACGGCAAGGACCGCCAGCGCCTCAGCGCCGAGACGATGGTGCTCTACCAGCAGCACCGCGTGAACCCGATGGCCGGCTGCCTGCCGATGGTGATCCAGATCCCCATCTTCCTCGGCGTCTACCAAGCCATCCACGACCTCTCGGTCTCCGGCGTCGGCCACTGGAACGACCGTTTCCTCTGGATTCCCGACCTCGCCAAGCCGGACCCGATCCACCTGCTGCCGATCCTCGCGGCGATCTTCCAGTTCGTCCAGTCGCGGATGATGCGGCCCGTCAACCAAGGGAAGATCAGCGACCCGCAGCAGGCGATGATGAACTCGATGATGAACCTGATGCCGCTGACGGTGATCATGTTCGGCTGGAGCTTCTCCGCCGGCCCGGTTATCTACTGGGTCACCCAGAGCGTCTACTCCGTCGTCCAGCAGTGGTGGATCACCGGCTGGGGGGCGATGCTCGACTGGTTCCCGTGGCTGCCCGACCTGCCGGAGCACAAGCGGCTCGGCTACCGGCCCGCCCGCCCGCTCGACGAGGTCGTCGTCACCAGCGCCGACGGCACCGTCACCGCCAAGCAGGGCGGCATCGGCGGCTGGTTCAACCGGATGATGGCCGAGGCCCAGCAGCAGCAGCTGCGACGGTCGGGGGCCGAGCCGGAGCCCGAGGCGTCGTCGGTGGTCGAATCGGCCCGGGCAAGCGGCGGCAAGGGGAAGGGCGGCAAGGCGCGCAACGGCGCGAGCCCGCCGGCCGACGCGCCGGCGGCCGCCTCGGCCGGCGGCGCCAACGGCAAGGCGGTCGTCATCCCGCGCAAGTCGCGGGCGGAGTGAGCCCGCTCGGCAACTGAACGGCCGGCGGCCGACGGGGACGCCGCCGACGACGGCGAACCGCCGGCCGCACTGGGGTGGCAATGGACGCGAACCGGAACCGGATGACCAGCGTCGAGATCCAGGCCGTCTCGGTCGACGAGGCGGTCCGCCTCGCGCTCGAGCAGCTCGCGCTCGGCCCCGACGAGGTCGAGGTCGAGATCCTCTCCGAGGCCGGCCCGGACGAGGGGGACGAGGCTCTGGTCCGCGTCACCGCCAGAGGGATGGCCTCCCAGCCGGTGCCGCGCGGCGGCGGCCGGCCCGGCGGCCCGCCGCGGGAGCG
>JBDHWC010000361.1:0-2557 GCA_039809985.1 Thermomicrobiales bacterium | reverse complement strand
TTCGCCGGCGCGGATCAAAGTCCATCCGATGTGACTGGTGTGACGGGAGTCAACGACTTCATCCGCGCGGCCGATTCTGCGCCCGCGGGCGTGTTCCTACCGGGACCTGCGCATTCGGATGGCTAGCGTGCTCTTGACGAGTCGTTTCCGTCGTCGCGTGCCCCGTGCGACGCTGATCTCCAGGAGGGACTCCGGGTGAGCATCCCGACGTCGCTGATCGTGGTCCTGCTGGTCGTCGCCTGGCTGGTGGTGCTGGTGCCCATGGTCGCCAAGCGCCGCGACAAGGTGCCGCGCACCCAGTCCGGCGGCAACGGCTTCCGCGTGCTTCGCCGGGCCCAGGCGACACTCAAACGTCGCCCGCAGCGCAAGGCCAAGACGGCGTCCGTCGAGACGGAGGCACACGACGAGCCGCCGACCGCGAGCCGGGAGCGGACGTTGGTGACGGTCGGTGCATCCGAGGAGCAGCCGAAGGATGCCGCGGAGGAATGGGCATCGGTGAACGCCGGGTACCGCGCAGCTCCGAGTGCGCATGCGCCCGCCCCCGACGACACCGTCGCGTTCGAGCAGCCCGCCGATCCGTCGCCGGAATACTCGGCCCCCCAGTACGCCTCGCCCGAGTACGCCACCGAGCCGGCCCAGGATCAGGGGCAGGGCACGCTGTGGGCCGACGAACCCGACGAGCCGGTGACGGAATCGGTCACCGCGTTCCCCCGGGACCCCCGCATCCCGGCCGAGGTCGACGAGCAGGAGTGGGCCGAGCACGCGGCCGCGGCGTCCGCGCCGATCCACGGTCACCGGGTCGACGGGCAGCAGGGCCACCAGGTCGATGACGAGGCCCTGCGCCCGACCCCGCGGCGGCGCGGCCGGGGCGGCTACGACCCCGAGGCGGCCGAGGCCACCCGCGCCTACAAGTACCGGCAGCGCCGCCGGGTCACCCTCGTCCTGGCCGCGGCCACCGTGCTGTTCACCCTGCTGGCGTTCCTGCTGGTCAGCTGGCTGTGGGTGGGCGCGGTCATCAGCGTCGTCCTGCTGGCCGGGTATCTGACGTACCTGCGCCGTCAGGTCAAGATCGAGGCGCAGATCCGTCAGCGCCGGATGGAACGGCTGCAGCGGGCCCGGCAGATCCGGCCCGAGTACGGACGCGGCCGTCCCCCGGCCCGGGCCGGGCGGTCCGCCGCCGGACCCGGCCGGACCGTGGTCGACCTGGACGACGACGACCCCGGGTTCGATCACCTGGAGCCGTACGAGCCTCCCGTGACGTACCGGCGGGCCGCGGGTCAGTGAGGCCGCCGGGCGCTCCGGTCCGGTCGATCACGGCGCCCGACGCTTCGCGCCCCTGGTCAGGAGGGCGACGATGACGTCCCCGCGTCGGTCGGCCCCGTCGGCGATCGAGCCCTACGCGCAGAACGGCTTCGGTATCCGCTTCGAGTGGGGACCGCACGGCGCCGCGGCGATCGCGGCCGGGGCCGGCGCGATGATCGTCGTCGACGTGCTGTCCTTCACCACCACGCTGTCCGTCGCGGCCGACGCCGGCATCGAGGTGTATCCGTTCCGGGTCCGGGACGCGTCGGCCGCCGCGTTCGCCGCCACCCGCGGCGCGATGCTGGCGGTCGGACGACGCGAGGCCGGCGACGCCGGCGTCAGCCTGTCCCCGCTGTCGGTCCGGCGCGCGGTGTCCGACGGCGCGCTGACGTCCGCGTCGAAGCTGGTGCTGCCCTCGCCCAACGGGGCCACCATCGCCCGCGTGCTGGCCGAGGCCGGGTTGCCGGTCATCGGGGGATGCCTGCGCAACGCGTCCGCGTGTGCGAACTGGGCCGTGAAGGCCGTGCGGGGACCGGTCGGCGTCGTCGCCGCCGGGGAGTGGTGGCCGGGCGAGGCCCTGCGGCCCTCGGTCGAGGACCTCTGGGGCGCCGGGCTGATCATCGACGCGCTGGCCGCCGCCGGCGCCGGGCCGATGTCGCCCGAGGCGTCCGCCGCCCGGGCCGCCTACCGCGGGGTCGGCCGGAACCTCGCCATGGGCCTGGCCGCCTGCGCGTCCGGGTTGGAGCTGGCCACCGACGGCTACGGCGACGAGATCGCGGTGGCGGCCGAGGTGGACGCGTCGCGGGTGGTACCGCTGATGACGGGCGAGTCGTTCCGGGCGGTGTAGTGGCGTGGGGCCCGCAGTCGGAGGAGACGCGGGGCCGGGCCGGGGGGTCTTGGCTCCGCTGAACGGTTATTGCGCATTCGCCGGACCAGGTGCGCAATGGGAGTTCAGCCGACCGGGGCCGTAGACGGTCTCGGTGGCGTCGGGGCGGTGGGCGCGCTGCTAGAGTGTCTGCGGCCCTGCAGTCCGGGGTCGTTTGGGGCTGTAGCGCAGTTGGTAGCGCGCTTCGTTCGCATCGAAGAGGTCAGGGGTTCGAATCCCCTCAGCTCCACCGCACGCACAAGGTTCGAACCCTTGCCAACGGAAGCGTTGGTCGAGGTTCGGGCCTTGTGTGCGTCTGCGGCCCAGGTCAGGGCGTTGGCGTTGACCTGCGGATCGAGGAGCATCTCGAAGGGTCGGTTGTGCTCGACG
>JBDHWC010000360.1:0-2562 GCA_039809985.1 Thermomicrobiales bacterium | reverse complement strand
CCTGCGGGATAGGTAAGGCTTGCCTTACTATCGTCGCATGACCCCCCAATCGCGGAGCTTTGTCGTGACCGGCGCCGCCTCCGGCATCGGATGTGCCGTAGCCCTGCAGCTCGCGGGTCAGGGTGCCTCCCTCACGCTGCTCGACCGCGACGCGGCCGGACTGGACGAGACCCGGGGCGCGGTCGTGGCCGCGGGGGCGCCCGAACCACTCGCGATCGCCCTCGACGTCAGCGACCGGGACGCCGTCGCCGCCGCCCTGGCCCGGGCCGCGGCCGGGCGCGCGCTCGACGGCCTGGTCAGCGCCGCCGGCATCCTCGAACCCGCCGGCCTGGCCGCGGTCACGGAGGACTCCTGGCAGCGGCACTTCGCGGTCAACACGACCGGGGTGTTCCACCTGCTGCAGGAGGGCGCGCCCCGGCTGCGCGACGGAGGCGCGGTCGTGGTGATCAGCTCGAACGCGGCCCGGGTGCCGCGGACGGGCATCCTCGCCTATGCGGCATCCAAGGCGGCCACGTCGGCGCTGACCCGCTGCGCCGGCCTCGAGTTGGCTGCCCGCGGCATCCGCTGCAACGTCGTCGAACCCGGCTCGACCGACACCGCGATGTATCGCGACCTGTGGCCCCAGGCCGACGCCGACGCGAACGCGGGCGCCATCGGCGGCGACCCGGGAGCGTTCCGGGTCGGCATCCCGCTGGGACGCATCGGCGACGCCGGCGACGTCGCGGCCGTGGTCTGCTTCCTGCTCTCGGACGCCGCCCGCCAGGTCACCCTGCAACAGGTCTTCGTGGACGGCGGCGCATCGCTGTGACCGAACTCGTCGAACGCGGGCATGCGCCCGCCGCGCTGGCCGCTGACCAGCCCCGGCTCCCCGGGGCCCTGGTGCCGGATGCGTCCATCCCGGACGCGCTGTTCGCCGGCGATGCCGTCGTCGCGGGCGCGCTGATCGAGACCTCCGTCGGCCACGGCCCGGCCTGGGCCGACCGGGTCGTCGCGTCGCTGCGTCCCGGCGAACGCGCGCTGGTCGTGCTGCCCTTCCACCCGGACGCCCCCGGCGTCGCCCACCGCATCGCGCCGGTTGTCGCGCCCGACTCGATCGACCCGACCGACGGGGCTGCGCATCACACCAGCCACCGGGTCAGCGAGCGGCCCAGCCGCGAGCAGTATGCCGACCGCGTCCGGGTCGCGCTGGAGCGGATCGCCGCCGGGGACCTCGACAAGGTGGTGCTCGGACGCGGCCTCGACGTGGTCAGCGACCCGCCGCTGGACGCCGCCGCGATCGTCACCCGGCTGCTGACCGACCGCCCCGGCCGCTACGTCTTCCGGGTGCCACTGACTGCCGATCCACAAGGGCCGACGCTGGTCGGGGCGAGTCCTGAACTGTTGCTCGGACGCCGTGGACGCGTCGTGACCAGTCTCCCGCTGGCCGGATCGGCCGCGCGGTCGAAGGACCCCCGTGAGGACGCCGAGCGCGTCCGGGTGCTGCTCGAATCGGACAAGGATCTCGCCGAGCACGCGTTCGTCGTCGAGGCGATCGTCACCGCCCTGCAGGGGGTCTGTGACGAGGTGCACGCCGATGAGACCCCGGGCCCGGTCTCCACCGACACCATGCACCATCTCGGCAGCCGGGTGACGGGCGCGCTGGCGTCCGGAGCCGGCGCGAGCGCGCTGCACCTGGCGCAACTGTTGCAGCCGACCCCGGCGGTGGGCGGCGTGCCCACCGCGGCGGCGCTCGCTGTGATCGCCGAACTGGAGGACGACCGCGGCCCGCTCACCGGGGCGGTCGGCTGGGTGGACGGCGACGGCGACGGCGAGTTCGCGGTCGCGATCCGCGCCGGCGTCCTGGATGGAGACCACCTGCGGCTGTACGCGGGGGCCGGCATCGTCGCCGGCTCCGATCCGGAGGCCGAGGTACGCGAGACGGGGGCCAAGTTGGCCACGATGATGAAGGCGGTGGGATTGTGAGCCGGTCACCCCTGGCACCGGTGCGGAGTTGGCCCGAGGACGTCCGGGCGCGGTATCGCGCGGCCGGCTATTGGACCGACGAGACCTTCCCGGCCTTCATCGAGGACCGCACGGCGCGCTTCGCCGGGAACCTCTCCGTCGCCGGGCAGGACGTCGCCGGTAACCCGCAGAGCTGGACCTACGCCGAACTGGGCGAGCGCGCCCGGGCCACCGCGGCGCGGTTCGCGGCCGCCGGGATCGCCCCGGGCGACCGGGTGGTGGTCGCGCTGCCGAACATCACCGAGTACGTGGAGACCGTCCTCGGCCTGTTCCGGCTCGGCGCGCTGCCGGTCTTCGCGCTGCCCACCCACCGCGAACTCGAACTCACCCAGTTCTGCGTGCTCGCGGACGCCGCCGCCCTCGTCGTGGCCGTCGGCGCCGACCGCATCGACCACGCCGCGCTGTTCCAGAAGGTGGCCGAGCAGGTCGCCGACCGCGGGATCGCGCCGCCGATGCTGATCGACGTCGGGACGTGGGCGTCCGAGGGTGCCGCGGCCGGGTCCAGCGGCCCGGCGGGGGATCGGCTTGGGGGAGATCCCGGCGTTCGCCGGGATGACGAAC
>JBDHWC010000359.1:0-2587 GCA_039809985.1 Thermomicrobiales bacterium | reverse complement strand
CTAGCCGACCGCGGCGTGTCGCCGCCGAATTTCCGCCGCCGCCCCGGAGAGGACGATCAGGCAGGGACCGCCGATGCCGACCACCAGCCCGGTCAGCCCGATGGTCGCGATCGCGCCAATCGCGTTGGTGAGCCGGCCGACGATGAGGAAGGCGAGGGCGGCCCCGGCGGCGACCAGGGCGATCCAAACCGCGTAGACGCGGCCGCGCATCTCGTCGCCGACCGCCTCGGCCAAGTACGCCTGAGTGGCGATCACGGCCCAGGCGTCGCCGAAGCCGAGCAGGAACCAGACGGCGAAGAGGACCGGCAACGGCGGCCGCAACGCCACCGCCACCAACAGCAGCGGCGCGAAGTACCCGGCGGCCATCATCCGGCCGCGGCCGATCCGCTGCTCGATCCGGCCGGCGACCAAGGCTCCCCCGGTCGCCCCGGCGGCGATCGCCGCCATCATCAGGGCGTAGAGCGGGCCGGCCCGGTCGCCGTAGCCGAGCGAGTCGGTGACGAAGACCACCAGCGCGATCGCGAAGACGGCGGCCACCAGCGCCCAGAGCATCTCGACCATCGCGGTGCCGCGCACCATCGGGTGGCGCAAGGAGACCGAGAGTCCTTCCTTCAGGTCGGCCCAGACGCCGGCGAGCGACCGCTCGGTCGCGGCCCGGTCGACCGCCGGCAGGCGGAGGCGGCTGAGGACGAGGAACGAGACGAGGAACGACGCCGCCTGCACGAGGAACGCCGGCCGCGGCCCGGCGACGGCGATCACGGCCGCCCCGAGCGCGGGCCCGATGACGCGGACCGTGCTGTTGGTGACCTGCACCAAGGAGATGGCCCGCACCAGCAGTTGCGGGGGGACCACCTGCGGCACCGCCGCAAGTTCGGCCGGGCGGGCGAGCGTGTTGCCGAGGGCCACCAGCGTGGCGATCAGGGCGAGTTGCCAGCCTTGGGTGGCGAACGGGTAGAGGGCGACGAGCCCGCACCGCCAGAGGTCGCACCCCATCATCACCCGCCGCCGGTCAAGCCGGTCGGCGAACACGCCGGCGATCGGCGAGAGCACGATCCGGGGCACCATCGAGGCGACGAAGATCTGGCTGGCGAGCACCGCCGAGCCGGTGACCCCGAAGGCCAGCAACGGCAAGGCGATGCTGCCGAACTCCGCGCCGAGGACCGAGCCGGACAAGGCCGCCCAGAGCAGCCGGAACGCGCCGACCCCGAGCACTTCGCGATACGAGCCGTGGCTGATCGAGCCTTGGGCGACAACGCCCTCGGCGGCGAGGGCAGGCTCGGCATCGGCGACTGCGGAAGTCGTCATCGGGGTGGCCCTTCGCACGATTCGACGAGTCGTTGGGGACCGACCCCGGCACGCATCTTGCCCAACGGCGACGGACGCGTCCGCGATGGCGGGCGCGAAGTCTGCACCATCCGACCGTGCCGTGTCGAACGCGGCCGCGCTGGCGAGGAGTTCCCCCGGATGAAGCTTGGAGTCGTGCTGCCGATTGCCGCGGAACCGACCGGGGCCCACGTCCCGAGGTACGCCGACATTCGTGACGCCGCCCTCGTGGCCGAGGCGGCGGGATTCGACTCGGTCTGGGTCTTCGACCACCTGCTGATGCGGTTCCCCGGCCAGCCGACGATCGGCTTCTGGGAGCCGTGGACGATGCTGAGCGCCTTGGCGGAAGCAACCGAGCGGGTCGAGCTGGGGACGCTGGTGATGTGCGTGCCCTTCCGCAACCCGGGGCTGCTGGCCAAGATGGCCGACGCGCTCGACGAGATCAGCGGCGGCCGACTGGTGCTCGGTCTCGGCGCGGGCTGGCACCAGCCAGAGTTCGACGCCTTCGGCTACCCGTTCGACCACCTCGCCAGCCGGTTCGAGGACGGGATCGAGATCATCGCGCCGTTGCTGCGGAACGGCGCGGTCACCCACGAGGGGGCGTACAGCCGGGCGATCGACGCGGTGGCGCTCCCTCGGGGGCCGCGCCGGTCGGGGCCACCGATTCTGATCGCCTCGTCGCAGCCGCGAATGCACGCCCTGACCGCGAAGTGGGCCGACGCTTGGAACACATGCTGGTTCGGTCGCCCGACGGGGCTTCAGGCGCGGCTCGACAGCCTGAACGAGGCATTGGCCGCCGCCGGGCGAGACCCGGCGACGCTCCGCAAGACGGTCGGCGTGGTGGTCACCTTCCCGGACCTCGCCCCGCGGTCCGACGAGCCGATCGACCCCGACCAGACGCTCTCCGGCACGGTCGATGAGATCGCCGACGGCCTGCGAGCCTACGAGGCGTTCGACATCGACGACGTGATCATCGCCCCGGCTCCGGGGACGCCGGAAGCCCATCGGCGCATGGCCGAGGTTCTCCGCGCCTATCGGGCGTGACAGAACGGGCGGGGCTGAGAGGCCCCGCCCAAGCCGTTGCCGGACAAGTCCTGAAGGCCAAACCCGAAGATCAGTAGGTGGCCCGGCCGCCGGAGATGTCGTAGACCGCGCCGGTCGAGAAGCTGAGGTCCTCTGAGCAGAGGAAGGCGACCAGCGCGGCGACCTCCTCCGGCTGGCCGACGCGGCCCATCGGGATGCGGCTGGTCATGTAGGCGATGTG
>JBDHWC010000358.1:0-2594 GCA_039809985.1 Thermomicrobiales bacterium | reverse complement strand
CAGCCGCCAGCCCGGAGCGCCCATGGCCCAGCCCAGCCCCACGAGCTACCTCGACCTGGTCGAGTTCCAGCAGAACCCGGAGCGGCGCTGCCCGGCGCTGCTCCTGATCGACACCTCCGCCTCGATGCAGGGCAACGCCATTGACGAGGTCAACGCCGGCCTCCGCCAGTTCGAGCAGGACCTGAAGGCCGACCCGCTCGCCAGCCTGCGGGTCGACGTCGCCGTCCTCGCCTTCGGCGGCGGCGTGCAGGCGATGGACGTCCGCGGCGGCACCTCGCGCGGCGTCGCCCCGGACGCCGCCACCGCCTTCGTCACCGCCGACGCCTTCGCCGCGCCGACCCTGCTCGCCTCCGGCGACACCCCGATGGGGAGCGCGGTGCGCACCGGCCTCCACCTGCTGCGGCAGCGGAAGGACCTCTACAAGCAGGCCGGGATCGGCTACTACCGGCCGTGGCTGATCCTCGTCAGCGACGGCCAGCCGACCGACGCCGACTGGGAGACGGCCGCCGCCGACGCCGCGTGGGAGGAGAGCCAGAACGGCGTCATCGTCTTCCCGATCGCCGTCGACCAGGCCGACACCGCCACCCTCGGCCGCTTCAGCGGCAGCCGCGCCCCGCTCCGGCTGAAGTCGATCTCGCAGTTCGGCGAGCTGTTCCGCTGGCTCTCCGGCAGCCTTTCCGCCGTCGCCAACTCGCGACCGGGCGAGCAGGTCGGCCTGCCCCCGGTCACCGGGTGGTCGACGATCGACCCGAACTGATGGCCCGGCCACGCCGCCAGCCCGTCTGGCACGCTGTCGCCGTCTCCGTCGCCGGCAGCGGCCACCGCGCCCGCGGCCTCCCCTGCCAGGACGCCAGCGACGTCGTCGTCCTGCCGGACGGCACCCTCCTCGCCGCCGTCGCCGACGGCGCGGGCAGCGCGCCCTGCTCCGCCGAGGGGGCGCGCCTCGCGGTCGGCACCGCGCTCCACGTCCTCTGGGACGCCCTCGACGGCCCCGGCCCGCACGACGTGCCGACGGTGCTGACCGAGGCGTACCGCCAGGCCCGCGACGTCATCGCCGAGGTCGCCGCCGCCGCCGGCCGGCCGGCCCGCGACTACGCCACCACCCTCCTCGTCGCCGTCGCCGACGCCGACGCCCTCCACGTCGCCCAGACCGGCGACGGCGCGATCGTGGTCCGCGACGCCGACGGCGGCTTCGCCGCGGCGACCGTCCCCCAGAACGGGGAGTACGCGAACGAGACCTTCTTCGTCACCATGCCCGACAGCGACGGCCCCCGCCACCAGGCGACCCTGCCGCCCGCCGCCGGCCTCGCCCTGACCACCGACGGCCTGCTGCCGATCGCGGTCGACCTCGCGACGATGACGCCCCACGCGCCCTTCTTCGCCCCGCTCCTCGCCCACGTCGCCGTCGTCCCCGACGGCGGGGTCGGCGCCGGCCTCGCCCGGTTCCTCACCGCCGACCGCGTCGCCGGCCGGGTCGACGACGACCTGACGCTCGTCCTCGCCGTGCCGCGCGCCGGGGCCGAGCCGCCGCCCGAGCCCGACCATGCCCGCCACGCCGACCGCGTCGCCGACCGCGCTCCGCGACGCTGACCGGCGGCAGGTCCGGCTCGGCGAGACGGTCGGACAGGGCGGCGAGGCGCAGGTCTCCGCCGTCGCCGGCCGGCCCGACGTCGTGGCCAAGGTGTACCGCGGCGCGCCGCCCCGCGACGCCGACCCGAAACTGCGCTGGATGGTCGGCCACCCGCTGCCGGAGTCGGGCGGGGTGGCGGGCCACGTCGCCGTCGCCTGGCCGCGCGACCTGCTGAGCGACGAGCGGGGCGACCTCCGCGGCTACCTGATGCCGCGCGTCGCCGACGGCCGCCTGCTGATCGAGGCGTTCAACCCGAAGCGGCGAGCCGCGACCCTGCCCGGCTTCGACCGCCGCTACCTGCACCGCACCGGCCGCAACCTCGCCGCCGCCCTCGGCGCGGTCCACGCCGCCGGCCACGTCGTCGGTGACCTGAACGAGAGCAACGTGCTGGTCACCCCGACCGCCCTCGTCAGCCTGATCGACGCCGACTCGTTCCAGATCCGGGGCGACCGCGACGGGCGGCCCGTTGTTTGGCCCTGCCCGGTCGGCAAGCCGGAGTACACCCCGCCCGAGTTGCAGGGGGTCACCCTCGGCGAGGTCGAGCGGACCCCGCTGCAGGACCGCTTCGCCCTCGGCGTCCTCCTCTGGCAACTGCTGACGGAGGGAAGCCACCCCTTCCGCCTCCGCTGGCTCGGCTCCGGCGAGCCGCCCGACCTCGAGGCCGCGATCCGGACGGGGGCCTTCCCCCACGGCTCCGGCCACCCGATGGCCGCGCCGCCCCCCGGCGCGCCGGGGATCGAGACGCTGCCGCCCGGCCTCGCCGCCCTCTTCCGCCGCTGCTTCGTCGACGGCCACCGCGACCCCGCCGCCCGTCCGGCCCCGGAGGCGTGGGCAGCCGCCCTCGCCGAGGCGGAGCGCGGCCTCCGCGCCTGCGACCGCGGCCACTGGCACGCCGGCCACCTCGCCGTCTGCCCCTACTGCGCGATGACGACCGCCAGTGGCCGCGGTCGCAGGCGCGGAGGCC
>JBDHWC010000357.1:0-2601 GCA_039809985.1 Thermomicrobiales bacterium | reverse complement strand
CTCCGGCGGGAAGCGGCCGCGCCGCGGCAATCGGGGGTTCGGGGAGGGGTTGGCCTTCCCCCGATTCAGTTGCTCCGGCGGGAAGCGGCCGCGCCGCGGCAATCGGGGGTTCGGGGGAGGGCTTGACCCTCCCCTGAGCCAGTTTCTCCCCTTCTCCCCCGCCGCCGCCTGACCGGGGGAGGTCTCCGTTGGCAAGCGACTGGAAAGCCGCCGCGCCGCGGCAATCCGGGGGTGCGGGGGAGGGCTTGGCCCTCCCCCGGTTCATTTGCTCCCCCTCTCCCGCCGCCGCGGGAGAGGGGGCTGGGGGGTGAGGGCGGTCCCAACGCGACCGGCCGGGACGAACGAGTGGCGCCCTTCCCCGGAGACCCCGCCTCAGCAGGGTCAGTCAGGCGAGGCCAGCCACGGATGCCGAAGAAGCACGCCGGCCGGGGAGCACGCTCCCCCGAGCGTCGCCCCGGGTCAGGAGAGGCCGATGCCGCAGGCCGCGACGCCGCCGGCGTAGCCGGCGTTGAACTGCTGGGCCCGGTGGGCGGCGATGTCGTGGGTGAAGTTCTCCCGCCCGACGAACGGCGGGTCGCCGATCAGCAGCATGAAGTGGAACGCCCAGTTGTACGTGGTCCGCGACGTGGCCCCGACGTCGACCGCCGCCCCGATGAACGCCCCGGCCATGCAGTCGGTGCGCTGCTCGCTGGCGACCGACGGCTCGTCCGGGTAGCCGAGCAGCTTCTCGATGTGGTGGCCCCACTCGTGGGACACCGCGACGTACCAGATCGCCGGGTTGGTGTCCTCGCCGAGGTAGGCGAGCGAGAAGTAGATCGTCTGGTCGATCGGGCAGTAGCCCGCCGGCCCGAAGCTGTACGGGTCGATCGGGCCGCAGCCGGTGACCATCTCCCCGGTCACCGGCGCGACGTTCGGCGAGGTGTAGGTCAGGCCGTTCGCCGCGAAGGTGTAGCGCCAGAAGGCGTCGACCTGCCCCAGGATCGCCCCGATGTCGACCCCCGACGCGGCCGCCGCCGGCCGTGCGGCCCACAGCCCCGGCCCCGTCAGCGCGACGACCGCCGCCACGACCAATGCCAGCCGCCGCAGCGGCCCTCCCACGCCCCGCATCGTCCCGTTCTCCCCGTGCCCGCGCTCCCGCCGCACCGGCCGCCCTTCCCCGCGCCGCCGATCCTCGGACGATAGGGCCGCCCCCGGCTTCTGTCAACGAGCCGATTCACATTGGGGGTGCGTCGCCAGCCCGTCCCCGCCGGGCCGGCCGGCAGGCCGTATCATCCGCCGATGCTCCGACCCCCCGTTGCCGTCTGGCACCGCTTCCTCCCCGCTGGCGCGACCGCCGACGCCGTCCGCATCCTGCAGGCGCGCGGCATCCGCGCCTTCGGCGACGGCTTCGTCAGCGTCCTCCTCGCGCTCCACCTGCGGAACCTCGGCTTCAGCACGTTCGAGGTCGGCGCGGTGGTGACCGCCACCTTGGTCGGCTCGGCGGCCCTCACCCTCGGCGTCGGCCTCGTCGCCCACCGGCTGCGGCTGCGGACGCTGCTGCTCCGCGCCGCGCTGCTGATGGCCGCGACCGGGCTCGGCTTCGCCTTCGTCCACGCCTTCTGGCCGCTGATCGTCATCGCCTTCGTCGGCACCCTCAACCCATCCTCCGGCGACGTCAGCGTCTTCCTGCCGACCGAGCAGGCGCTCCTGCCGCGGACGGTCGGCGACCGCCAGCGGACCGCCCTCTTCGCCCGCTACAGCCTCGTCGGCGCGCTCGCCGCCGCGGTCGGCGCGCTCTGCGCCGGGCTGCCGCAACTGGTCGCCGCCCGGACCGGGATCGGCCTCGACCGCGCCCTCGACGGGATGTTCCTCCTCTACGCCCTGCTCGGCCTCTCGACCATCCTCCTCTACCGCGAGCTCTCGCCGGCAGTCGAGCTGGAGCCGGGCACCGCCCGCGCCCCGCTGCGCGAGTCGCGCGGGGTCGTCCTCCGGCTGGCGGCGCTCTTCAGCCTCGACTCCTTCGGCGGCGGCTTCGTCGTCCAGTCGCTGCTGGCGCTCTGGCTCTTCGAGCGGTTCGACCTCTCCGTCGCCACCGCCGGCACGATCTTCTTCTGGACCGGGCTGCTGGGGGCCGCCTCGTTCCTCGTCGCGCCGCGCCTCGCCGAGCGGATCGGCGCGATCAACACGATGGTCTTCACCCACCTGCCGGCCAACGTCTTCCTGATGCTGGCCGCCTTCATGCCGACGCTGCCGCTGGCGCTCGCCTGCCTCCTCCTGCGCAGCGCGCTCTCCTCGATGGACGTGCCGGTCCGCACCTCCTACGTGATGGCGGTCGTCACCCCGGCCGAGCGCGCCGCCGCCGCCAGCGTCACCAACGTGCCGCGCAGCCTCGCCGCGGCGGTCGGCCCTCTCCTCTCCGGCTGGATGCTCGGCCTGACCACCTTCGGCTGGCCGCTCGTCGTCGCCGGCGGCCTGAAGGCGATCTACGACCTGCTCCTCCTCCGCCAGTTCCGCTCGCTCCGCCCGCCGGAGGAGGAGTAGCGTTCGAGTCGAGGAGTCGAGGAGTCGAGGAGTCGAGGAGTCGAGGAGTCGAGGAGTCGAGGAGTCGAGGAGTCGAGGAGT
>JBDHWC010000356.1:0-2626 GCA_039809985.1 Thermomicrobiales bacterium | reverse complement strand
CCGAAGCCGGTGCCGGCGGCCGACCCGCTGGCGACGATCCTCGGGGGCAGCGTGCCCCGGATCGACTACGGGTTCGGTGACGACGTGGGATTGCCGTACTACTCGTATTTCGACGCCGCGCACGGCAACCCCCGGGGCAACGTCGGCACGACCCATCCCGGTCTCGACATCCCGATCCCGGTCGGCACCGTGCTGCACTCTCCGGGGCCGGGCATCGTCACCTGTGCCGGGACGGGGGTCGGGGCGGGGTCGTGGGGCACGTCCTGCGCCGCCTTCGCGGACACGCTCAACGGCGGGGCGGGACGGGTCGAGATCATGCTCGACACCGGGGTGAGCCTCATCCTCGGGCATTGCCTGTCGTCGCTGGTCAAGGTCGGGCAGCGGGTGACGACCGGTCAGCCGGTGGCCAAGTCGTCGGGGATGAACGGTCCCCACGTCCATGTCGAGGCACGGGTCTGGCACGACGCGGACCACTGCCCGCGCTCCCCGGACTATTGCCTGATCGACCCGCGCAAGGCCCTCGCCGGCCTCGGCGGGCCGGTGCAGCGGCGGTTCCCGACCGCGCCGGACTGGCTGACGGACGCGCAGATCGCGGAGTCGCTGCCGGACGCGAGGCCGGACGGGGCGCGGACGCTGGCGTGGATCGAGCGGTGCAAGCGGGGCGAGTGCCCGCGCTTCGTGGCGTGGTGGCACCCGGACACCGACGCCGAGTTGGGCGAGTTCTCGGACGGGTCGTTGCTGCGGGTGGACGCGACGTGGGTCGGGGCCTGACTCCGGCCCCCGAGCGGGGCCGGTGGGACGACTACGTGGCCAACGCCGGGGTCGGCCCGGCGGGGGCGTGCTTCGCCGAGACGCCGCCGCAGGAGTTCGGCGGCCAGCCGGAGGGGGTCTGGTCGTGCGTCGCCGCCGCGCTGCCGACGCGGCCGTGGCGGTCCCACGAGGAGCGGCGGGCGACGGTCGCCCGCCTGCTGACCGGGTGCCGGCAGCGGGTCCGGCACGAGGGGAAGCGGAACCGGAAGGGGGAACCGTGGTGAGCGACGGGACGGTCTGCCTCGGGTGCCTGATCGAGCAGCTGGTCGCCGCCCACGGCACGTGCGGGGCGGGCGGCGAGGACGACGGGGAGGACGGCTACGAGGAGGTGGAGCGGCACGCGCTCGACTTCTTGCGGGACGCGATGACCGGCATCTCGACGACGGACGGCATCCGGGCCGCCGAGGCCGCGCTCTACCACGTGCGCGAGATGCGGGGTGTCTGAGGACTGATGGACGCGGCGGAGGTCCGCACCCATCTCCGGCGGCTGGCGTCGGCGGTGGAGCGGTTGCAGGAGGCGTGCCGCCACCTCGCCGACATGGCGGGGGTTCTGGCGGAGCAGGCGCGGGACGCGGAGGTGACGCGGGCCTGCGACGACGTGCGGGAGCGGGTCGAGGCGTTGACCGAGGAGGAGCGGTGAGATGAGCGACGCGGTGTCGCGGGCGGTGCGGACGCTGGCCCAGATGCTCGTGGGCGGCGGCTTCGCCGCGCTGTTCACCCAGATCGTGAAGGACGTGCCGCCGCAGTACGGGGTGTACCTCAGCATTTTCTTCACGCTGCTGGTGTCGTTCGTGCAGAACGTGCTGGAGGACAAGGGCGCGATCCCGACGATCCTCGGCAAGGCGACGGAGGGCTAGGGCCGTGGCGATGATGAAGTGCCCGAACTGCGGCAAGTCGATGCCGGTGGGGGGGGTCTGCCCCGCCTGCGGCTACTCGGACAAAAAGGGCGGCGGCAAGGGCAAGAAGGCCCCGCCGTTCAAGAAGGGCGACGGGAACAAGGCCCCGCCGTTCCAGAAGAAGTCGGGGTAGGAAGAGGGGGGGCGGGGATGATCCCCGCCCCCCCCTCACCGCAGCATCTCCAGAATCTCGTCCCACTGGCTCGGCCTCGCCACCATCGCCACCACCCCCGGCACCTGCGACAGCGCGTCCAGCCACACCTGCTGCTCGGGGCGCACCCGGCCCCGCTCGGTCTTGAGTTCGAGGAACACGAGCCGCTCCCCCCGCACGAGGCAGAGATCGGGATAGCCGGGCTGGGAGCGGCGCGAGTCGAAATCATGGAAAACCAGCCAGTTCAGGTGTCCGGCCGCCGCCGCCACCATCGCCTGAAAGTCTTTCTCCCTCATCGCGCCGTTGATCTCTTTTCTCGCGGCGGCAACATCGACAGTGCGAATGCCCGGTGCCCGGGACGAAATAGGAGCACTCGTCACGGTCGTGGCCCCGCGCACACTTCCCCGACAGGTGGATCAGCATCGTCGGGGACTGCCCCCCCGAGATGCTGGGCGGCGGCCGTGACCATCGCCTGCCAGTCGCGCTCGCGCATCAGCCGCCGCCCTCGCACTCGTTGATCGCCGCGAAGATCGCCAGCACGACTTGGGGAACCACAGCATTTCCGAGCGCCTTGAGCCGGTTGGTCCGCTCCGGCACCCGCCCCTCGACCACCAGCGGCACCCCGAACTCGTGGCCGTGGCCGAACGCCGCGAAGGGGTCGCCCTCCCAGTGGCCGGAGAGCGGGGGCGACTCGCCGGGCAGCAGCCAGTCGTCGGGGAAGCCCATCATCCGGGTGACGAAGGCGGGGTTGAGGCGGCCGAGGGGACGG
>JBDHWC010000355.1:0-2628 GCA_039809985.1 Thermomicrobiales bacterium | reverse complement strand
CGCGGCAGACCTCCCCGCCGATCGGGCCGGCGACGCGCGCCGGCCGGACGCGCCGGCCGCGGGGGCCGGCGGACGGGCCCGGGACGGACCGGGCCGAGCACGGAGGCACGAGGCTGATGGACCGCATTGACGCGTTGGTCGACCAGTTCGCCCAGGGGCGGCTCTCCCGCCGCGGCTTGGTCAAGGGCGCGGCGGCGCTCGGGCTCGGCGGGGCGGCGCTCTCGCTGCTGGAGCGCAGCGCGATCGTCCTCGCCCAGCCGGACGCCGGCACGATCCGCTGGGTCTCGCCCCGCGGCACGATCGACGTCCTCGACGACTACCCCTACCACGTCGCGATGAAGATGGGCTACTTCGGCGACATCAAGACGACGCTGGAGCCGGGGCCGATCGAGGCCACCGCCGGCACCAAGGCGGTCGTCACCGGCCAGTCGGACGTCGCCTACCCGTCGCCCGGCGTCTACTCGCTGATGATCGAGCAGGGCAGCCCGCTCGTCTCCGTCTTCCAGATGGGGGCTTACGACGTCTTCGACTTCGCCTTCCCGAAGGGGAAGAAGCCGGACAGCGTCAAGGACCTCGAGGGGAAGACGGTCGTCCTCGGCTCCGCCGGCTGGCAGGGGATCTGCAACCCGGAGGTGGCGCAGGCCGGCGGCGACCCGTCGAAGGTCAACTACGTCGACTCCGGCCAGACGTGGGGCCAGGCCCTCGGGCAGGGCAAGGCCGACTCCGCCCTCTGCTGGGCGGGGTTGCGCGCCCAGTGGGCGGCCACCGGCCTCGACTTCGACTACATCCTCGGCAAGGACTGGTCGAAGTTCCCGGCCAACTCCTTCGTCATCCGCAAGGACGACCTCGCCAAGGCCGACCTCGCCGACATCTACACCCGCTACTTCCGCGGCTGGGCGCAGGGGCTGGAGTTCGGCTACCAGAACCCGGTGGCGGCGACCCAGATCACGATGGAGGCGCTGCCGGCGCTGAAGGACGTCTTCGCCGACAAGCAGATCGCGGTCGAGTCGATGTGGCAGCTGGCCGAGGTCTTCCGCGGCGACTGGGCCACCCGCAAGGGCTGGGGCTGGCACAGCGACGAGTCGTGGGACACCTTCCTGAAGGTCGCCCACGACATCCAGCAGCTGACCAAGGAGCTGACCGCGAAGGACGTCCTCTCCAACGACTGGGTGGCGGGCGCGAACGACTTCGACCACGACAAGGTGAAGGCGGACGCCACCGGCTACGCCCTCTCCGACGACTTCAAGAGCCTGAAGCAGCCCGAGGGCGCGGGCGCGTAGCCGGACATGGCCGGGGCCCGGCGGGACGGCGACGCGCCGCCGCCGGGCCCCGGCCAGCCGCCGGGCAACGGGCAGGAGCAACCACCGCGATGACCGAGACGGGGCCGGGGCAGCCGGCCAAGACGTTCCACCACGTCGGGCTGCGGGCCACGGAGCCGCAGCCGGAGGAGGACTACATCCCGCTGACGCGGGTGTTCGTCACCGACCCGCGCAAGCACCCGAACAAGATCGAGTGGCTGCGCTACGAGCCGGAGAGCCATCTCTCCGAGGAGTTCAAGAACTCGCCGCACGTCGCCTACCGGGTCGACGACTTGCGGCCGCACCTCGCCGGGAAGGACATCGTCCTCCTCTTCGAGGTCGGCGACCCGCCCTTCGCCAAGGTCGCCTTCACCCGCGAGGACGGCACCTTCTACGAGTACATGGAGTTCAAGCCGGGCCGCGCCTGGTTCGACGAGTAGCATCAGACGGGCGGGCGACCGCGCCGCAGCCCGCGCCCGGCCCGGCCGGGGGAGGAAGGGTTCCGCATGGCCGACCGACTGGCCGCCTCGACCAACTCGTACCACAGCTACACCTTGGAGGACGCGCTCGCCGGGGCCGCCGCCGCGGGCCTGCGCCACGTTGAGCTGACGAGCGTCCCCGGCTGGACCGAGCACGTCCGGCGCGACGCGACGGCGGAGGAGCTGCGCGACGTCAAGCGGCTGCTGGAGCACCACGGCCTGACCCCGGTCAGCCTCAGCGGCCACTCCGACCTCGTCAGCGACGAGGGGGTCGCGGAGTTCCGGAAGTCGCTGCGGCTCTGCCGCGAGCTGGGGATCGACAAGGTCACCACCTCGACCGGCGGCCACGCCGACACCTCCGGCGGCAGCCTCGACGATCAGCGGGTGGCCTTCCTCAGCCGGATCCGGCCGCTGGCCGACGAGGCCGCCGCCGACGGGATCATGATCTGCCTCGAGACGCACGGCGGCCTGCTGGCGACCGGGCAGATCGCCGGCAAGCTGATCGACGACATCGGCAAGCCGAACATCGGCATCAACTACGACCCCGGCAACGTGATCTTCTACGGCGACACCGACCCGGTGCTCGACCTCCCCGGCGCGGTCGGCCAAGTCGTCCACATGCACGTTAAGGACCAGATCGGCGGCGCGGGGGTCTGGAACTTCCCGGAGATTGGCACCGGCGAGGTCGACTTCCCGGCCCTCTTCGCGATCCTCGACGCGGCCGGCTTCGACGGCCCCTGCTCGATCGAGCTGGAGTTCCAGGGCGACCCGATGCCGCCGCTGGCCGAGATCAACCGGGCGATGGCCAACTCGGTCCGCTACCTGCGCCAGTTCCGGGCGGCGGAGTAGGG
>JBDHWC010000354.1:0-2641 GCA_039809985.1 Thermomicrobiales bacterium | reverse complement strand
CGTTGGCCAACCCTTCGCGACGACTTCCACCGAGGCATGCCTTGTGCGCTCTGCGTCACCCACAACCCGATCACGATGTCGGTCAAGACGCCGACCCGGTCGGTGCTGAGCGTGTGCGAGAGCCCTTGGAACTTGCCGAGCGGTTTGTCGATGCGGTGCTCGACGATCCCGCCTTGGCAGGGGAGATTCCGGACGGAGCCACGCTGGTGATGTTTGATCGCCATCACTCCACCCCGGACCGTTCGAAGGCCGAGGCGACGGACAAGATGGAGCGTGCCGGGCAAGTCGTCCACCGCATGACCCTGTAGGGATATTCATTTCGTGCGAGCGACGCCGGGTCGGAGTTCATCCGGCCCGACGTCTTCTTCCCTCGGCCCCTCGGTGCGGGTCGTCTCCGACGTCAACGCTCGTGTCCGGCGACGGAACATCGCAGCCCGATGCGTAGGGCCGGCGAGGCCGGCCCTGCGGGCGCGTCCGTGCAGAACGCGCCGAGCCGCCTCGCGACCGGTGCGCATCGACGTTCCGGGTTCGGCTTGGGAAGAGCCGCACGGCACAAGCGTCGTCCCGGCAGACGCTCGCTGCGCTCGGGCTCCCGGGCCGGGCGTTGGGTCCGTCGTCGCGGTCTCACCCCGCCGGGGCGAACGGCGCGACCGCGTCGGCGTCCGCGCCGAAGCCGACGAGCTCCATCAGGCGCAGCGCGTTGGTCGTCGTCGCCACTCCCGGGCGGAGGCGGTAGTCGAAGTGCATCAGCGGCGCGTCGACCCCGTCGCCGACGAGGTCGGTGAAGTGGACCGCGACGGTGTGCGGCGCGAGGTCCGGGTCGTCGGCGAGCGCGAGGTCGTGGGTCGAGACCGCGCCGATCGCCCCCTGCGCCACGAGGTCGGCGATGATCCTTCGCGCCGCCACCTGTCGCTCGGCGCTGTTGGTCCCTTGCAGGATCTCGTCCAGCAGGTAGAGGACCGGGGCGGTCCCCTCCCGCCGGGCCCGGCGGGCGGCGTCCGCCACCAGCTTCAGCCGCTGCAGCTCGGCGAGGAAGAAGGAGACGCCGCGCTCCAGCGAGTCCTGCACGCGGACGCTGGTCCAGAGCTCGACCGGCGGCAGCGACAGCGACGCGGCGCAGACCGGGCCGCCCGCCCCGGCCAGCACCGCGTTGGTGCCGATCGCCCGCAGCAGCGTGCTCTTGCCCGACATGTTCGAGCCGGTCACCAGCAGGAAGCTGCCGGCGGGCCCGACCGCGACGTCGTTCGAGATTCGGACGTCGTCCGGCAGCAGCGGGTGGCCGAGCGTGGTCGCGCGGTAGGCGTCGGCTTCCGGGTCGAGCGTCGGGAAGGCCCAGCCGGGCTCGTCGTGGGCGAGGCCGGCCAGCGCGCCGAGCGCCTCGACCTCGCCGAGCGTCGCCAGCCAGCCGCGGACTTGCGGTCCGGCAACCGCCTGCCACCGCTCCAGCGCGGCGGCGACGTGGACGTCCCAGAGCACCGCCCCTTGCAGCAGGAGGGCGACCGGGGCGCTCTGCGGCATCTGGAAGGCCGCGATCCGGCCGAGCCGGCGCAGGAGCCCCGGCGCGGATTCGCCCCCGGCGGCGAGGGCGGCTTGCAGGTCGCGCATCGCGGGGGCGTCGAAGCGGGCCTCCGTCAGCACCTCGACCGGGGCGGCGTAGCCGGCGAGGGCCCGCGAGCGGGCGGCGACGGTCTCCACGATCCGGGTCGCCGGCCGGCCGACGGTGAGGGCGACGAGCGCGTTCAGGCCGAAGGCGGCGACCCAGAGCGGCAACGCCGTCCGCCCGGTCGCCTGCAGGACGATCGCGGCGACGAGCAGCAGCGGCCCGGCGAACGCCCAGGCGCGCAGCCACGGGCGGGCGGCGAGCCACGGCGGCCCCTCGGCCCAGACGAGGAACGGCTCGACGTCGCCTTGGGCGTCGCGGGTGCGGCGTCCCTGCGCCTCGAGTTCCTGCCGCAGGTCGAGCCGGGGCGCGAGGTCGCGGACGGCGTCCTGCCGGCGGGCGACGGTTGCCGGGTCGGCCGGGGCGAGCAGCCAGCCGGCGAGCACCCGCTGGCCGACGTCGGTGGCCGTGGTGTCGAGCAGCTGCATCAGCGAGGCGTGGCCGAAGAGGTCGAGGTCCCCGGCGTAGGCGTGGTCGACCGGCGCTGCCGCGTGGCACGGCGGCAGCGCCGCCCAGTCGCGGTCGAGCCGGGCGAGGGCCTCGGCGTTGATGTCGTGGAGGGTCGCCTCCCGGTCGCGCGCCGCCCCGAGCCGCCGGTGAAGCGCCATCAGGACCACGAACGCCAGCAGCCCGAGCGCGGCCACCGCCCAGCCGGCCCGCTGCCCGCCCCAGACCGCCCAAGCCGCCCCCGCCGCGGCGGCGACGAACGCGGCGAGCCGCAGGTTCGCGACGAGGTTCCATTCCCCGTGCAGGCGGTCGCGCTCCGCGCCGTGCCGGTCGCGCCGCTCGACGTAGGCGGCGCGGGGAGATTCGGGGTGCGCGTCGGGCGTCGTCATGCCCGGAGTGTAGCCGCCGCCGGTGCCGCCGGGCCCGGTTGCTACACTTGGACCGAGCGCAATCCCTGCCTCGGAGGAGGAGAGCCATGGCCCTCGCCGACGTCCGCCGCGACCGGGTCTGGACCTACGCCGACCTGAAGGAACT
>JBDHWC010000353.1:0-2645 GCA_039809985.1 Thermomicrobiales bacterium | reverse complement strand
CCTGCGGGGGGCCAGCCTGAGCGGGGCAGACCTGACCGGGGCGAACCTCTGCGGGGCGAACCTGCGCGGCTCCAACGTCAAGCCGGCCCAACTGGCGACGGCGACGCTCTGCTGCGCGACGATCCTGCCGAACAACAAGCCGGCGACGGAGTGTCCGGCGGGGACGACGTGCGCCGACGGCGCGTGCGTGGTCGGGCAGGGCACCTGCCCGACCGATGCGAATGCGTGCGCGGGCTATGCCGACTCCTGCAACAACAACGTCCTCTGCAACTGCTACGTCAGCACCGAGGGCGAGACCCGCTGCGCCTACAACGAACAGATCGACGGGCAGGACATGTGCGGGCGATGCCGCTCCAGCGCGGACTGCGTGGCAGCCTATCCGGACATCCCGGGAGTCTTCTGCGTCCGCACCGGGGGCACCGGCTGCTGCGGCGGCGGCACGGCCGGCTACTGCGTCGCCCCGTGCCCGACGGCCTGACCGACGGCGGGGGGTGCGCGGCGTCTCTTCCCAACCCGCCGCGCACCCCGTATGATGGGTCCAAACCACTCGGCGGCGATGCGCTTCACTCAACGTCGGAGGACCAGCCGTGGACGACCACCGTTTCGACGCCATCGCCCGTTCGCTCGGCACGACCCGCAGCCGCCGCGGCGCGCTCGGCCTCCTCGCCGGGGCCGCCGGCCTCGCCCTCGCCGACGCCGACGCCAAGCAGCGCAAGGGGCGCAAGCACGGCAAGGGCAAACAGGCCAAGCCCGCCGTCGTCAGCGCCGTCTGCCTCGCCGCCGGCAGCAAGAGTTGCACCGTGGCACAAGCCAAGCCCGGGACGGTCCTCAAGGACTGCGACTACGCCGGGGCCGACCTCCATGACACTGCCCTCAACGCCGCCAACCTGAGCAAGGCGAGCCTCGCCGGGGCCGACCTGAGCGGGGCGAACCTCGCCGGGGCCAACCTCGCCAGCGCCTGCCTGGTCGGGGCAGACCTGACCTTGGCGAACCTGCGGGGGGCCAGCCTGTCCGGGGCGGACCTGACGGATGCGAAGCTCTGCGGGGCGAACCTGCGCGGTTCCAACGTGAAGCCGGCCCAGCTGGCCACCGCGCACCTCTGCTGCTCGACCACCCTGCCGAACAACAAGCCGGCGGAGTGCCCGGCGGGGTCGACCTGTGTCGGCGGCGAGTGCCTGACGGTGCTGACCACCTGTCCGACCGCCGGCGCCTGCGGCCTGTCCTTCCCGGCGTGCCCGGCTGCCGGCTGCAGATGCGGCGCGACAGCCGAAGGGCAGGCCGCGTGCTTCGTCGACCAAGACTGCGCCACGGTGAGATCGTGCGCGGCATCGTCAGAGTGCGGTCCCGGCCAGTTCTGCCTAGTCAACAGTTGCTGCCCCTCAACGGGCGTCTGCATCCCCTCCTGCCCCGCCTGAACTGACCGGCCGGGCGGAGGCCCCGCCCGGGGTGAGGTCTCCGCCGTCCGGTCCGAGTCGTCCCCGAGCGCATGGGGGCGTCACCCGCCGCCCCGGCGTCCGCAGTACACTGCGGGCACGGCGCGCGGACGCCTCCCGGCTCGGGACGGCGCGGCCGGCGGCCCGTTGCCCCGGGCCGCCGACGACCGGTTCGCGTGCTTCGTGTGGTCGGGGGGTCGGCATCACGCCGACCCCTCGTCGCGCCCCCGCCCCGTCCAGTCCGAGCCAAATTCCGACCAGATCGGTCAGAATTGGTCGCAGCCTACGGAGCCGGTGGTCGGCTGTCAATCGGCGCGGAACGCGCCGGGCCGGGGAGGGGTCGTTCGCCGGTGTCGCCCGGCGTCGCGCCGCCCGGGCCGCCGCCTCCCCGTGGCGGCTCGGCGTCCGGGTGCCCGCCCAGTCCGCTGCCTGCTATCCTGTATCCGAGCAAAATGGTCGGATATCGCGCCGGTCGCCCGTCGCGGCGAGGTCCGGCCCGACCCCGGCCCGGGCGCCGCAGGCGCGCCGTCAAGGCGTGGCGGCCCGGCCCGGCCCGCCGTCCCGACCGATCGACGAGGAGACCCGATGCCCTTCGACCACGACACTTGGCGCGACCAATGGCTGGGCGGCTTCTGAACGCTGGGGATCGAGGAAAGGCAGCCGGTCCGGTCTGCCGACTACCCCGCCCACCCTTCCCTGTCGCGCGTCCTGACGCTGCCTGACGACGCCCCGCTGCCGGCCGCCTCCGACGCCGAGGCGCTCGCCGCGTGGCGCGACTACCTCGGCTTCGACGGCCCGCTGCTGCTCGTCCGCAACCCGGACCGGGCCCGCCGCCTGCTGATGCAGGCGCTCGACGTCGCCGACGGGGAGCCGGTCGGCATCCCCGTCAACGCCCGCCGGTTCCTCCCGGAGGCGGTCAAGAAGAGCGGCGGCGCGCCCCGCTTCGTCGAGCTCGACGCCGACCTCGGCCTCGACCCCGGCCCTGACGCCCCGCGCCTCCTCTGGGCTGCGCCGGTCGGCGGCATGGCGACGCCCGTCCCCGCCACCGACGGCACGCTCCTCGTCGACCACGGCCTGACCCTGCCCGCCCCGCTGCAACCGAGCGGTCCCGGCCTGACCGGCGCGGCGACGGTCCTCGGCCTCCACCTCGGCGGTGCCGACTCGGGCGCGCTGGTCGCCTTCCGCGACGCGGGCCTCGCCGCCGCGACGGAG
>JBDHWC010000352.1:0-2646 GCA_039809985.1 Thermomicrobiales bacterium | reverse complement strand
TCCCCCGACCCCCTGTTTGCCGCGGCGCGGCGGCTTCCCATACGGATACCTGCCCCGGTCCGCCGCGGCGGCGGGGGACGGGGAGCCGTTCGCTCGGGGGGCTTGGTTCTCCCCCGAACCCCCGGACCGGCGCGGCGCGACCGCGTCCCGGCGGAGGGCTCTCCCTCCTCGCCGGCGACAGCGTTTCGGCGGGGCAACGACGCTGCCGCCCGGCGTCGCGGTTGACGGCCCGGGGCGCGCTCGGTAGCGTTGCCGGCACGGCCCGGCGCGCGACTGGCGGTCGCCCCCGGGCCGTCGCCAACCGAGGAAGGGAGCACGATGCCGTCCGCGCTGATCGTCACCGGGGGCTGGGAGGGGCACGAACCGACCCAGTGCGCCGCGCTGTTCGCCGACGTCCTGCGGGGCGAGGGGTTCGCGGTCGAGGTCGACGGCTCGCTCGACCGCTTCCTCGACGCCGCCGACCTCGCCCGCCGCGACCTCGTCGTGCCGATCTGGACGATGGGCACGATCACGCCGGAGCAGGAGGCCGGCCTGCTCGCCGCGATCGAGGCCGGGACCGGCCTCGCCGGCTGGCACGGCGGGATGTGCGACGCCTTCCGCAACAACCCGGCCTACCAGTTCATGACCGGCGGCCAGTGGGTCGCCCACCCCGGCGACGTCATCGACTACACCGTCCGCGTCACCCGGCCGGACGACCCGGTCGTCGCCGGGCTGGCCGACTTCGCGATGCACTCCGAGCAGTACTACCTGCACGTCGACCCGGCGGTCGAGGTGCTGGCGACGACCACCTTCGGCGGCGAGCACTGCCCGTGGGTGGCGGGGGTCGAGATGCCGGTCGTCTGGAAGAAGCGCTGGGGCGCGGGCCGCGTCTTCTACTCCTCGCTCGGCCACGTCCGCGCCGACTTCGACGTGCCCGAGGCGCGCGAGATCCAGCGGCGCGGCCTGCTCTGGGCGAGCCGGGGCGTCGGCTAGCCGCAACGCGGGAACCGGGCCGGCGCGCGGCGGCCGGCGACCAGAGGGGGGACACATGGTGCAGGCGACGTCCCGTTCCGATTTCGCGACTCCCCGCCCGGCCGACGCGGTCGGCGTCGGCGTGGTCGGCTGCGGCACGATCAGCGAGGCCTACCTGCGGAACCTGCCGCGCTGGGGCAACCTGCGGCTGGTCGCCGTGGCCGACCTCGTCCCGGCGATGGCGGAGCGGCGCGGGGCGCAGTTCGGCGTGCCGGACGTCCCGGTGGCCGACCTGCTGGCCGATCCGGCGGTGGCGGTGGTGCTGAACCTGACGGTGCCGCGGGCCCATGCCGAGGTGAGCCTCGCCGCGATCGCCGCCGGCAAGTCGGTCCACGTCGAGAAGCCGCTGGCCACCACGCTGGAGGACGGTCGCCGGGTGGTCGAGGCAGCGCGGCGGCAGGGGGTGCTTGTCGGCTGCGCGCCCGACACCTTCCTCGGCGGCGGCCTCCAGACCTGCCGGGCCCTGCTCGACGCCGGCGCGGTCGGCACCCCGGTCGCCGCCGCCGGGGTGATGCAGAACTCCGGCCCCGAGCGCTGGCACCCGCAGCCCGACTTCTTCTACCAGCCGGGCGGCGGCCCGATGCTCGACATGGGCCCCTACTACCTGACCGCGCTGGTCAACCTGCTCGGACCGGTGCGGCGGGTGACCGGCTCGGTCCGGGCCAGTTTCCCGGAGCGGACGATCGGCAGCGAGGGGCGTCGCGGCCAGCGCATCCCGGTCGCGGTCGCCACCCACCAGGCCGCCGTGCTCGACTTCGCCGCCGGCCCGGTCGCGACCCTCGTCACCAGCTTCGACTGCATCCCCGGCGCCACCCCGAACCTCGAGCTGTACGGCTCGTCCGGCACGCTGCTGATGCCCGACCCGAACACCTTCGGCGGCCCGGTCCGCCTGCGGACGGCGCAGGGCGCCGACTGGCAGGAAATCCCGGTGACCCGCCCCGACCATGACGAGAGCCGCGGCCTCGGCCTCGCCGACCTGGCCGACGCGCTGCGCACGGGGCGCGCGCCCCGCGCCTCCGGCGACCTCGCCCTCCACGTGCTGGAGGTGATGCTCGCGGTCGAGACCGCCTCCCGCGAGGGCCGGCACGTCGAGATCGCCAGCACGGTCGAGCGCCCGGCGGCGCTGCCGGCGTAGGCGCGGGCACCCTTCGCGCCGCCGGGCACACGTCACGGCGACGCGAGTCGTCCCGGCCTCCAACCGCTGCCCGACCCGAACCGGGGCCGTTTCTGCCGCGGTCGCCGGGACGGCGCGGTGGCGGGCGTTGCCCCGATGACCGCGCGCCCTGCCGTCCGCCGAGCCGGTTCCCCGGCCGGTTTGCTACGATCCGACCTTCTGGTCGCGGTCGTCGACACCGGGATCGGAGGGGTCATCGTGGCCGGCACCTCCCCTGCTCCCTCGCCCCCGAGCTTCGCCGACCTGCTCCGCCAGCACCGGCTCGCGGCCGGGCTCAGCCAGGAGCGGCTCGCCGAGCGCTCCGGCCTCAGCGTCCGCGGCCTGAGCGACCTCGAGCGCGGCGCGCGGCGACGGCCGCAGGCGGAGACGCTGCGCCTGCTGGCCGAGGCGCTCGGCCTCACCTCGGCCGAGCGGGCCGAGATGGCCGTGGCGGTGCACGGCAACGTCGTGCCGTCGCCGGC
>JBDHWC010000351.1:0-2655 GCA_039809985.1 Thermomicrobiales bacterium | reverse complement strand
GCCGCCGGCCGCCGCCGCCTCGACTGACGCCGGCACGCCGGAGACCCCCAGCGCGGCGGCGGCGGCCGCGACGTCGATCACCCCGGCGTCGGTGGCGACGCCGAGGCGCAGGTCGTTCCCCTCGCGAAACGTCAGCAGCTTCATTCGCGGTCCCCTTCCCCTTGCTTCCGGTTCCTCGTGGCCCGGCGGGGCGCACCTCGCCCCGCCGTCGTCGTCCGCGCTTCCTAGTCCGCGGTCGCGGCGGCCAGCCGCCCCGCGCCGTGCCGCTGCGCGAAGCGGACGATCCGCTCGCACCCCTCGGCGAGGTCCGCCTCGGAGGAGGCGAGCGAGACCCGGACCATCCCCTCGGCCACGTCGCCGAACGTCGCCCCCGGGGCGACCGCGACCTTCTCCTCGCGCAGCAGGTCGACCACCAGCTCGCGGCTGGGCCGGCCCGCGCCGCGCAGGTCGACCATCGCGTAGAACGCGCCGTGCGGCGTCGCCGGCAGCAGCCCCGCCGGGGCGAGCCGGTCGCGGACGAGGTCGCGCCGCCGCTCGTAGGCGGCCCGCATCTCCTCGACGCACGCCTGCGGGCCGCGCAGCGCCGCCTCCGCCGCGCACTGCGAGACGGAGGAGGCGCAGGAGACGATGCCTTCCTCCACCTTGCCGGCGAGCTTGATCAGGTCCGCGTCGCCGATCGCCCAGCCGAGCCGCCAGCCGGTCATCGCGTAGCTCTTCGAGCAGCCGGAGACGGAGATCACGCGCTCGTCGCCGAAGCGGGCGGCGGGGACGTGGCGCAGGCCGTCGAAGAGGAGGTCCTCGTAGATCTCGTCGCTCAGCAGCCAGAGGTCGCGCTCGCGGCAGAACTCGACCAGCGCCGCGACCGTCTCGGCCGGGAAGACCGCCCCGGTCGGGTTCGAGGGGTTGCAGGCGATCAGCAGCTTGGTCCGCGGGGTGACCAGCGCCGCCAGCTCGGCCGGGTCGGGCAGGTAGCCGTGCTCCGGCCGCAGCGGGTAGCGGACCACGGTCGCCCGCGCCAGCGCGACGATGCCGACGTAGTTCGGCCAGCCCGGGTCGGGGACCAGCACCTCGTCCCCCTCCTCGCAGAGGGCGAAGACGGTCGCGGCAATCGCGTTGACCGCGCCGGAGCCGATCAGCACCTGGTCGATCCCGACCGGGCGGCCCCAGCGGGCGGCGTAGCGGTCGGCGACGGCGTGGCGGACGCCCGGCAGCCCGAGGTTCGGGGTGTAGCGGGTGCGGCCCTCGCGGGCGGCCGCCATCGCGGCGTCGATGATGTGGTCCGGGGTGCGGAAGCTCGGCTCGCCGACCTCGAGGTGGATCACCCCGTCCATCGTGGAGGCGAGTTCCATCACCTCGCGAATCCCCGAGCGGGGGAGCGCGACGGCGACGCGCGCGTGCGGCTTCATCGGGCTTCCTTCCTGCGGAACGCGGAACGGCTGCGGCCGGCCGACGGCCGGCCCGTCTCTGGACGGGAATCGTAGCGCACCGACCGTGCCCCGCCGCTTGCGGCCCCGACCCGGCGGCGGGAAGATGGCCGGGCCCGGCGAGCGGCCCGGGCGGCGCGCGGCGACACCAGCGGGAGCGAGGACGACGATGGGGCGGGCGACGGTCGCAAGCGAGGCGTTCGGGGCGGCGCGCGGCGCGCCGGTGGAGCGCTGGACGCTCGCCAACGGGGCGGCGACGGTCCGCGTCCTCACCTACGGCGGGATCGTGCAGACGATCGAGGTGCCGGACCGGGACGGCCGCGCCGCCAACGTCACCCTCGGCTTCGCGACGACGGAGGAGTACGCGGCCGACAACCCGGCCTACTTCGGGGCGCTGGTCGGCCGCTACGCGAACCGCCTCTCCGGCGGCTTCAGCATCGACGGCCGCCGCCACGAGACGGCCCGCAACTTCGGCAACGCCAGTCTGCACGGCGGGATCGAGGGCTTCAGCCATCGCGTCTGGCAGGCGGAGGAGGCAAGCGAGGGCGACCGCGCCGGCCTCCGGCTGCGACTGGTCAGCCCGGACGGCGACCAAGGCTACCCCGGCACGCTGACGGTCGAGGCCCGCTACTCGCTCGGCCCGGACGCCGACCTGCGGATCGACTACCGGGCCACGACCGACGCCCCGACCGTGGTCAACCTCACCAACCACGCCTACTTCAACCTCGGCGGCGAGGGGAGCGGGACGGTCGAGGACCACCTGCTCCAGATCTTCGCCGGGCACGTCACCGAGGTCGACGCCGACGCGATCCCGAGCGGGGCGCTGCTGCCGCTCGCCGGCACGCCGCTCGACTTCCGCCAGCCGCACCCGATCGGCGAGCGGATCCGGGCCGACCACCCGCAACTGCTGATGGCCCACGGCTACGACTTCAACTACGTGCTCGACCACCCCGCGGCCCCGGGCGCGCTGGCCGAGTGCGCCCGCGTCGTCCACCCCGGCAGCGGCCGGGTGCTGACGGCGTGGACCGACCAGCCGGCGGTCCAGCTCTACACCGGCAACTACCTCGACGGCAGCCGCCTCGGCACCTCCGGCCGCGCCTACCGGCAGGGGGACGGCTTCTGCCTCGAGACGCAGCACTTCCCCGACTCGCCGAACCGGCCCGAGTTCCCGTCGACGCTCCTGCGGCCGGGCGAGGAGTTCCGCAGCACGACGGTTTACGTGTTCTCCGTA
>JBDHWC010000350.1:0-2656 GCA_039809985.1 Thermomicrobiales bacterium | reverse complement strand
CGACTTCTCGACTACTCGACGCCGCACCCACGCAGGTACGCCGCCACCCCCGCCGCGTCGGCCTCGCCGAAGCCGTGGGCGACCATCGGGCCGGCGAAGCCGGCGCGGCGGAGGCTGGCGACGAAACGGGGGAAGTCGACCCCGCCCGCCGGTGAGCCGGGGGGGACGACGCGGCCGTCCGGGGCGCGGTTCTTGGCGTGGCCGAGCGCGATCCGGTCGCCGAGGCGGTCGATCGCGTCGTCGACGAGGTCGCCCCACCGCTCGGCCGGGTTCCCCTCGACGAGGTTGGCCGGGTCGAGGACGACGACCACCCGCGGCGATCCGACCGCCGCCATCAGGCGCAGGGCGTCGTCCGTGGTCCGGACCACGTTGCCCGGCTCCGGCTCGATCCCGAGCCGCAGGTCGTGCCGGTCGGCGATGGCGACCGCCGCGGCGAAGGTCGCCAGCAGGTCGCGCCAGGCGTCCGGGTCGCCGTTGGCCGGGTGGGCCCGCCACATGTCGTCCGGGTCGCGGGTGCCGGTGCAGAGGTTGACGAGGTCGCAGCCGACCGTCGCCGCCGAGCCGCCGACGGCGTCGAGGGCGCGCAGGCCGGCGGCGCGGACGGCCGGGTCGGGGTGGATCATGTTGAAGGTCGCCGAGAGGACGTCGACCCGGACCCCGGTCGCGGCCTCGGCGTCGGCGAGGGCGCGCGCCACGGCGGGCGGGACCGTCTCCGGCAGGTGGTCGAGGCCGGAGCAGGCGTAGTTCCACTGCACGCCGTCGTAGCCCGCCCCCTTGGCGGCGGCGAGGACGGGGCCGGGCGTCGTGCCCGGGAAGGTCTTGGCGAAGACGCCGAGTCGCATCAGGGGCCTCCGGTGGCGTCGGCGAGGCGGACGGCGCGGCCGCTGCGGACCGACTCGGCGACGGCCGCCATCGCCCGGACCGAGGCGACGCCGTCGTCGACGTCCGCCCCGGTCATCGGCGCGCCGTGCAGGACGGTGTCGGCGAAGCCCTCGAGCTGGCGGCGGTAGAAGTGGCCGTCCGCGCCGAGGACGCGGGTCGACGCGCCGTCCGCCTCGCGGAAGATGTCGACCTCGCTGCTCTTGAAGTACCACGGGTTGAAGGTCTTGGCGACGACGCTGCCCCGCTCGCCGTAGAGGGTGAACCCCTCGTGCCAGTCCATCCGGACGGCGACCGTCAGGTCGAGGTGGCCGAGCGCGCCGCTGGCGAAGTCGACGTCGACGAACCAGCCGTGCGCCCCGAACCGCTCGCGCAGTCGGGCCCGCACCGCCTCGATCTCCCCCCCGAGGTGGCGGGCGAGGTCGAGCAGGTGGCTGCCGTGGGCCAGCAGGTAGTAGGCGCGGGGATCCGCCTTCGGGTCGGTCGTCGGGCGGCGGGCGGCCTTGCTGCGGACGATCAGCGGCTGAACGGCGTCGGTCATCACGTAGCGGTGGGTGGAGTCGCAGTACCACGCCTTCAGGGCCAGCAGCTCGCCCATCTCGTCGGCGGCGAACGCCTTGGCGGCCTGGATGCCGGCGTCGTAGCGCTTCATGTGGCCGACTTGCAGGACGCGGCCGGTCTCGCGCACGACCTTCCGCAGCGTCTCGACCTCCTCGACGGTGACGCCGAGCGACTTCTCGCAGAGGACGTGCTTGCCCGCCCGCAGCGCGGCGGTGGCGGCCGGGACGTGGAAGGCGTCGGCGGTGGCGACGATCACCGCCTCCAGCTCGGGGTCGGCCAGCATCGCCGCGTAGTCGCCGTAGGCGCGGGTCGGCTCCCATGTGCAGGCCATCCGGGCCAGCAGGTCGGGCGCGACGTCGCAGATCGCGTGGAGGTCGGCGTTGCGCGCCTTGGCGCAGCTCTCGAGGTGGGCCGCCTGCGCGATCGGGCCGCAGCCGAGCACCCCGACCCGCAGCCGCCGCTCCTGCTTCGGGTTGGTGGCCGTCATCGCTCCCCCCTCTCCCGACCGGCGCGGCACCGCCGACCGGGCAGGGCAGTCTACCCGGGCGGGCCGGTCGTTGGCGGCGATCCGTCAATCGACGGATGCGGCGACGACCGGTGCCGCGTACCGTCGACCTCGGTGCTAAGTTACGGGTGATCGGGCGGCGCGCGCCGCCCGATCACCCGAGCCACCGTGATCGTGCCACGTGCCAGTCGGAGGAGGCGAGGATGACCGAGCGGACACCCGTAACGGTGAGCGAGGGCGTCGAGACGACGCTCATCTCCGAGCTCAAGCCCGCGGCTGACAACCGCAAGCTCGGCGGCACGGCGACCTACCAAGTGCGCTTCGAACCCAACGCCAGCCTGGCGATCCCGGGCGACGGGCCGGACGAAGCGGCCCCCGACCTGACGCTGATCGGCGTCACCGACGGCGAGATCGAGGTGACGCTGGTCGAGGGCACCGGCTTCTACAACCTCCCCGACGACCCGGACAACGACATTCCGCTGGAGCCGAACGTCGCGGTGCGGCTCCCGGCCGGTGCCTACGCCGCGCTCCAGAGCAAGGGGCACGCCAAGGGCGGCGGCGACGGCGGCCACGCGACGACAACCACGCAGGGCGGTCGCTGCCGGGTCTGCCCGGGCCGGGGGTAGCCTCCGGCCAAGTCGCGATCCCCGGTGCCAGCGAGGGGCCTGACAGGGAGAGGCATCCAAGGGACGGCGGTGTCCGCGTCTCGCG
>JBDHWC010000349.1:0-2661 GCA_039809985.1 Thermomicrobiales bacterium | reverse complement strand
CGGCCCGACGGCCCGGCGGGGGCGACGACGGCGGGCACCCCGGCGGCGGCGACGCCGCAGCCGGTGGTGCCGCCGCAGTCGGTGAACCCCTTCGACCAGCTCGAGATGCCGGGGGCCTTCGCGGTGGCGATGACGATCCGCAACGCCGGGACGACGCCGGACCGGCTGGTCGCCGCGTCGTCGCCGGTGGCGCGGGAGGTGCAGCTGCACCGGATCGTCGGGCACGGCGAGGCGCGGCGGATGGCCCTCGCCGAGGACGGCATCCCGATCCCGCCGGGGACCACGTTCCTCGGCCACGACGACGACCACCCGATGCTGGTCGGCATCCTCCGGCAGCTGAACCAAGGGGACGAGTTCCCGCTCGCCCTCCGCTTCGCCGACGCGGGGGAGACGACGGTGACGGTCCGGGTCCGCCGCCGCCTCGACGCCGGCGGCCTGCCGCCGCAGCCGCCGGTGGCGCTCGGGCCGCTGACGATCCTCGCCCCCTCGACCGTGCCCGCCCCGAAGGAGCGCGCCACGCCGGCGGCGCAGGCGACCCCGACGGCCTGACGCGACGGGAGCGCCCCGCCCGGCATCCGGCCAAGGCCTCCCGGCGGCGTCGCTCCTGCATTCGCGCCACGATTGGCGAGATGTCGCTCATTCCGCCAGAGTCGTGGCGGGGGTCTCGGGGCAGACGCGGCTTTTGTCGCGGCGCAACCCGGCGCGCCCCGCGCCGGGAAGGAGCGGGGCCAGACGCGGTTCCACGTCACGATCGAGGTGTTCGACGCGGTGGTGCTGGACGGCGACCGCGCGTTCCGGGCGGCGTTCGCGCCCCGGACGCCACAGATGCTGGCGTCGGGCCGGGTGGAGGTCGCCGGCCTGCTCGCCGGCAAGCGTGCCTGCTTCCTCGTCGTCGACATCGACGCGGCGGAGGGCCGCTGCCTCCTCCTCGGGCCCGAGGTCCACGCCAACTGCCGCGTCGAGGCGCATCCCGTTCTCGCGCCGGACCGGGCGGGGGAGAGCTTCGCCATGTGGGCCGCCGAGGACCGGTGGCCGGTCCGGGGCCTTGCCCGACCGCGGCATCGCGCTCGCTCCCTGCCTGCGTCGGACGCCCCGCCGCGCCCGCACCGGCACCGACACCGGCTGTTCTGCCGCGCGGCGACGCGGCGAACGCGTTGCGCCCGACGGCACGGCGGACGAGCCCGGCGTGGGTGTCGCGCGCCGCCGTCGGAGACGTTCCCGCCAGCGGATTGACGGGCCGACCGAGATCGCCGATGGCGCATCGCGGACCCGTTGACCCGAACGCATGTTCGTGCTAGGGTGGCCGGGCCGCGCTGGCGCGGTGCGGGGCCACACGGTCCGCCGCCTCGACCGACCGCCGACGGAGCCGTCAACCGATGACCACCCTCCCCGACCGCCCGAACTCGGCCCTGATCGTGATCGACGTCCAGAACGAGGTGGTCGACGGGGCGCACGCGCGCGACGCGGTGGTGGCGAACATCGCCGCGCTGGTCGAGCGGGCGCGGGCGGCGCGGGTGCCGGTCGTCTGGGTCCAGCACCACGACGAGCGCTTGGCGCGCGGCAGCGAAGCGTGGCAGTGGGTGCCGGAACTGGTGCCGGCCGACGCCGAGCCGCTGGTCGAGAAGGAGTACGGCGACGCCTTCGAGGCGACCGACCTGGAGCAAGTGCTGGCCGGGATCGGGGTCGGCCGGCTGCTGGTGACCGGGGCGCAGACCGACGCCTGCGTCCGCTCGACGCTGCACGGCGCGCTCGCCCGCGGCTACGACGCGACGCTCGTCGGCGACGCCCACACGACCAAGGACCTGACCGAGTGGGGCGCGCCGCCGCCGGCGCAGGTGATCGCCCACACCAACCTCTACTGGTCGTACCAGGACGCCCCGGGCCGGACCGCGGGCACCGTCACGACCGAGGAGGTCGACTTCGGCGGGGCGGGGTGACCCGCGGGCCGAGCCGTCCGGCAGGCCCCGGCAGCGCGCGGCCGGCTCAGGCGACCGGCTGGGCCGCGGGCACGACCAGCCGGCCGGCGCGAAGCATCAGGAGCGGTCGGTCGAGGACGGCGAGGTCGTGCCGCGGGTCGGCGGGGTAGACGACGAGGTCGGCGACCGCGCCCTCCGACAGCGACGGCCGCCCGAGCCAAGCCCGGGCGTCCCACGAGCCGGCGGCGAGCGCGGCCTCGGGTGGCAGGCCGGCGGCGCGCAGGGCGCGGATCTCCTCCCGGAGCAAGCCGTGCGGCACCATCCCGGCGTCGGTGCCGGCCAGCACCCGAACCCCGGCGCGGTGCGCCGCCGCGACCGTGCCGGCATGGCGCTCGCCGTCGGCGGCGGTCCGCGCCGCGCCGACGGCGTCCAGCCCGATGCCGCGCAGGAAGCCGGCGATCTCGGCCAGCAGCGCCTCGGTCATCACCAGTGTCGGCACGAGCGCGGTCCCCTGCCGGCGCATCACCGGGAAGTGGCGCGGGTCGAGGCCCCAGCCGTGCTCGACCGAGTCGAAGCCGGCGGCGAGCGCGAGGTCGATCGTCTCGCCGCAGGTGGCGTGGACCGCGATCCGGCCGCCCTCGGCGTGGACCCGGCGAGCGGCCTCGGCGAGGGCCGCCGCGCCGTAGGTCGGGCGCATCCGGCCGTCGCGCGGCCAGTCGCCGACCACCTTGGCCCAGCCGCCGCT
>JBDHWC010000348.1:0-2692 GCA_039809985.1 Thermomicrobiales bacterium | reverse complement strand
CCTCTCCCATCGCAATCTGACTGGGGTAGGTGTCCGTTGGGAAGCGGCCGCGCAGCGGCAACTTGGGGGGTGCGGGGGAGGGCTTGGCCCTCCCCCGATTCAGTTGCTCCCCCTCTCCCGCCGCCGCGGGAGAGGGGGCTGGGGGGTGAGGGCGGCCCCGGCGGACCCGGCCGCGAGACCCGGATACCGCTATCCCTTGGATACCTCCCCCTGTCAGCCATTGCGAGGGGAGAGGGGGCTGGAGGGTGAGGGAGCCCCGGCGGCCCCCGCCGAGCGTCGGCGGGGGCCGTGCGCTGGACGCCGGGCCGGTCGGCACGAGGGACACAAGGCCGCGACTGGGCATGCGAAAGCCCCCGGCAGGGCTGCCGGGGGCTCGGGGTAGCGCATAGGGGATTCGAACCCCTGATCTCCGCCTTGAGAGGGCGGTGTCCTAGGCCGCTAGACGAATGCGCCGCGCGGGGAGGAGTCTAGCAAGCGCGAGCCGCGAGCGTCAAACCGGGGTGGCCATCCCCGGCGCGATCCACGGCATCCCGACCACACCCGCCGCAACCAGCACGCCCAGCACGATCATCGCCCCGCCGGCGACCTGACCGATGCGTGCGCCGTGCGGCAGCAGCTTCTCGGCCGTCACCAGCAGCGTCAGCAACAGCATCCACGGCACGCTCATCGTGCCGACGGCGACGAGGAGCGCGAAGAGCACCCAGCAGCAGCCGAGGCAGTACGCGCCGTGCTCCAGCCCCATTCGCAGCGCGCCCGCCGCGCCCCCGTGCCAGTGCGTCATCAGGAAGCCGAGCGGCGACTGGCAATGGCGCAGGCACGCTTGCTTCAGCGGCGTGAACTGGTAGGCTCCCGCCACGACGAGCACGGCTCCGAGCGCCAACGGCCGCCGTCCCGCGGCAAGGCCGGCCGTCATGCCCGTCCCGGTCGCCCTCCCGGCCAGCCACGCGACGCCGCCGACCGCCGCCCAGACGCCGAGGTAGCCGATGCCGAAGAGCCAGGTGCGCCACGGTGCGCCGGCACCGTCGCGACGCGTCATCCGATCGTAGAGCATCAGTATCGGCGAGGCGGCGGGAAG
This sequence comes from Thermomicrobiales bacterium, assembly GCA_039809985.1. Classification (GTDB taxonomy): domain Bacteria; phylum Chloroflexota; class Chloroflexia; order Thermomicrobiales; family UBA6265; genus JAICJJ01. The sequence goes on along the minus strand of JBDHWC010000348.1, from coordinate 1,617 downwards.
CATCATCGCCGCCATCATCACCGTCCACGCCGTCAGGAACGGGGCGAGGCCGGCGACGGACGCACCCGCCGTCGGCGCGGCGGCCGCGTCCCCCGATCCGGCCATCCCGGCCATCGCGCTCATCCCGCCGGTCGCCGCGCCGTCCATGTCGGTGACCGCGCGGCTCGGCGTCCATGCGTCGCGCACGGTCCACGCCCACGCGAGGAGCGTCAGCAGCACCAAGACAGCGGCCAGCAGCCAAGCTGCGCGGCCCTGCGGCGCTGGTCGCGGCGAGGCCGCGCCGCCGGTGACCCCCTCGCCGGCCACGGTGCGCTACCTGTTCGACCAGGCGATCCGCGCGTAGTGGGCGTTGCGCCCGGAGTTGTCCCAGCGCATGCCATAGCCGGTCCACGTGCTCCCTTCGTCGCCGACGGCCATGACGAGGCCGTCGGCGGCGAACGGGTGGACGTTGGCGGCGGTTCGTTCCTTGTCTTCGCCGAAGATGCTCGGCGCGGCACGGACGGCGACGTGGGCGATGTCGGGGATCTCGATCGATCGGCGCTTCCCTTCGCCGCGCCAGGCGATGGGGACCGTCTTCGCGCCGAGGAAGTCGCCGATCAGCGGTGCGAGCATGCCCATCACGCCACCGGCCTGTCCCGAGAAGATCGCGGTCAGCGCCGCGCGTTGCTGCTCCGTCGCGCGCTCGTCGAGGTAGAGCCCGGCCGACCAGTTGCCGTCGGCCATCGGCCCCGGCGCCCGAGCGATCAACCCGACGTTGAGCCCGTCCAGCGGGACATCGCCGAACGTGCCGTGGTCGACATGGAAGCCGAAAGCGACTTCACTCGCCCCTTCGGTCAGCATCGCCGTCAAGGGTGGCGCGCCGGAGAAGAGACAGGGGCAGGCAGCGGCGCAGTTGCAATTCTCGAGCTACTCGCCGTTGAGCGACCACGGGGGCGATGAGACAGCGGTCATCGGGCCATCCTCCGGTGCTTGGGCAAGACGGGCCGCGAGTTCGCTTCTTGGGGGGCACCGGCAGCACACGTCGCAGCACATGCGACCGGACCGGCCCCAGCGTAGCACGAACGGCCGCGAACCGCATTCGGCTCACTCCGCAGGCGTGACGGGCGTGCTGGCAGGCCGCCCCGACGCGCCGCGAGAGGCGTGGCTCAACCGGTGCGGTGCCGCACGGCCTCGGCGATCGCCTCGGCGTCACGGGAGATCTCGCGCTCCAACGCGTCGGCGCGCGCCAGGCACCGGTCGGCCTCGTCGCCGTCGCGGAGCATCGCCGCGTTGCCGCGGACATTGAGCAGCGCCGCGCGGGCGGCGGTCTCGGCCAGCATCGCCCCGGCCAGCGTGTCCGACTGGGCGTGGCGGGTGCCGTGCTCGGCGACCGGCCGCAGGTCCCGGGCGATGGCGAGGCAGGTTTCTGCCAAAGCCATCGGCACCTCGGTCGCGGTGCGCAGGGCGGCCTGCACGGCAACGGTCCGAGCGCGCCGCTCGTCGTCGCTCGCCTTCGGCAGCGCCGCGGCACGGCGGTAGGCAGCGTAGGCGGACTCGTCGGCGGTGGCGAGCCGCAGGGCCTGCTCCCGGGCCGCGCCGAGTCGCGCGAGCGGCTCGCGCAGCGCGTCCGGCAGGCGA
>JBDHWC010000347.1:0-2726 GCA_039809985.1 Thermomicrobiales bacterium | reverse complement strand
CCGTTACCGGCCGAATCCCAAGGTGATGCCCTGCACCAGGTACCGGGAGAAGAAGACGACGACCAGCAGGGTCGGCAACGAACTGATCAGCAGCCCGGCCATCAGCAGCGGCTGGTTGGTCAGCAGCCGCCCGAGCAGCAGGGCGATGGTCGGCGTCAGCAGGCGCTTCGACTCGTCGGGGAGCAGCATCATCCCGAGCAGCAGCTCGTTCCACATCGAGAGGAAGCTGAGGATCGCCAGGGTGAGGATCGCGGGCCGGCCCATCGGCAGGATGATCGTCCGGTACACCGTCCCCAGCGACGCGCCGTCGAGCCGCGCCGACTCGATGATCTCGTTCGGGATGCCCCGGAAGCTCGACGTCAGGAAGAAGGTGCCGAACGGAAGGGCCAAGGCGGTGTAGATCAGGATCACCGACGCCACCTGGTTGATCATGCCGAGCCGCGAGAAGAGCAGGTAGACGGGGATCAGCAGCACTTGCGCCGGGACGAGCAGGACGCCGATCACCAGCCCGGAGACGAGGTGCCGGCCGCGGAACGGCACCTTGGCGAGCACGAAACTGGCGAGCGACGAGAGCAACAGCGCGCAGGTCACCGCCGTCGCCGTCACCAGCACGGAGTTCGCGAACGCCCGCAGGATGTCGTAGTTCTCGACCAGCACCCGGAAGTTGTCGAGGTACAGCCCCTGCGGCAGCCCGTAGACGTTCTTGGCGTACTCGGTGCGCTCCTTCAGGGCGTTGGCCGCGAGGAACAGCAGCGGGTAGACGGTGGTCGCCGCGATCAGCGACAACGCGAGGAAGACCGGCACCTTGCGAAGGAGCTGCCGCTGGCGACGGCCGAAGCGCGGCGACGCGGCGACCGCGTCTGGCGCGACGCCGGTGCCGGGCTGCCGCGACCCGTCGGCGGCGCGGCCGGTCACGTGGCGTCCTCGTCGTCCCGGAAGACCCGGAACTGGACGGCGGTCAGCCCGAGGATGACGAAGAAGAGCATCACCGCCAGCGCGGCCCCGCCGCCGAGGTTGAACCCGGCGAACGCCTTCAGGTAGATGAAGTAGTCGACGGTCGTGGTTTCGTAGCCCGGGCCGCCGGACGTCATCACGAAGATGAAGCCGAACAGCGACGTGAAGGTGTAGATGACGTTGATGACGCTGAGGAAGCGCATCGGCCGGACGATGAGCGGCAGGGTGATCTGGGAGGTCCGCTGCCACCAGCCCGCCCCGTCAAGCCGCGCCGCCTCGTAGACGCTGGGGTCGATCGCCGCCATCCCGGCCAGCAGGATCAGCATGCCGTAGCCGAACGAACTCCAGACGAGGGCGAGGATCACCACCGCGATCGCCGTGGTCCCGGACGACATCCAGTCGATCGGCGCGACCCCGAGGTGGCCGAGCAGGTCGTTCACCGGCCCGTCGTAGGCGAAGAAGCTCCGGAAAAGCAGCCCGGTCACCACCGAGGAGATGACGGACGGCACGAAGAAGACGACCCGGAACCACCGCCAGCCCCAGGTCTGCTCGTAGATCAGCACCGCGCAGACGAGCGAGGCGAGCAGGATCAGCGGGACGGACAGCAGGAAGATGAAATTGTTCAGGAGCACCCGCCAGAACGTCGGGTCGGTGACCAGGTCGGCGTAGTTGCGCCACCCGACGAACGTGCTGGTCAGCCCGTCGGTCTGCGACACGCTGAGCAGGAACGACGAGGCGATCGGGTAGACGACGAAGATCCCGATCAGCACGAGAGACGGCAGGATCGCCAGGTAGGCGAACACTTGGTCCGGTCCCAGCGTGCGCCGTGAGTCCGTCACGTCCCGACCCCCGGGCGGTGCCCGTCGGCGGCGCGCCGGGCGAACCTGAGCGGTTCGCCCGGCGTGCCGCTGCTAGCTCGAGCGGGTCTTCGCGTACTCCGCTTCCAGCTGGTCGGCGCCGTCCTGCGGCGAGATCCGCCCGGTGAACACCGACGCGTTGGTCCGGTAGAAGAGGTCGTTGATCGGCTGCGGCATGATGTTGTCGAAGGGGTAGATGGTCCCTCGCGTCTTCAGCCAGTTCGCCTGGTTGCGCAGCAGCGGGTTGGTGATGACGTCGAGGTTCGCGTCCTTGTGGTTCGACGGCTCGACCTGGCCCGCGGCCACGTACAGGTCGAGGATCTCCGGCCGGATCAGGAACTCGACGAAGGTGAGCGCGGCGGCCTGCTTCTGCGAGTAGTTGGTGATGCCGAGGGCGACGTTCGGCCCGCCCGCGATCGCGCCGGCGTGGGGCGCGCCCTTCAGGGTCGGGATCGGGAAGTTGCCGACCTTCTCGCCGAGTCCCGCCACGGCCTGCTTGTTGAACCACCCGCCCTGGATGAACAGCGCCCCGTCCCCTTGCAGGAAGCGCTGCTGCCCCTCGTCGTTGGTGAGCGAGCCCGCGCCGCCGTTGGTCAGGCCGAGGCTGTAGGGCTGCCGGTAGTTCTCGTAGCCGGTGACCATGCTCGGGTCGTTCAGCGGCATCGTGCCCGCCCGCATCGCGAAGAAGCCGTCGGTGCCGATCTGGCCGCCGGCGAGGGTGGCCATCACCCACGCCCCGGTGTAGCCCTGCTGCTCGCCGATGACGAAGGGGTTCACGCCGGCGGCCTTGAGCTTCTGCGCGAAGGCGATCAGGTCCTCCCACGTCTCGGGCCACGCTTGCGTCGCCGCGTCGATCCCGGCCTTGCTCAGGATGTCGGTGTTGTACAGCACCTCGAAGTACGAGCCCGCGCCGTA
>JBDHWC010000346.1:0-2728 GCA_039809985.1 Thermomicrobiales bacterium | reverse complement strand
CGCGGGCGGCATCGCGCCGTCGCGCGTCCGGGGAGCGTTCGGCGATGGCGGCAGCCACCCGCACCCCGCGGCGCGGCGCGGCGGGGTCCGGCTCGATCCGGACCCGCGGCCGATCGACCAGCCGGACGCCGCGCTCTTCCGCCACCTCGCCCACCCAGGCCGCCAACTGACGGCAGAGCGCCTCGTGGTAGTCGGCGAAGCGCACGAGGTCGTCGGGATGCATGCCGACTCGGTAGTCGTTCGGCGCGATCTTCCCGCCGGCCCCCGGCACCAGCCCGGCGGTCATCGCCCGCTCGATCTTGCCGCCGATCTCGGCCGGCTCGACCGGGGTGCGGAAGACCGCGCCGACGCTCCCCTCGACGAGGCGCTCCAGCCGACTCTCCAACCGGTCCAGAAGGCTTGCCGGTCGAACCATGCCGCCCACCCGCTCAGGGGCCGGGTCCGGCCCCGACCGTCGCCAAGTAGTATAGGGAGGGGCTCCGCCGCCGCCCTATACTTGCCGGGTCCGGCGCGACGGCTTGGCGTCGGGCCGCAAGTGGTCGCAATGGGAGGGCTTCGTGGCCCAGCGTCCGGTCCGCATCGGGCCGTCCATCCTCGCCGCCGACTTTCTCCGGCTCGGCGAGCAGATCGCCGACGCGCAGGCCGCCGGCGCGAACTACATCCACGTCGACGTCATGGACGGGCACTTCGTGCCCAACATCTCGGTCGGCATCCCGATCGTCGAGGCGGTGCGGGCCGCGACCACCCTGCCGGTCGACGTCCACTTGATGATCTCCGACCCCGACGAATGGGCCGAGCGCTTCGTCCACGCCGGGGCCGACGTCGTCACCGTCCACGTCGAGGCCGCCAAGCAATTGCACCGCACGCTGCGGGTGATCGAGCAGGCGGGGGGCCAGCCCTCCGTCACGCTCAACCCGGCGACACCGCTGGTGATGCTGGAGGAAGTGATCCCGATCGTCCGCCAAGTGCTGGTGATGTCGGTCAGCCCCGGCTTCGGCGGCCAGACCTTCATCCCCGCCGCGCTCGACCGGGTCCGCCGCTTGCGTGCGATCCTCGACGAGCGGAACCCGACCTGCGCCCTGCAGGTCGACGGCGGCCTGAAGGCAGGCAACGTCGGGCGCGTCGTCGAGGCCGGGGCCGACTCGCTGGTCGTCGGCTCGGCCATCTTCGACCCGCACCGCCCGGTGCGCGAGGCGATGGCGGAGGTCCGGGCCGCCGTCGACGCCGCCGCACCGGCCGGCCAGCCGGCCTGAGGCGCGCGGCCGGCCCGGAACGATTCGTCACACGCGCGGAGGACCATCCCGATGCAATGGGCACCGATCAAGCTGACCTACCACGTCCGTTCCTACGCCTTCGGCGAGCGGCTGATCCCGGAGATGCTCGGCAAGGCCGACGCGCCCGACGGGGTGGTCGCCGAGACGTGGGAGGTGAGCGACCAGCGCGACGCCCGGGCCACCATCACCGAGGGGCCGTTCGCCGGCCGGCTGCTGCACGACCTCGTCGAGGCGCACCCGCGGGAACTGGTCGGCGACGGCTGGAGCGGGCCGCACTTCCCGATCCTCGACAAGTTCCTCGACGCCTCGCACATGCTGCCGGTCCACCTTCACGCCGACGACGAGACCGCCCGCGCCGTCTACGGCGAGCCGCACGGCAAGACGGAGGCGTGGCACATCCTCTGGGCCTCGCCGGAGGCGACGATCCTGACCGGCATCCGGCCGGGGCTCTCCCACGAGCAGCTGTTCGAGATCTTCAAGCGGCAGGCCTACGACGAGGCGATGTTCCGCCACCCGATCAAGGCCGGCGACACGGTCTACGTCCCCGGCGGCATCCTCCACGCCTTCGGGCCGGACACCCTGATCTTCGAGGTGCAGCAGACGTCCGACCTCGGCAACACCGTGATGCCAACCGACCTCAACGGCAACCGCCTCTCCGAGGAGCAGTGGAACGCCAACATCGCCGCCACCCTCGCCGAGCTGAAGACCCACACCGTCCCGATCCCGAACCCCGGCCTGCCGCGCCACGACTTCGAGCCGGGCAACACGGCCTACGTCGGCTGCGCCGGCCCCTACTTCGCGCTCGAGCGCTGGTCGCTGACCGCGCCGCACCGCGAGCCGTCGCACCCGTGGCGCTGCGTCACCCTCTCCAGCATCGGCGACCCGGTCACCCTCCGCTGGGACGGCGGCACGACGACGCTCGGCCGCGCCGAGTCGTGCATCCTCCCCGCCGCCCTCGGCGAGGCGACGATCGACCCCGGCGAGGGCAAGGCCGACCTGATCGCCTGCTACCTCCCGGACTTCCCCCGCGACGTCGTCGCCCCCCTCCGCGCCGCCGGCCACAGCGACGACGCGATCCGGGCGCTCGGCAACGTGGCGATCTGAGGACGCCGAACCCGGTGCCGTGCCTGTCAGCCGGGCACGGCACCGGACCGTTAGCACCCCTCGCGAGGTCGCAGCGCGGCGCGACCGACGACATTGCCGTGCGGGCCACGCCGGTTTGATCCGGGGCGCGGGTCGTCGTCGCCGCACGGCAACGGCACCCGGCCGATGGGTGTCTTCCCGATTGCCATGATCTGTTCTCTCGTTTACAATGATCTGGCAGGTGGTCGCACCCCCCGAGCATGGTGGGCGCACCCTCGCCACCGCGTCGCACCGCCAGTCGGGGAGCGCGTCGCATGAACGCACCGGGGCAGCCGCCCGAGCCGATGCCGTCGCAGGAGATGCTGGCGCTC
>JBDHWC010000345.1:0-2733 GCA_039809985.1 Thermomicrobiales bacterium | reverse complement strand
GGGGTGAGGGCGGCCCCGGCGGGTCCAGCCGCGAGGCGCAGCCGCCGCTATCGATCAAATACCCACCCCTGTCAGGCGGCGAGGGAGAGGGAGAGGCAAGCTCAGGGGAGGGCCAAGCCCTCCCCCGGCCCCCCATTTGTCGCCGCGCGGGGGGGTCCCGACGGATGCCTCCACGGTCAGACGGCGGCCGGCGAGGGAGAGCAGCCGGCTCGGAGAGGACTTGGTCGCCCCCGGTCTCACGGCTTGCCGTGACACGGCGGGTGCCCGACGTAAGTCGCCTCTCGCTCGCCGCCGCCCGAGGGAACCCGCCACCTCGTCGAGCGGCGGCGGGCGAGGAAATGGTGCGTGTTGGCCGGAAGTAGTCCCTCATGCCCACGGGCCGACGCGGCGTGGCGGCCCCGTCGTTCCCGGCCCCGACGGGAACAACCTCCCGGCCGCATCGGGAACGCGCCCCCTTCCGGCGGGAGGGCCGGGAGCGCACCATCGCTGGCGAACGAGCCGGCCACGGTCCGTCGCGGCCGGCCGGCCCACCGATGGAGGAGGCTCCCGTGCATCGCCGAACGCTCCTGCTGCCCGTCGTCCTGCTCCTCGTGCTCGGCGTCGCCACGCCGCGCGCCCTGCCGACCGCCGCCCAGTCGGCGACCCCCGCCGCCGACCAAGGGGAGCCGCCGATGCCGCCGGGGCTCAGCGGCGAGTGGGTCGCCGGCGCACCGGTCACCGCGCTGCCGGACAAGGCCGACCTGATCGTCATGATCCGGCTGACGCTGGCCCCCGGCGCGGTCCTCCCGGCCGACCCGAACGACCCGAGCGCCGCCTTCGTTGTCGTCGAGTCGGGCACGCTCACCCTGCAGTCCGCCCAGCCGCTGACGATCAGCCGGGCCACCGGCCAGGACACGCCCGACCTCAAGCTCGACCAGATCGCCCCGAACACGAAGGCGACGCTGGCCAAGGGCGACGCCGTCTACGGCGGGCCGCAGACGCCAGTCGAGGTCAGCAACGAAGGGAGCGAGCCGGCGGTCTTCCTGCTGGTGAACTTCGGCCCCGAGAGCCAGATGGGCCCGCCGGAGGCGACCCCGGCGTCGTAGACGAATCCGGGCGCGACGGCGGGCGGGACGGCGGCCGCGCCGGTCCCGCCGTCGCGCCCGGCGCGGCGGTGCGCTACGATCGCGCAACACCCGGGGGCCCGTCGATGACCAACCGCGCCCGTCCCCTGCCGCCGCTGCTGCTCGGCCTCTGCCTCGCGCTGACGGCCGGGGCGTATCTGCTGCTGGCGCTCGCCTGGCGGGCCCCCGGCTACCAGCGGACCGATCAGGAGGCCTTCTCGTTCGCCGTCTGGCCGCTGCTCTTCCTCGCCTACCCACTGGTCGGGGCGGCGATCGCCCGCCGCCACCCGGGCAACCGGGTCGGCTGGCTCTTCTGCGCGATCGGGCTGCTGGCGGCGGCCGAGTTCTTCGCCGGCAGCTGGGCGGCCTACGGGCTGAAGGCCCGACCGGGCGCGCTGCCGGCGGCGGCGACGGTCAACTGGTTCCAGTCGTGGGCGTTCTTCCCCGTGCTCGGCCTGATCCTCGTCTACACCCTGCTCCTCTTCCCCGACGGCCGGCTGCCTGGGCCGCGCTGGCGGGTCGTGACGTGGGTCGGCGCGGTCGGGATCGCGGCGACGACCGCGGCCTTCGCCTTCTCGCCCGGCTCGCTCGACGATGCCATTGGCGGCTACCCGAACCCCTACCCCCTCCTGCCGGACCAGGCAGCCGCCGCACTGGCCATCGTCGGCTTCCCCCTGACGCTCGCCAGCGTGGCCGCCGCCGGCACGGCGATGGTGCGCCGGATGCGAAGGGCGCAGGGCGCGGAGCGGGAGCAGCTGAAGTGGATCGCCTACGCCGCGGTCGTCGTCGCCGTCGCCTTCGCCTGCCATCTCGCGCTGTCGGTGAGCGGCCTCGCCGACCGCGTGCCGTGGTACTGGGTGCTCTGGGGGGCGGCCCTGTGCGCCGTCCCGGTCGCCGCCGGTCTCGCCATCCTGCGGCGCGGCCTGTTCGACGTCGACCTCCTGATCAACCGGACGCTGGTCTATGCCGCGCTCACCGCGCTGGTCGCCGGCGGCTACGTCCTGCTGGTGGCCGGGAGCGACGCGCTGCTCGGCCAGGGCGGCTTCGCCCGCACCCTGGCGGCGACCGCCGTGGTCGCGGTCGCCTTCCACCCGCTGCACGAGCGGGTCCAGCGCGGCGTCAACCGCCTCCTCTACGGCGAGCGGGACGACCCCTACGCCGTCGTCTCCCGGCTCGGGCGGCAACTGGAGGGGACGCTCGCGCCGCAGGACGTGCTGCCGGCGATCGTCGGCACGCTGACCGAGGCGCTGCGCCTCCCCTACGCGGCGATCCTGCTGACCGACGCCGCGCGGCCGGCCACCGCCGTCGCCGCCGGCACCCCCGTCGGCGACCTGCTGCGGCTGCCGCTCGTCTACCAAGGGGAATCGGTCGGCGAACTGCACGTCGCCCCCCGCCGGCCGGGGGAGGCGTTCTCGACCGCCGACCGCCGGCTGCTGGCCGACCTCGCCCGCCAAGTCGGGGTGGCCGCCCACGCCGTCCGCCTCGCCAACGACCTCCAGCGCTCCCGTGAGCGGATCGTGGCGGCGCGGGAGGAGGAGCGGCGGCGGCTGCGGCGCGACCTGCACGACGGGCTCGGGGCCCAGCTCGCGGCGATGGCGATGCAGGCCGGCGCGCTGCGGGCGACCATCCC
>JBDHWC010000344.1:0-2739 GCA_039809985.1 Thermomicrobiales bacterium | reverse complement strand
CACGGGTCGGCCCCGACGGCGACCGGCGCGGTGGCCGCCTCGGCCGCCTCGACCGAGTCGAGCGGCGGGGCGAAGTGGGCGACCTCCGCCGGCGCGGCCTCGACGGGCGCGGGCTCGAACGTGGCGGTCTCGGCGACCGCGAGCTCGGCCGACCCGGTCGACTCGGCCAGATTCCAGCCGTCCCATGTGGTGCCCGCGCCCCAAACGCCGACGACCGGCCCGGGAGTGGCGTCCGGCGTCGGTGTCGTCGGCCACGTGGTGTCCGCCGGTTGCAGGGGCGGCACCTCCCACGTCGTCGGCTCGGCGGCCGGGCCGTCCGGGACCGGCCACGAGGAATCAGTGACGGGGGCCGGCCACGCGGGCGCGGCAGGCGTGACGTCGGGGGCTGGCCCCGCGGGATCGGCGGCGGGGGCGGCTTGGGCGGGCGGCACGTTGTCGGCGTCGTCCCACTCCGCGAGGCGGAAGCCGCAGGTGGTGCAGAACTTCGCGTCGACCCGCGTCGGGGCCCCGCAGTTGGTGCAGCGATCCATCGATTCTCCTCCTCGGCGCGCCCGACCGGTGCCGGAGTATGGCACAGGCGCGGTGGCGGGCCGTTGGCCGCGGGGCGGCGGGCGTGCGACACTGCGCCGCGCGAGGCGGACGAGGCAGCATGCAGGAGACAACGATGGTCGAGTTGGTGCCGGACCGGTTGGCGATCAAGGCACGACAGGTGCGCCCGGGCAAGGCGCTGGCCGTGACCCTGCGCGAGGGGCAGTTGCTGCAGATCGCCGACGTCGACGGGAAGCAGGTGGCCGACTTCGTCGCCTTCAGCCTCGACGACCCGAGCGAGCACGTCTCGACCGCGGTGACCCGCTCGGCCACCGGCAGCCTGATCCCGCAGAAGGGGACCCAACTCTGGTCGAACCGGCGGCGGCCGCTGCTGGAGATCGTCGAGGACACAGTCGGGCGGCACGACACGCTCTACGCCTGCTGCGACCCGGTCCGCTACGACCTGCTGGGTGCGCCGGGGCACGCTAACTGCCGGACGGCACTGGCGGACGCCCTCGGCGGGGTTGCCGGTGGCCTCGACGGCGTGCCGGACCCGGTCAACTGGTTCATGTACGTCACGATCAAGCAGCGGGGCGAGCTCGACGTGCGCGAGCCGCTCTCGGAGAAGGGCGACTTCGTGCTGCTGAAGGCGCTGGCCGACGTCGTCGTCGCCGTCTCCGCCTGCCCGCAGGACCTCAACCAGACCAACGGCGGCAAGCCGACCGACATCCTGCTGCGCGTCTACAAGTAGGCGGCCGTGGCCAAGGTCCCCTTGGCGGTCCTTCCGGAGAAGGCGACTTCGCGGTCGACCTGCCGAGCGGCGGGCGCGGCTACGTGGCCGGGGCGGGCGCAGCGCGCGCGTACCCGACGGCGTAGAGGACGGCCACGCCAGCCCCCGTGTTGCGAAGCAACGAGGTCGGCGGCACCCGGGCCGAGGCGTGCGTGAGCCCGCTGTGCGGGTCGACCACGTGGCCCGGCGGACGCGTGCCGCCGAGCCCGGAGGTGAGCAACGGGTCGGTGTCGCCGTTAACGCTGACCGCGCCGCGGGTTGCGGTCATGATCTCGACGCCGGGGAGGCTGCCGATCCCGAGCGTGCTGCCGGGCGGTAGCGTGACGCGCCAGAGGGTGACCACCGCCGGCACCGGTGCCATGCCGGGCTCGGCCCCAGCCGGGAAGTGCTCGTACTCGACGTGGGTGTAGGCCGTCCCGGCAGCGTGGCTGGTCCCCGGGATCGCGGCAATCAGTGAGCATTCGATTGTCGCCGCGTCGGCCTCGCCGACCGTGGCGCGGCGCGAGGCGCAGCCGGGGGCGGTCATCGCTTGATCGCCCGGGCCGAGCAGCGTGGTGCTCCCCGCCGGGACGTCGATCGGGGAGGCGAGGAGCGATGACCCGGCGCGGGCGACGCGGGCGGGACTGTCCGGCTCGAAGCGGACTCTGCCTCGGGTGACGACGAAGCCGTCGGTTCCCTTGCCGTGGTCGCGCGACGTGCCGTAAGGCTCGACCGCGCCGGCACGGAGGGTCATCCGGCAGAGGCCGAGGTACGGATAGGCGTCGCACGCGCCGCCCACCGGCATGGCCAACAGGGTTTCGACCAGCGGCGATTCGGCGGCGCGCGCGTCGCCCCCGACTGCCCGGACGAAGCCGGCGGCCGCGAATCGACGGCGTGAGAGGCGAGGCTGGGCCGGGTCGAGAAGTGCTGCTGGCACGGGCCACCTCGGAGACGTGTCGCCGGATGTCGTGAGCCACGCCCCCCAACAGCGGGCTCGTCGATGTGAACGGCGACGGGCGCGGTTCATTACAACCGGGGTCTCGGAAACGCTCCGGAAGACCACCCGCGGGCTCGGACGCGTGTCGCGGCCGGCGATCTGTGGTCGTGCGGACAACAGGGTGAGATGCCAAGGGCGGAGACGGGTCATCCGCGGACCATGGGGGTGTCGATCGGCAAGCCACCGCGCGGCGGCAACACGTGGTCCTCGGGAGGCTCGGCTCTCCCGCGAACCACTTGCTCCCCCTCGCCCGCGGCGTGGCTGCCAGGGGGATTCGTCGGGGAGCGGTCGCGCGGCGGCAATTTTGGGGGTGCGGGGGGAGGCCCTGACCCTCTCGTGAGCCTGCTTCCCCTCCGCCCCCGCCACAGCGGCTGGCAGGGGGAGATATCCGATCGTCTCGCGTCTCGCGGCCGGGCCTGCCGGAACCGCCCCCACTCCCAGACCC
>JBDHWC010000343.1:0-2752 GCA_039809985.1 Thermomicrobiales bacterium | reverse complement strand
TGGGGACTGGGGACTGGGGATTGGGGGCCGGGGACTGGGGACGAGGTGCTCCGGTCCCTACCGGGCCCCGATGCCGATGCCGGCCACCGGTGAACGCGGCGGCTGCATCTCCGTCCTCCCCAATCCCTAATCCCTAATCCCCAATCCCCGACGAACTAGATCTTGATGTTGCAGCCGAGGAAGCCCTGCTGGTAGCCGTTCATGAAGGCGGTGGCGCGCTGGGCGGGGGTGCCGTGGGCCTCCGGATCGGTCTCGCCGATGAAGCTGGGGTCCCCGAGGACCTTGGCGAACTCGACGACCTCGTCGGTCGCCCCCTGCGGCAGCATGCCGCGGGTCTCGAGGTCCTGCGACCACGCGCCGCTCATGCAGTCGGCCATCAGCTCCAGCTCGATGCTGTAGACCTGGTTCCACTGGCTCGGCCGTTGGTAGGGGCCGACCCGCTCCAGCCCGACCGCGTCCTGCACGTGGTGGGCCCACTCGTGGGCGATGACGAACGCCGCCGAGAAGCCCTGCCCCTTCTTCTGCAGGTCGGTCAGCAGCACCTCGTCGAGGTAGATCGTCTCGTCGAGCGGGCAGTAGAAGGCCCAGAAGCCGGTCGCCGCCGGGCCGCAGGCGGTGCGCACGTTGTCGCCCTGCTCGACGATCACCACCTTCGGCGAGCGGTACTTGTACGGCGTGTAGCCGAGGACGTCGGCGTAGTAGGCGTCGAGGTCGTTGACGACGTTGGCGAGGAGGTCGCCGTCGAGGATGCTGCCGCCGGCCGGCGCGGCGGGGGCGTTGCCGTAGCTCTTGATCGCGTTGGCGACGAACTCCGGGCTGCTGCCGAAGAACCAGCGCCACTTGCCGTTGTCCTGGACGAGGTACATCGAGTCCTGCAGCCACTGCTCGCCGAGCGAAGGGTCGACGTACGGCTGGACGAAGTCGACCTTCGCGGCGTAGGGGTACGCCTTGCCGGTCACCGGCCACGTCCACGGCACCATGCTGACGCCGGTGATCTGGGCCCGGCCGGCCTGGACCACGTTGTAGATGTCGGTGAAGGCCCCGACCGCCGCCCCGCGCGGCACGATCTTCATCGAGTCGGGGTGCATCGAGTCGTACATCGCGTTGAAATTGCGGTCGGCGGCGAGGTTCAGGATCGCCGCCGCCGCCGCCGCCGCGTCCGCTTGGTCACGCAGCAGCGTGTTCTGGTCGACGCCGGCCGGGGCCTGCGTCGTCTGGGCCGCGGCGAGGCTCGGGGTCAGGGTCAGCGCCACGAGCAGCAAGGTGACGAACAGTCGTTTCATCGCGTCTGCCTTTCGCCTCCGACGGTCGCGACGCCCCGCCGCCGGGGGCGCGGAATTGCGCGAATTGAGTGTCGGGCGCATTCTCACCGACCCGGTGCCCTGTTGGCCAGCGTGGCACCTATACTGCACGGCGGGGAGACTGCGCGACGGTCGCGCCGGGCGGCCCGCCCCGCGAGGGGCGCAAGTATGGAGGATCGGTGATGAGCGACCTGCTCAAGGGACTCTTCGGCGGCGGCGACGGCGGGGCAGCCAACCCGGCCGACGCGGCGGCCCACCTCGCCGGCGACGCCGGCCACAAGGCGGCGCGTGAGGCCCGGCGGGCCGAGCGGGCGGCGCGCAAGGCGCTCAGCCCGGAGGACCGCGACCACCTCACCACGCAGGCGAACGACTTCGTCAAGCGCTACACCACCGGCAGCCCGGTCGAGGGCTACACCGGGGAGGAGGCGCTCAAGAACTTCCTGGCCGTCTCCGAGTACGCCTCGCCGGAGCAGCTGCAGCGGGCCACCCAGCAGGCGGTCGCCAACCTGCCGAGCGACCAGCGGGCCGCCTTCGGCAAGATGCTGGAGGAGCGGCAGCAGGGCAAGGGCCTGGTCGACATCCAGCGATCCGGGCAGGCGAGCCAGGGCGGGGCCGCCGCGGGCGGCGCGGACGGCGGCGACCTCTTCGGCAGCATCCTCGGCGGCCTCCTCGGCGCGCCGGCCGGCGGCGGCGCGGCCCCGCAGGGCGGCGGCGCCCTCGGCGACATCCTCGGCCAGATCATGGGCGCCCCGAGCACCCAGGGGCAGCAGGGCGGCGACCTGACCGACATCCTCGGCTCGCTGATGGGCGCGCCGAGCCAGCAGCCGCAGGCCGGCGGCCTCGGCGACATCCTGACCCAGATGATGGGCGCCCCGGCCCAGCAGGCGCCGCAGCCCGGGACGCAGGGCGGCAGCGCGACCGGCAGCCTGATGGACAACCCGCTGACCAAGATGGTGCTCGGCGGCATCGCCGCCTACGCCATGAAGGAGATCCTCGGCGGCGCGACCAAGGGCCGCGCCTAGCCGCCACGGTCGCCGCCCGGCGGGGTCCCGACCAGGGGCGACGCCCGTTCGGTCGCGGGACGCGCGCCTCGTGGTCGGGCCCGTCAGGACGGTCCTCGCCCCCAGCCCCGCTGCCGCCTCCGCGGGAGACGAGGCGGGGAGGGCGAGGACTTGGCGTTCCCCGCCCCCCCGGGTTGCCGGGCCGCCGCCACCTTCCCGTGTCAGGGCGGGAACCGGAACGGGCGCGGCGGCGTCGTTTCCCGGTGGCGCGAGATTGACGAGGCGCGGGCGGACGCCCGCCCCGCGCCGGAACGGCGAAGGAGGAGCACGGTGAGCGACTTGCTCAAGGGACTGTTCGGCGGCGGCGACGACGCCAAGGACGCGGCCGCCGGGATCGCCGGCGACGCCGCGCACGCGGCCGCGGTCGCCGGCGACGACGCGGCCCGGGCC
>JBDHWC010000342.1:0-2756 GCA_039809985.1 Thermomicrobiales bacterium | reverse complement strand
CGCCTCAGGCGACGCCCAACGCCCGCAGGATCCACCAGCCGGCCATCCCGGCGACGATCGCCACCCCGACCCGCTTCCAGACGAGCATGACCGCCATCGTGACGGCGACCACGACGAGCCGGAGGGATGCCTGTCCCGGCACGCTGACGCCCTGCGCGATGATCGCCGCGAAGGCCGCCACCGGCACGTAGGGGAGGCCGCGCCGGAGCGGCGCGGGCAGGTCGCGGTCGGCCAGCCAGAAGCCGCCGATCCGGGTCAGGTAGGTGGCGACGGCGCAGGCGGCGATGAGCAGCAGGTGGTCGGGGCGGAGGCTCATCCCGGCCCGGCCTCGGCGGCGGCCGACTCAGACTCAGGCCCACCCTCGCCCTCGGGCGCGCGGTCGAGCGCGACGCCGAGGGCAGCCCCGGCCACGATGGCCGCGAGGATCGCCAAGCCGGGGCCGAGCGCCAGCCGCAGCCCGACCCCCAGCACGGCGGCGAGCAGCGCAATGGCGACCGCGAGCCGGCCCCGCAGCAGCGGCACCAGCATCGCCGCGAAGGAGACCGGGAAGACGAGGTCGAGCCCGAGCCCGGAGAGGTCGGGCACCGCCGAGGCGAGGAGCAGGCCGACGACGGTGCCGGCCTGCCACGCCGCCCACGTGCTGAGGCCGGCCCCGAAGAAGACGCCCCCGCGCGGGTTGCCGGCGGCGGCGAGCCGGACGGCGACGCCGTACGTCTCGTCGGCGAGGAGGTAGGCGAGGAGGCCGCGCGGCGGCCGGACCGGCTTCGGCAGCCACGTCGCGGCGCTCATCCCGTAGAGGAGGTGGCGGAGGTTGAGGCCGATCGTGGTCAGGAGGATGGCGATCGGGCCCGCCCCCGCCCCGGTCAGGGCAACGGCGGCGAACTGGGCGCTGCCGGCGAAGACGGCCAGCGACCAGAGCAGCGTCTCCAGCGCGGAGAAGCCGACCGCGCGCGCCCCGGCGGCGAAGGCGACGCCGAACGGGAACGTGCCGAGCATCAGCGGCAGGCCGCCGACGAAGCCGGCCCGGACGTCGGCCAGAACGCCGACGGGCGGCGCGACGGGGTCGGCGGGCGGGGCCTCAGCCACCGGCGGGAGTCGGCGCGTCGGTCAGGCGGAGGGCGATCGTCGGCTCGATCCGGAACCGGAGCCGGGCGTGGGCGGCGCGGAGGGCGGCCTCGGCCGCGGCCGGGTCGGCGGCGCGGGCGAAGACGAAGCCGAGGTAGCTGGCCCCCTCCGGCAGCGGCACCAGCGGCTGGTTCAGCCGGGCGGTGATCTCGACCCCGGTGACGCCGGGGACGGCGGCGGCGGCCTCGACCCCGGCCACCTCGCGCAGCATGCCGCCGCGCGGGATCGGGATCATCATCACCCCGGCCGCGCCGTGCCCCCCCGCCTCCGGCGCGGGCAGCGGCAGGCCGACCGCGTGGCGCAGGATCAGTTCCTCGAGGCTGACGCCGACCCCGAACTCCAGCACGCTGGAGCAGAGGCCGCCGATCGACCGCCCGGCCAGCTCGATCGGCCAGACCCCGGCGTCGTTGACCCGCAGCTCGGCGTGGACCGGCCCCTCGCGCAGGCCGAGCGCGGCGGCGGCGCGGGCGGTCATGGCCGAGACGGCAGCCTGCGTCGCCGTCGGCAGGCGGGAGGGGGTGACGTAGATCGTCTCCTCGAAGAACGGCCCCTCCAGCGGGTCCGGCTTGTCGAAGATCGCCAAGGTCCGCAGGTCGCCGCCGGTCAGCAGCCCCTCGACCGCGACCTCGATCCCCGGCAGGTACGCCTCGACGAGCATCGCGTCGGCCGCCGGGTCGTACCCCTCGCCGAGCAGCATCCGCCTGGTCCGCTCCCAGGCGCGGACGAACCCGGCCGGGTCGTCGGCCCGGATCACCCCCCGGCTGCCGGAGAGGAGGAGCGGCTTGACCACCACCGGGAAGGCGAGGTCGGCGGCGATGGCGGCCGGGTCGGCGGCGAGCGGGTGGGCGCGGAAGGCGGGGACCGGCACCCCGGCCGCGGCCATCCGCTGCCGCATCAGGTGCTTGTCGCGGGCGGCGAGGGCCGATTCGGGGTCGTTGTGCGGCAGGCCGAGCCGGGCGGCGGCACGGGCCGCGAGCAGGGTCGCGCTGTCGTCGAGCGAGAGGATCGCGTCGGGGGGGGCGAACCCCGGCTCCCCGGCCCAGGCGGCGATCCGGGCCGCGGAATCGTCCGGCCGGGCGAAGTCGAGGGCGTGGGCGACGCCCCACTCGCCGGCGAGGGCCTCCGGCAGGTCGACTGCCTGCACGACGTCGAGGCCGAGCCGCTCGGCCGCGCCGAGGAACGCGCCGGCCCGGTACGTTGCGGGGCCGACGAGGAGCATCACGCGCGGGCGGCCGCCGGGCCGCCGCCCGGATCCGGGGGTCGGGGGGCCGCCCGCGCGCTCGTCGGTCATTCGGCGGCGACGGCGTCCCGCAGCCGGTCGACGACCGTGTCCTTGCCGAGACTGCAGACGACGCTGACGAAGATGCCGCCCTGACCGTCGGGGGTGATGTCGATCCCCTTCACCCGCAGGTTGGCGTAGGCGCCGGCCGAGCGGTCCTTGCTCAGCCAAGCGTTGACGGCGTCCATCGCCGAGCCGGGGTCGGCGGCGGCGGCGGCGGTGTGGAAGAGGAAGACGCGGGTGTCGTCGGCGCGAAGGTCGAGCATGGTCTGGTCGTCTCCTGTCGGCTGGCGGCAGCGCCGGCGCGCCCCGCAAACCGGGGGAGTATAGTCGCCGCTACTCGGTCGGGGCA
>JBDHWC010000341.1:0-2761 GCA_039809985.1 Thermomicrobiales bacterium | reverse complement strand
GGCCCGCTACTCGTTGCTCGGCTCGGACTGGTGGCGCAGGGCGTCGATCAGTTGCTGCGTCGTCAGCGGCTGCGACGCGCTCCGCAGCAGCGTCAGCAGGTAGGCTACGTCTTCGTCGTTGAGGTGGATATCCGACACGTTGCGGCCTCCGCGGGACAAACAGAAGCAAGGCGCACGGGGTGCGCCGGACAGCAAAGCATAACGCACCCCCGGCATCCGGGGCCATCCCGGGGCAGCTGCCCGGGGCGACGCTGCTGGCGCCTGGCAACGCTTCGGCGTATACTCACCCTCGCTGCGCGCCCGTAGCTCAGCGGATAGAGCGCTTGCCTCCGGAGCAAGAGGCCAGAGGTTCGAGTCCTCTCGGGCGTACCCAGTGACCGCTTGGCGGGTTGGCCGCCCCCGACCCCAGCCGGCATGCCGGCTGGGGTCGCGCGTTGTCCGGGCTGTTGACCCCCGTGTGATGATCCCCGTTCAACCCAAGTGCCGGCGCCGGAAATCCGGCTCGCCCGGCAATGACGTTCACGAGATGAACAGCAGGAGCGGTGACCGGGCTGTTCCGACACCCCTTTGCGTGTTCAGAACGGTGTGCTAGAGTGTACGTACGCCCTGAAACCGTCGCCGACGGAGGCTGCGGTCAGTCCCGCCAGACCGTGCAGGGTCGCCCGGAACGCCGGGCGCGCATGCGCGCCCACCGGTCGCCGGGGAGGGAGCGAATCGTCCCTGCCGACCGCCGACAGGCACGGCCGGGCGATGAGGAGGAGTGACCGTGGTCTTCCGGAAAGACAACAAGGTCGACGCGTTCCAACGCCAGATCAGCGCCCTCCGCCAGCAGTTGGGCACGGAGGGACTCGACCACGACGGGGCGTCGCTGGCCGACCTGCGGGTCGACGCGGGGCCGCGCGACCTCGGGGCTTACCCGCCCCGGGAGGCCGAGCCGCGCCGGTCGCTTGCCTACGACCCTTCTCCGGCGCACGACCTGTCCGGGCTCGGCCTGGACGAGCAGCCGACGTCGCTGCCCGCGCCGTCGCTCGACGCCCAGACCAGTGTTGTCGCACACGACACGATGTGGAAGGGCGACCTCCAGACCGGCGGCTCGATCCACCTGCACGGGCGAGTCGAGGGCTCGGTCGAGGCCAAGGACGACATTTACGTCGCCGACGAGGCCGACGTCAACGCCACCTTGGTCGCCACCAACGTGGCCATCGCCGGCACGGTCCGCGGCTCCGTCCGCTGCTCGTCCCGGTTCGAGGTGCTGCCGCAGGGTCGGGTCTTCGGCGACGTCGTCGCCCCCACCCTCGTCATCCACGAGGGAGCGGTGATCAACGGCCAGTTCCGGATGGGCACCGAGGCGGAGCCGAAGGTCGAGGCGACGCCGCTCGTTCGCCGTCGCGCCGCCCGCACCGGCGCCTAGGCCGCCGGACCGCGGCGCGGGAAGGGATACCACCATGTCGTTGCGCAGCAGCATCGGGAGCGAGCTGGACGTGCCCGACTCCGAGTACGGCGCGTCCGAGGCGCTGAGCCTGATCGACCGCCACTCCTCGTTCGAGGGCACCTTCCGGACCGACAAGGACCTGCGGATCGAGGGCGAGATCAAGGGGACCGTCATCTGTCAGGGGCTCCTCTTCGTCGCCCAGGGCGCGAAGGTCAACGCCACCATCGAGGCCGAGAGCGTCTCCGTCGCCGGCGACCTCGAGGGCGAGGTCGTCTGTCGCGGTCGTCTGCAGCTCCTGCCGAGCGGCCGGGTCCGCGGCCGGGTCCAGACCGGCTCGCTGGTGATCAACGAGGGGGCCTTCTACGAGGGCCAGCTCGAGATGACCGCGCCCGACGAGCGCGGTCGCAACGGCCGCGGCACCGCGTCCGGGCCGGTCCCGATCAGCTCCGCCGCCGACAACCGCGGCTCGAACACGTTCATCCGCCGACTCGGCGGCGAGGAGAAGCCCTGGGACGAAGCGGCCGGTGCCGAGCCGACGGACGCTGCCGCCTCCGAGCAGGAGTGACTGTTCGGTCAGGTCGACCGGTCGCGCCCGGACCCCGGGCCCGGCGAGCGCGATGTATACTCGCGGGACAGCCCTAGGAGGGCTTGCCCCGCCAGAGTGACGACCGCCGCGAGCGCGCCCGCTCCCTCGTGGAGCCGAACCGATCGCGGCAAGGCGGGGTAGTCAGCGTGACGGCTCGTCGATGCCAGAACTGCCGGTTCTACGAGCCAGCGCCGATTGCGAACAAGGGGTGGTGCCGGAACCCCCGGCTCTATGGCCCGAACGAGAGTCACCCGGTCGACGAGTCGTCGCTTGACTGCGCGCGCGGACTCGGTTCGATGTGGGAGCCAGCCGCCGACCGGGCCGTCCCGGACTCGGGAGACCCGACGGCCGTCTGGCAGCCCCTTCGCATCCTCCTGCCGCAGCCTGGGCTCGCGATCCCCGGAGGCAGCGTGATGGCGAGCTCCAGCGGCGACCCGGAGCACGGCTCCGAGCGTGGAGGGCGCGGAGAGCGGCAAGCCCGGCCGGCGTCGCCGCGACCCAGTCGGCCTGTCGAGCGTCAGGTGAGCTACGAGCCGGAGGAGAAGTACTGGACCGACTACCTCCGGATCGCCCTTCCCGTTCTCGGGCTCCTGCTGCTGATCGGCCTGCTCTGGTACTGGGCCTCCGCCCTGATCGGCGGCGGCACCGCCGAGCAGCCGTCGGCCACCGCCCAGGCCGTGGCCGGCATCACGCCCGTCAACGCGGCCACGCCGCCGCCGGCGCCGACGCCGACGCCGGCCGCC
>JBDHWC010000340.1:0-2769 GCA_039809985.1 Thermomicrobiales bacterium | reverse complement strand
TCCCCCGCCCCGGCGGCCGCGCCCAGCCCGGCCCCGGCGGCGGGCCGGGCCGCGCCGACGACGACGGAGCTGAGCCGGATCCGGAAGACGACCGGCCAGCGGATGGCGGAGTCGAAGCGGGAGGCGCCCCACTTCTACGTGACGGTCGAGGTCGACATGGGGCCGGCGGCGGCGCTGCGGGAGCAGTTGAACGCCGCGGTCGGCGACGACGGCGCGACGAAGGTGTCGTTCAACGACCTGATCGTGAAGGCGGCGGCGAACGCGCTGCGCGGGTTCCCGAACCTGAACAGCGCGCTGCACGGCGACCACCTGACGACCTACCCGAACATCGACATCAACGTGGCGGTAGCGCTCGACGGCGGGCTGATCGCGCCGTTCGTCGCGGACGCCGACCAGAAGAGCCTCGGCGCGATCGCGCGGGCGACGAAGGACCTGATCGGGCGGGCGCGCAACGGCGGCCTGAAGCCGGAGGAGTACCAAGGCGGCACGTTCACGATCAGCAACCTCGGGATGTTCGACGTCGGGGAGTTCATCGCGGTGATCAACCCGCCGCAGGCGGCGATCCTGGCGGTGGCGTCGATCAAGGAGGTGCCGGTGGTGAAGGACGGCGTCTTCGCGGTCGGCCAGCGGATGAACCTGACGCTGTCGGCGGACCACCGGGTGACGGACGGGGCCGAGGCGGCGCGGTACCTGGCGGAGGTGAAGCGGCAGCTCGAGCAGCCGATGCTGCTGCTGCTCGGCTAGGGTCGCCCGCCGGGGTCTCCCGCGACGCACGACGCGAACGATCGGGCCGGGGGCGAGTCGTGCTCCCGGCCCGACGGCGTTCGGGCCGGGGGTGCGTCTACCCGCGTTTGGTCTGCGGGGTGACGCGGGGCGGACTCCCTCATCCCCCAGCCCCCGCTCCCATCGCAATGGCTGACAGGGGGGGTAGCCGCTTGGGAAGCGGCACCGCACGTCGCGGCCGGGTCCGCTGGGACCGCCCTCACCCCCCAACCCCCTCTCCCGCGGCGGCGGGAGAGGGGGAGCGCATGAATCCGGGGAGGGCTTGGCCCTCCCCGGACCCCCGGGTTGCCGCGGCGCGGCGGCTTCCCAGTCGCTTTCCAACGGCTATCTCCCCCGGTCAGATGGCGAGGGGAGAGGGGGGAGCATCGCTCGGGGGAGGGTTTCGCCCTCCGACGCCTCCGTCGGGTTGCCGCGGCGCGGCGGCTTCCCAACGGACACCTCCCCCTGTCAGAGTGCCGTGGGAGAGGGGGAGCAATTGGTCTGGGGGGAACCAAGTCCCCCCGAGGCCCCGGATTGCCGTGGCACGGCCGCTTCCCGATCGATACCTGTCCCTGTCAGCCCCGGCGGGGGGAGGGGGGCATGTGATTCGGGGGAGGGCCAGACCCTCCCCCAAACCCTCGGGTTGCCGCGGCGCGGCGGCTTCCGACCCGAACCCTCCCCTTGCCGGCCATCGCCATGGGAGGGGGCGAACATGGGGTCGAGGAACCAAGGTCCTCCCCGCCTCTCCCGCCTCTCTGGTTGCTGCGACGCGGCGGCGCTCCGGAGGACCCCTCCCCTCTTCGGCCGGACTCGCATGAGGGACCGCTGCTCCGCATCCGGTCGATCGTTATGTCGTCTTCAGGGGACGTTGGACGGCGTCTGGCTCGGGGACGGCGTTCGCGCTGCGGGGCGGCCGCGACCGTCGCGCCGTCGAGTTGCGTTTTGCCCGTTCTTGGCCCGCGTTCTGGCGCATGGCGGGGGTTGAAGCCCGACGACAAGGCTGCCCACAACCTGTCGGCAATCTTCCGACAAACCCGTTATGTCCCGTCGCTTCCGGGAAATGGATCGGTCCGGTTCGCGGCCGCCGTCGCGAGGCTGGCCGGCGGCGGATGACGGCTCGGGAGTGGCGGGCGGTTTGTGTCATGCTGGAGGGGTTGGCCTTCAACGTCCCGGCGGCGGGTGGCCACCGGGGTGCGGCGCGGCGGGCGGTGATCATCGCCGCGCGGTGCGGGCGGCAGGGAGTGGCGTTGGGCGGGGCGGGACGGGCACGACGGGAAGCGCGCGACACCGGGTCGGATCGGGCCCGCCTGGACTGGGACCCGCTCGGCGGGGGCCGGGTCGACCGGTTGCGGCGGGTGCTGCGCTGGCTGAGCCTGACCGTGGTGCAGCACGGCATCTGGCCGCTGGTGCTGCTGCTCGGCGGAGGGCCGGCGCTGCCGGTGGCGCACCTGCCGTGGGGATGGTGGCTGGCGCGGGCGGTCGGCCCGGCGCTGGCGGCGCTGCTGGCCCTCGCCTACCTCGGCTGGCGGGTGCCCGGGCCGATGCTGGGCCGATCAGGGTCGGTCGCTGAGGGGGCGGGCGCGACGTGGGCAGCGCAGGCGCGGATGCTGATCGTGGGGGTGGCGGTGCTGGTGGCGGTCGCCCGGCTGGCGGCAGGGCCGGCGGACGCCGCGGCGAAGGTGCTGCTGTTCGGGGTGGCGGACGTGGCGGCGTACCAGTTCGTGAACCTGGGCGTGGCGACGCGGGGGGCGCGCGACCCGCGCGACGCGGCGATGGTGGGGGTCGGGCTGTTCGCGTTGTCGTGGGGCTTGCAGCAGGCGGTGGCGGCGATGCTGGGCGCGCCGCTGGCGGCCTTGCCGGTGGCGTTCGCGGCGGGGCTGGCGACCGGCGCGGCGATCGGGGCGCTGGTGGTGGGGATCCGCCAATGGCCGGGCGGCTGGCTGACGGGCTTCGCGGCACAGTGGCTGCTGGTGTGGGGGGTCGCGGCGTTTGTGCGGTAGCGGCTGG
>JBDHWC010000339.1:0-2770 GCA_039809985.1 Thermomicrobiales bacterium | reverse complement strand
GCCCGCGCCGCCCGGCCCCGCCGCCGCCCGGGCCAGCCGCGGCGAGAGCGGCACCGTCACCTCGCCCGCCCGGAAGCGCGCGCCCTCCGCCCCGGCCTCCACCCGCCCGGCGTGCAGGGTGATCCGCGGGCTGCCGAGGAACGCCGCGACGAAGGTGTTCGCCGGGTGGTCGTAGACCTCCTGCGGCCGTCCCACCTGCTGCACCACGCCGCCGCGCATGACGACGATCCGGTGGCCCATCGTCATCGCCTCGACCTGGTCGTGGGTGACGTAGATCGTCGTCGTCCGCAGCCGGGCGTGCAGCCGCAGCAGCTCCTCCCGCGTCTGCACCCGCAACTGGGCGTCGAGGTTGGAGAGCGGCTCGTCCATCAGGAAGACCGCCGGCTCCCGCACGATCGCCCGCCCCAGCGCCACCCGCTGCCGCTGGCCGCCGGAGAGCTGCTCCGGCCGCCGGTCCAGCAGCGCCTCCAGCCCGAGCGCCCGCGCCGCCTCGTCGGTCCGCCGCCGCACCGCCTCCGGCGCCACCCCGCTCATCCGCAGCGGGAAGGCGAGGTTGTCGCGCACGGTCATGTGCGGGTAGAGGGCGTAGTTCTGGAAGACCATCGCCACGTTGCGCTCGCCCGGCCGCAGGTAGTTGACCAGCTTGTCGTCGATCCAGATCTCGCCGGAGGAGACGTCCTCCAGCCCGGCGACCATCTTCAGCAGCGTGCTCTTGCCGCAGCCGGACGGCCCCAGCAGCACGAGGAACTCGTGGTCCTCGACCGCCAGACTGACGTCCGAGACCGCGCCGGTCTCCCCGTAGCGCTTCGAGACCTCGACGAACTCGACCCGTCCCACCCGTCCTCCCGCCCGACGCCCGGGCCGCGCTCACTCCTTGAGCGCGCCCGCGATCGACCCCGCGATGAAGTAGCGCTGCAGGAAGAGGAAGACGATCACCAGCGGCAGCATCGAGAGCACCGCCCCCGCCGAGAGCACCCCCCAGTCGACCGTGAAGAGCGAGCGCAGGCTCTGCACCCCGACGGTCACCGTGAACATCTCCGGCTTGGTGGCGATCACCAGCGGCCAGAGGTAGCTGGTCCACTGCGACATGAAGACGAAGACCCCCAGCACCACCAGCCCCGGCCGGATCAGCGGCAGCACCACCCGCCGGAAGACCGCGAACTCCGAGCAGCCGTCGAGCCGCGCCGCGTGCTCGAGGTCGCCCGGCAGCGTCTCGATGAACTGCCGCATCATGAAGATGCCGATCGGGTTCGCCAGCGCCGGCAGGATCAGCCCGAGGTAGCTGTTGGTCAGCCCCAGCCCCCGCACGATCAGGAAGAGCGGGATCAGCGTCGCCGCGAACGGCACCATCAGCGTCGCCAGCACCACCAGGAAGAGCGGCTCCTTGCCGGGGAAGGTCATCTTGGCGAAGGCGTACCCCGCCATCGAGTCGATCAGCACCTTCACCGCCGTCACGACCGAGGCGACGACCAGCGAGTTGAGCGTCCACCGTGCGAACGGGTAGTCCTCCAGCAGCCCCCGGTAGTTGGCGAGGGTCGGCTGCTTCGGGATCCACTCCGGCGGGTAGCTGAAGAGCGCCGCCTGGTCCTTCAGCGAGCTGGAGATGACGTAGAGGAACGGCACCATCGCCACCAGCGCGGCGAGGACGAGGATGGCGTAGACCGCGACTTGGTAGGCGGAGAACCGCCGCCGCCCCCGCGCCGCCGCCCGCTGCCGTTCCCGCTCCCGGGCGGCCGCCCCGGCCTCCAGCTCCGGGAAGGCGATCTCGACCGACACCGCGCCCCCTCCCTACGCCCGCCGCCGCAGCAGCCGGATCTCGAGCAGCGTCAGCCCGAGGATGAACAGCAGCAGCAGGAAGCTGAGCGCCGCCGCGAACCCGGTCTTGTCGTTGAACTGGAACATCGCCTTGTAGATGTACCAGACCACCGTCGCGCTGGCGTTCTCCGGCCCGCCGTCGGTCAGGATGCTGACCGAGTCGAACAGCTGCACGTTCCAGATCGTGGCCATCACCACCGCGAAGAAAAAGGTCGGCCGCAGCAGCGGCAGCGTCAGGTGGACGAACTGCTGCCAGCCGCTCGCCCCGTCGATCGTCGCCGCCTGGTACAGCTCGCCCGGCAGCCCGAGCAGCGCGGCGAGGAAGAGCAGGGTCCAGAAGCCGACCCCCCGCCACACCTCCAGCATCGCGATCGACGGCATCACCAGCGTCGGGCTGCCGATCCAGTTCTGGGGCGGGATGCCGAGCTTGCCGAGCAGCACGTTCAGGATCCCGAAGTCGCGCTGGACCACGAACAGCCAGATCAGCGCCGCCGTCACGTACGGCGTCAGCGTCGGCAGGTAGAAGAGCGAGCGGAACGCCCCGCTGCCCCGCGGCGCGCGCTGCAGGCAGAGCGCCAGCAGCAGCCCGACCACGAACACTGCCGGGATCGCCAGCAGGCAGTACCAGAGCGTGTTGCGGACGCAGGTCCGCACCAAAGGGTCGGACCAGACGCTGGCCCAGTTGCGCAGCCCCACCCACCGGGCCGGGGTGATGATCCCCCCGTCGTGGAAGGTCAGCCAGAAGAGGTAGAGCGTCGGCACCACGAGGAACGCCACGAAGAAGACCGCCCCCGGCAGCAGGAAGCCGTAGGCCGTCAGCGCGCGCCGGCGTTCGTAGCCCGCCCGTTGCTGGGCGTGTTCCTCGGCGGAGAGGCGCATCGGGGTCTCCCGCGGGGCCGGGCGGCCCGGGTTCGCGGCGGGGCCGGGGGCGGCGCGCCGCCCCCGGCCCCGGCTC
>JBDHWC010000338.1:0-2774 GCA_039809985.1 Thermomicrobiales bacterium | reverse complement strand
GGGGCGGCCGGCGGGCGGGGAGCGGCGATGGCGGCGGGCGCGGAGCAGCACGGCGCGGGGGGCGGGGGCGAGGGAGTCCCGCTGCCACTGCCCCTCGGCGAACTGACGTGCCCGTGGTGCGGGGCGGCGGTCGACGAGGACGCGCTGCAATGCCCCGCCTGCACGGGACCGCTGCGGGTCGACGAGCCGGTCGAGGGCGAGCCGGAGTCCGATCTGCCCCCCCTGCCGGACGGCGGCCTTGCCGCGCTGATGCCGGCGTGGCTGCTCGACGAGTCGGACGTGGCAAGCGAGGCCGTCGACGGCCTCGACGGCCTCGACGGCCTCGACGGGCCGCCAGCCGCGACGCCGACCCCCGCAAGTTTGCCGCCGGGCGAGACGGACGCCCTTCCTGCCGGCGGGTCAGGGTCGCCCTCCCGGTCGCCGGACACCCTCTCGCCGCGCGCGCCGGTCGACCCCGAGCCGTTGCTGACCGAGGCGGACTTGCCGGCTTGGCTGCTCGCGCTCGCGGCGCGGGACGCCGCCGGGCCGGAACCGGTCGTGGTTGAGGACCGGGTGGCCGCCGACGCCGCGACCAAGACGAGGACGGAGCCGCTCTTCCTGCCGGACGCCCGGCCTCCGGCGGCGGATTCGGACGTCGTGGCGGTCGCCGCGCCGCTTCGGCGCGACGATGACGCCGCAGCGAGGCGTGGTGCGGACGAGGTGCCCCGGGCGGCGGCCGTGCCCGCACCCGCACCGGCCCGCCCCGAGGCCGGCTGGGTGGCGGTCGCGGTCTTGCTGGCGCTCCTGCTCGCGTTCGCGGCGGTCGCGGTCGCCGCCGGCGTCTGGGAGGTCCCGTTCCGGCGGTAGGTCGATCCGACCGGGACCGGCGCGCCGTTCGGTCGGCCGACGGGTGATCGGAACCGGCACGCCTGCGCGAGCATCGGGCAAGACGGCGCGGGCCAGCGGCGGCTAGGCTCCGCGGCAGGCGTGCCGTCCGCGGCGCCGCGCCGGACGCCCGCTGACGAGAGGAAATCCCCCATGCCCGGCTCAAGCAGGTTCGCGTGCGACTGTCCCGTGCTGCCGCTGCCGCGGCTGGTGCACGAGTTCGTGCCGGTGCGCGAGGCCGTCCTCGCCGAGTCGGCCGGCTGGGAGGAGGGTCGACTGCGGGTCGGGCCGCTCGCGGCCGAGGTGCTGGCGGGGGAGCCGCTGGTGGTCGCGGCGGCGGTCGACGTCGTGCCGCCGCACGGCCGCGACGTGCCGACCGACTCGATCATGGACGTGATGCCGATCGCGGCGAAGCGGGAGGGCGAACTCGGCGCGGGCGTCTCCCGGGTGGCGCGGGGCGTCGTGCTGGTCTTGACCGGGCGGGACGAGGCCGGCGAGCCGGTCGGGGAGTTCGGCCACTCGGCGGGCATCCTCTCGCAGCGGATCGCGACCGACGCCCCCGGCGCGCCCGGCCCGGACGACTGGATCGTGCGGGTCGCGGTCACCCTGCGGGCCGGGGTGGCGATGGAACGGTCGGGGCCGTGGGCGGCGCACCGGGTGGCCGACCGGGTGGCCGCGCCGCTGCGGCGGGCGTTGCTCGCCGCCCCGGACCACGCCGTTGCCGAGCGGCGTGCCCACGACGGCGAGCGGCCGGGCGGGCTGCGGGTGGTGCTGGTCAAGGAGGTGATGGGGCAGGGCGCGATGCACGACAACCTCCTGCTGCCGGACGAGCCGGGCGGCGTGGCCGGGGGGCGGTCGGTGATCGACCTCGGCAACGTGCCGATTGTGCTGCGGCCGAACGAGGTGCGCGACGGCGGCATCCACTCCCTCTGCTGCGTCGGCCCCTCGACCAAGGAGACGACCCTCCACTGCCTCAACGACCCCCTCGTCGCCGCCCTCGCCGACGACCCGGACCTCGACTTGGTCGGGGTGGTGGTTTTCGGCAGCCCGGCGGCCGAGCGCGACAAGCGCTTCGTCGCCGGGCGGGTCGGCACGGCGGTGCACGCGATGGGGGCCGACGGGGCGGTCGTGGCGACCGAGGGCTTCGGCAACAACCACGTCGACTTCGGACTGGCGGTGCAGGCGATCGCGGCCCACGGCACGCCGTGCGTCGGGGTGACGTGGGCGGCGCGGCAAGGGCGGCTGGTGACCGGCAACCCCCACATGGGCGCGCTGGTCGAGGTCAACCATTCCGCCGACGGTCGCGAGACGCGGGTGCTGGCGGAGAACACCGCCCGCCCGGCCGATGCACGCCGCGCCCTCGCCATGCTGAAGACGCTCGTCGCCGGGCTGGCGGTGCTCCCCGCCCCGGCCGACTGGGATCCGGCGGCCGTCGCCGAGAACGCCCGGCTGATCGACGAGACGGCGGCGCTGCTGGGCGGCGAGCCCGGCCCGACCGAGGGCCTGCGCTCCGAGGTGCCGGTGCCCGCCGTCCGGCCCGGGACATTGGCTCGCCTCACGGTGCTACTGGCACGGGCCCGGGTGGCGCTGGTGACCGCGTCCGGCGCGCACGCGCGGGGGCAGGCGCCGTTCGACCGGGCGGGCGACCACTCCTTCCGCGAGATCCCGGCCGACGCGGCGCGCGAGCAGGTCGTCTTCGCCTCCGGCGGCTACGACCACAGCGACGTCAACCGCGACCCCGACTGCATGCTGCCGCTGGCCCGCCTGCGCGAGCTGGTCGCGGAGGGCGTCGTCGGCGGGACGACGGAGGCGCACCTCGGCTTCCAAGGCGGCGGCGGCGACCTCGACCTCGTCCGGGACCGGCTCGCGCCGGCGGTGGTCGACCGCCTGCGGCAGATGCACGCCGACGC
>JBDHWC010000337.1:0-2792 GCA_039809985.1 Thermomicrobiales bacterium | reverse complement strand
GGTGGGGCGGGCGGCGCGCAACGGCGGCGACGGGATGGACGGCGAGGCGGTCCACCAGTTCGCGCACGACTGGGCGGCGTTGCGGTTCGGGGTGGCGTCGATGGCGGACCTGACGGTGCCGCAACTCAACGCGCTGCTGCGGGAGGCGCGGGACGCCGATGCCGAGTGGGTGGCGACGACGTGGGCGGAGGCGCAGGGGGGCGGGCAGGCAGGGCTGGGCGGGATGCCGGCGGTCGAGGGCGGGGAGCCTGAGGGCGAGGCGGGCGAGGACCGCTGGACGGAATGAGGCGGAGGTTCGGGCGGCGGGAGCGGGACGCGCTGTTCGTGGCCGCGGGCGGGGCGTGCTCCGCCTGCGGCGCGGCGCTGCCGCCGGGATGGCACGCGGACCACGTGCGGCCGTGGTCGCGGGGCGGGGCGACGGACGTGGCGAACGGGCAGGCGCTCTGCCCGCGGTGCAACCAGCAGAAGGGGGCGAGCATGGTCTTCGGGATGCCGGAAGGGGTCGGGCTGCGGGAGTGGCAGCAGAAGGCGTATCGGGAGATCGCCGGTCGCGATCGGCGGGACTTTTTGTTGGTGGCGACGCCGGGGGCGGGGAAGACGCGGCTGGCGCTGTTCGTGGCGGCGCAAAGCCTGACGATGCGCGAGACGCGAACACTGGTCGTCGTGGTGCCGACGGACGCGCTGAAGCGGCGGTGGGCCGACGAGGCGTCGCGGACGTTCGGGGTGCAACTGGCACTGGAGCCGAGCCTCGCCGGCGACTACGACGGCTTCGTGGTGACGTACCAGCAGGTCGGGCAGTCGCCGGAGGTGGTGCGGGCGGTGACGGCCCGACGGCCGACGTTCGGGGTGTTCGACGAGATTCACCATGCCGGCGACACGCGCAACTGGGGGGCGGGGCTGCGGCGGGCGTTCGAGCCGGCGGTGCGCCGGCTGGCGATCACGGGAACGCCGTTCCGGAGCGACTCGGACGCGATCCCGTTCGTGACGTACCGGGACGGAATCTGCGTCGCGGACTTCACCTACGGCTACCGGGAGGCGGTGACGGACCTCGTCTGCCGGGAGGTGTACTTCCCGACCTACGAGGGCGACTTGCGGTGGCGGGCGCGGGGCGGTTCGGCGCGGGAGGCGACGTTCGGTGACGCGCTGTCGGAGGAGGACGCCCGGCGGCGGCTGAACACGGCGCTCGACCCGAACGGGGCGTGGCTGCGGCAGGTGATCGGGGAGGCCGACGCGAAGCTGCGGCAACTGCGGCGCGAGGTTCACCCGCACGCGGCGGGGCTGGTGATCGCGAAGGACCGGATGCACGCCGAGCGGGTGGCGCGGCTGGTGGCCGAGGTGACGGGGGAGCGGCCGGAGGTGGTGACCTCCGACCGGGACGACGCGACGGAGGCGATCGAGGCGTTCCGGCGGGTGCCGCCGAACGACCAGTTGCTGCGGGAAGCCGGGTCGGAGCCGAAGGCGTGGATCGTGGCGGTGCGGATGGTGTCGGAGGGCGTGGACATCCCCCGGCTCTGCGTCCTGGTCTACGCGACCAACATCATGACCGAACTCTACTTCCGGCAGGCGGCTGGGCGGATCGTGCGGATGCAGGACGGGATCGACGGCCAGACGGGGCACATGTACATCCCGGCCGACCCAACGCTGGTGGGGTTCGCGGAGCAGATCAAGGAAGAGCGGCTGCACGCGCTGGCGGAGATGCAGGCGGCGGAGCGGGAAGAGCGGGCGCGGCAGGCGAGCCTCGGGCTGGAGGCGGGGGACGCGGGGTGGTCGCCGCTGGGGGCCGAGGCCCGGCCGGGGGCGGTGATCTGGGACGGTGACTCGTTCACGCCGGAGGAGGTCGCGGAGGCGCGGCGGACGCTGGCCGAGTGCGGGTTCCCGCTCGGCGGAGTGTCGGACATCCACGCGGCGCGGCTGTGGCGGCGGATGGCGGAGCGGGCGCAGGCGGGCGTCGTCGAGGTGGCGGCGCGTCCGGCGGCGGGGCCGAGGCCGCTGCACGAGCGGAAGCGCGAGGTGCGCCGGCTGCTGACGCGGAAGGTGAGTCGGCTGGTGGGGAGCGTGGGCCGGGAGTGGTTCGACCATCGCTTCGTCGGCCGGCTGCTGATCGACGCGACGGGATGCACGGTGGACGCGGCGACCGAGGAGCAACTGGGCCAGCGGCTCGACCTGCTCGACTTCTGGCAGCGGCAGGCGCAGGGCGATTGGGCGGGGCACACCGAGGTGCAGTGGCGAGAGGAGGCCCGCCTTGCCGCGCAGCGAACGAACTGAGGAGGACGAGTCCGAAGGCATCGACGTGCTGGGGCAGAACGCGATCCTCGTGGACGCGCTGCTGATGGCGGTGCAGTCCACGAGATCGCTGGACCAAGTGCCGATGTTGCTGGTCAAGGTCATCAACGAGAACCGCTGGCAGGAGCGGACGGTCGGCTTCGGCCGCCCCAACGCCCTGCCCCGCTACCACCGCTACGCCGAGTTCGCCAAGTTCGTGAGCGACCCGCCGCTCGAAGGGTTGGGGACCACGGTGGATGCCCTGCGGCGGCTGTGCCGCGACGACGCCAAGGCGCTGGACGCCATCGATGCGGCGATGCGGATGCCGAACGGGCGGCCTGAGGGTGGGGGCGGGGAAACTCTTGACAACGTACAGAGTTTAAGCCGCCCCAAGTACCCATCCGGCAATTCCTCCGCCCGTGCCCTGCGCGCCCTGCGGGACCACTCGCCGGCGCTGCACGCGGAGGTGTTGGCGGGGCGGGTCAGCCCGCACGGGGCGATGGTCGCGGCGGGGCTGCGGCGCAGGACGC
>JBDHWC010000336.1:0-2796 GCA_039809985.1 Thermomicrobiales bacterium | reverse complement strand
GGCGGAGAGGGTGGGATTCGAACCCACGGAACTTGCGTTCGGCTGTTTTCAAGACAGCTGCCTTCAACCGCTCGGCCACCTCTCCTCGGGGCACGGCAACGCTACCATCGCCGGGGGTCGCCCGCCAACGCGGGGCCGCCCCGGGACAGTCGCTCAGGGATTGGCCCCGCTGGCGCGCCCCAGCACGACGAGCAGCAACCCGCCGACGCCGCAGACCCCGAGCAGCCAGAGCAGGCAGCCCGTGCCCTCCGGCTTGACGCCGGTGTAGCGCTCGGTGACCACCGCCTCCCGCCACCAGACCAGATTGGCGACCAGCCCCGGCAGCCACAGGAGGAAGTAGAGCCCGAGAGCGATCCACGCCTTCGCCCGGTAGCTCGGCACGGTCGCCGGCAGCCACGCCCCGCCGCTCGCGACGGCGACCGACGCCGCGCCGACCCCGGCCGGCGCGGCAACCGGCGGTGAAGCACCGGCCGCGGCCGGTCGCGTCGGCGGCAACGGCGTGAACGGGTCGTCCGCCAGCAGGCCGGAGTCGGCGTAGGTCACGCGGGGCGGCGCGGACGCCGCCGTCGTCGCCAGCAGCGCGCCGCAATTGCCGCAGAATCTCGCGCCCGGGCGGGTCGGTCCACCGCAGTTGGGACAAGGCATCGCGGCGTCCTCGGCAGCCGGTCCGGCCGACCTATCAGCCGATTCGTGTTGCGCTTCAGTCTACACCGGCCGGTCGCTCGGCCGCACGTGTGCCGTCTTCCCGCCGACGATCACCCGGACGACCCGTAGCCGGTCGTCGAAGCAGGCGAGATCGGCCCGCCCGCCCGGGGCGAGCCGCCCGGCGTCGCCCAGGCCGAGCAGGCGGGCCGGCACCTCGCTCGCCATCCTGAGCGCGCCCGCCGGGCCGACCCCGGCCCAGCGGACGGCGTTGCGGACCGCCTCGTCGAGCGTCAGCACCGCCCCGGC
Organism: Thermomicrobiales bacterium; assembly: GCA_039809985.1. Lineage (GTDB taxonomy): Bacteria > Chloroflexota > Chloroflexia > Thermomicrobiales > UBA6265 > JAICJJ01. The sequence goes on along the minus strand of JBDHWC010000336.1, from coordinate 1,845 downwards.
CAGCGTGCCGTCGGGCAGGTGCGCGCCGCTGGCGTCGACCGTCACCTGCCGGCCGCCGAGCGGGTAGGTGCCGGGCGGCATCCCCGCCGCCGACATCATGTCGGTGACGAGCGCGACCCCGTCCGGCCCCTTCGCCCGCAGCGCGAGCCGCAGGCTGGCCGGGTGGGAGTGGATGCCGTCGGCGATCAGGCCGGCGGTGACGCGCGGGTCGGTCAGGATCGCCCCGATCGCTCCCGGCGCGCGATGGCCGAACGGCGACATCGCGTTGAAGAGGTGCGTGGCCATCGTCGCCCCGGCGTCGACCCCCGCCGCGAAGGCGTCGTGGTCGGCGTCGGTGTGGCCGAGGCTGACGACGATTCCCGCCTGCCGCAGCCGCCGGACCCGTTCGATCCCCCCGGCCCGTTCCGGCGCGAGCGTGACCAGCCGCACCTGCGGCGCGGCCAGCAGCAGGCCGAAGAGCGCGTCGTCGGCGGCCTCGATCGCCGCCAGCGGGTGCGCCCCCTTCCGGGCCGGGGCGATGAACGGCCCCTCGAGGTGCAGCCCGAGCGCCCGCGCTCCCGGCGCGTCGCGCGCGGCCTCGAAGGCGGCGAAGAGCGGCGGGTACGCCTCGGCTGACGACGAGATCAGGGTCGGCAGGTAGGCGGTGACGCCGGTCGGCGGCAGTCGCCGCGCCAGCGTCCGCAACGCCGCCGGGTCCGCGCCGACATCGACCCCGAAGCCGCCGTTCACTTGCAGGTCGATCAGCCCGGGGGCGACGATCGGGGCGTCGAGTACGGTCGGCGGCAGGTCGCCGTCGCGGGCGGCGCGGGACACGGCGACGATCCTCCCTCCCTCCACCACCACCGCGCCGGGGACCAGCGACCCGCCGATCGCGAGGTCGCCGCGCACGGCGTAGGTCGGCGGCAGGTCGGCGCGTGGGGCGAATTCCGTATCGTTCATGGTCGTTGCTCCCACGGCGGCGGCGTTCAGTGGTCGAGCCGTGCCGCTAGTTCCTCCGCCGCGTCGGCCACCGCCTCGCCCGCGCCGGCCTCGTACGGGCTGGCCAGCGCCTCGTAGCTCCCCGCCGCGTGCGCCGCGCGGTCCGGCAGATAGCCGTCGTAGCCGTTCGCGTAGCCGACCACGAGGGTCGGCCCCGGCCGAACGGCGGCGATCGCCCGCCCCAGCGACGCCGAGAGTTCGCCCGGCACCGCGACCAGCACAAGCTCCCCGAGCCGCCAGCCGCCAACCACCACTGCCTCCGGCACCGCCTCGCCGGGTGCCGCGGCGAGCGCGGCCAGCATCGCCGCCCCTTGGGCGCGGGTCGCCGCTCCCCGGTCGCCAGCAGCCGCCGACTCGGCAGGATCAGGCGGCTCGGGCTGGTTGGGCGACGACAGCGTGCGTCGGGCCAGCCGCACCCGCTCCTCGGCCCGGCCCACCCCGCTCCCGAGCGAATGCGAGGCGCGGATCGCGTCGCCTGCCGCCATCGCCACTTCCATGCCGACCCGCTCGACTTCCGCCGCGTCCTGCCCGCGCCGGGTGTATCGGGTGCTGACGTCCCCGGCCGCCCCGTTGGCAAAGAGCACCACCGGGGCATCGCCGCCGGTCGCCAGCGAGGCCGCGAGGTGCGTCCGCATCGCCCCCGGGTAGTCGGCCGAGACGACCCGGCTCGTCGCCGGCAGGATGGTCGGGTGGCAGGCGAAATGGACGAGCGCCGCCAACGGGCTGCCGTCCTCCCGCCACGCGGAGAGCACGCCGACCCGGTCGTCGCGCGGCCACCCCGGGTCGATCCGGTTGGCGGCGATCCCGGCGACCTCGGCCTGCCCGAACGCCAGCGCGGCCGGCGCGGCGCTCGCCCGCGCGTCGCGG
>JBDHWC010000335.1:0-2821 GCA_039809985.1 Thermomicrobiales bacterium | reverse complement strand
GTTCCACGGGTGGATCACCTGCGCGTATTCCCACTGCGCTGGCATCGGCGACTCCTTCGACCTCGCCGCGCCCGGCCCGCGCCCGCGTGCCCGCCGCGGCCTCGCGGTTCCTGCTCGTGTCCGCCTCACCAATTGTGCTCTCGGGCGCGAGGCCTCAGGGCAGCGCCGGCGCGCGGCGCACGCTCGGGGCCGCCGTCGTCGCCACCGCGACCAGCAGCATCCACGCCGCCAGCGCCGCCACGGTCGTCAGCGGCCCGACCCGCTGCAGCAGAACGCCGCCGACCAGCGAGCCGAGCGGGATCGCGCCGTAGGCGAGCAGCCGGCTGACGCTCGTCACCCGCCCGAGCAGCCCCGGCGGCGTCAGCAGCAGGCCGTAGGTGCCGATCGCGACGTTCCAGAGCGGCCCGACGAAGGCCATCGCCCCGATCACCGCCGCCAGCGCCCAGACCCCCGGCGCGATCGCCAGCAACGGCGCGAGCAGGGCCCAGACCCACGTCGACCCGACCACGATCGTCCGCGGCGCGACCCGCGCCTGCGCCCACGGCGCGACCGCCGCCCCGAGCAGGCCGCCGGCCCCGAAGCCGCCGAGCATCAGGCCGATCTCGGCCGGGCTCGCGCCGCGGCCGCTCGCCAGCACGATCAGGGCGAGCACCAGCGCCTCGAAGGCGAAGTTGCTGGCGGCGACGAGCAGGGTGCAGGTCCGCAGGAACGGCTGGGCCCAGAGCCAGGCGATCCCCTCACGCACCTCGCGGTCGAACCGCTGCGGCGGCGCGTCCCGGCCCGGCGCGAACCGGCCGGGGAGGAGGAGGAGGGTGCCGAGCGAGACGAGGTACGAGGCGAGGTCGGCGGCGAACGGCACCGCCTGCCCGAGCCCGTAGAGGACGCCGCCGAGCGGTCGGCCGGCGAAGCTCGCCCCGCGCACCCGCGCCTCGTTCTGGGCGAGGGCCGGGCCGAGGTGGGCGTCGGGCACGACGTGGCGCACCGCCGCCGTCTCGGCGAGGCCGAAGAAGACGGCGAACGCCCCCTCCGCGAAGGCGGCGGCGACCAGCAGCGGCAGCCCCGCCCGCCCCAGCAGCAACGCGGCGACCAGCGCCCCGAGCGCGAGGCAGCGGCCCGCGTCGCAGACGACCATCACCCGCTTCCGGTCCCAGCGGTCGACCGCCGCCCCCGCCGGCAGCTGCAGCAGCGCCTGCGGCAGCGTCGCCGCGAAGCCGACCAGCCCCGCGCTCGCCGCCGAGCCGGTCAGTCCCAGCACCAGCAGCGGCATCGCCGTTGCCGAGATCGCGCTGCCGAGGGTCGAGACCGCCTGCCCGCTCCAGAGCAGGAGGAACGGCCGGTTGTCGCGAAGCCGGGCGGGGTGATGGCTGGCGGCTGGCGGCTGATGGCTGGTGGCTGACGGCTGGGGGGCCTCAGGGTCGATCACGGCGCGTTACCCCCGTGGACAAGGTCCGCCGGACTGCCGCCGCCAGCCGCCAGCCACCGGCCGCCAGCCGCCAGCCATCAGCCATCAGCCGCCAGCCCCGTTGTGCCGGTCGCGCCACGCCAGCAGCTTGCGCAGCGGCGCGAGGTCGTAGTCGGGGCCGGGGGCGTGGCAGATCAGGTGGGTGATCCCGGCCGCGAGGTAGTCGTCGGCCCGGTCGAGCTGGTCGTCGAAGATCTGGGCCGAGCGCTCGATCGCCGCCGGGTCGCGGCCGACCTTGGCGCACCACTCGTCGAGCACCCGGTTCTTGTGGGCCAGCTCGTCCGGCTCGCCCTGCCCGTTCCAGATGGTGGCGTGCTGGGCGACGATCCGCAGCGTCACCTTCTCGCCGCCGCCGCCGATCAGGATCGGCAGCGGGTTGCGCAGCGGCGGCGGGTTCAGCGTCGCCAGGCGCTCCAGCACGACCGGCAGGTCGCGGTCGAGGTCGCGCAGCCGGGAGGCCGCCGTCCCGAACGGGTAGCCGTACTCCTCGTAGTCGCGCTGGTTCCAGCCGCTGCCGACGCCGAGGATGAAGCGGCCGCCCGAGAAGTGGTCGAGCGAGCGGGCCATGTCGGCCAGCAGGTGCGGGTTGCGGTAGCCGATGGCCGCGACGAGGCAGCCGATCTCGACCCGCTCGGTCACCTCGGCCATCGCCCCCAGCGCGGTCCAGTTGTCGAGGTGCGCCCCGTCCGGGTCGCCCTCGAGCGGGAAGAAGTGGTCCCAGTTGAAGAGGGTGTCCGCCCCGCTGGCGTCGACCGCCTGCCACGCCGCCCGGATCTGCGGGTAGGTGGCGTGCTGCTGCTGGATCTGGATGCCGACGCGGAGCTTGGGCACGGGGGCCTCCGTCTGGGGTCGGGGCGGGGGAGGGGTGGCGGGCCGCGTCGGTCCCCGGCGGTGCCCGGGCCGGTCGCCGGGCACCGGGGGATGCTACCGGATCGCGCCCGCCGCCGCCCGGCCCGCGGGCGCTAGCCCGCCGCCTCCAGCCCCTCCCCGCCCTTGCGCCGGGAGCGGTAGCGGCGGACCTTCGCGTTGGTGCCGCAGCCGGCCATGCTGCACCAGCGGCGACGGCCGCCGCGGTCGAGGAAGACCCAGCCGCAGGCGTTGTTGGCGCACTCCCCGACCTTCGCCAAGTCGTCCGGGGTGGTCAGCAGGGCGAGGGCGGAGCGGACCACCGGCCAGAGCGGCCGGTCGAGCGCGGTCGCCGCCGGGTCCGCCTCGCAGCCGGCCTCGCCGGGGCTCGCCAGCCGGAAGGCGTCGTCGAGCGGGACCAAGCGGGAGGCGGCCAGCAGCGCGACCGCCTCCTTGTTCAGGGCGGCGACGTCGCCCGGCGCCGGCGCGACGCCGTGCATCGACGCCGCCAGC
>JBDHWC010000334.1:0-2823 GCA_039809985.1 Thermomicrobiales bacterium | reverse complement strand
TCGAAGGTCTGCAATTGGCCGAGGAGGTCGTCGGCCAGCGCCCCGGCGGCCTGCCCGAGGTCCGCCCCCCGGCCGCTGACCGGCACCGCCGCCGTCCCCCCGCCGGGCGCGTCGTTGTCGCCGAGGGCGAGGGCCAGCAGCGCGGCGAGGAACGAGGCCAGCGCCTCGCGGGCGTCGGCGCCGCCGACGACCAGCACCGCTCGACCGTCGGCGTCCCACGCCGCGCCCACCGCGGCCGGGCAACCGGTCGGCTCCTCGTGCTGGACCATGCTCGCGCTCCCTCGTCGGGCGTCGCGCCCGACCCCCCTACGATAGCAGCGTGCGACCATCGCGCAGACAGCCCGCAGCGCACCCGCCCGGCACCGCGAGCGCGGCCGGGCCGCCTCCGGGCAAGGATCAGGATCAGGGGGGGCGGCATGGCGATCGGCGGCACCGACGTGGTCGCGGCGGCGAAGGCCACCGCCAAGGGCGTCATGCGGCACGACCTGCAGGGGGCCGCGGCGGAGGTCGCCTACAACGTCATCTTCGCGATGGTGCCGATGCTGATCTTCCTGACCGCCGTCTCCGGCGTCGTCGCCCGCTCGCTCGGTCTCGGCGAGGACCGTGCCGCGCTGACCGAATGGCTCTTCCACCAGTCGGGGCTGCCGCCGACGACCGCCGCCGTGCTCGAGGGCCCGATCGAGCAAGTCATCCAGAGCCAGGCCGGCGGCCTGCTCTCCCTCGGCCTGCTGCTCGCGCTCTGGGGCGCGAAGAACGCCGTCGCCTCCCTGATGAAAGGCCTGAACCGGGCCCACGGCGTCACCGAGGGCCGGCCGTGGTGGCGGCACACGGCGATCGCCCTCGGGCTGACGCTGGCGCTCGGGGCGGTCTTCTCCACGGCGTCGGCGGTGCTGGTCCTCGGCGACCTGTTCGGCAGCGGCGCGGCGTGGGGCGGCGTCTGGGACGTCCTCCGGGTCGGGCTGGCCCCGGCCCTGCTGGTGCTCGGGCTGGCGGTGCTCTACTGGGTCGGGCCGGACACCCACGCCCCCTTCCGCTGGCTGTCGCCCGGCTCGGTGCTGGCGGTGCTGCTCTGGGTCGCCGCGACCTACCTGCTCCGCTGGTACTTCGCCCACGCCGCCGCCTACGTCACGACCTACGGCGTCCTCGGCGGCCTCCTGGCGTTGATCTTCTGGCTCTACGTGATGAGCTTCGTGCTGCTCCTCGGCGGCCAGCTCGACGCCGTGCTCGCCCAGGCCCGCGACGCCGCGCCGGACGCCGCCCCGACCTCCGCCCAGCCCCGGGCCGAGCCGCCGTCCGGCCCCCTCGCCGCGACCCGCGCGCGGCTGGCCGCGCTCCGGCTCGGCCTGCTCGACTGGCTGGATCGGCAGCGGTCGCGGCGGGGGTCGTAGGCCCGGGTGCGGTCCCCGCTCGGCCCGCGCCCCCCCCGAGGGTTCCACGTGGAACCCTCGGGGGGTGTTCGTTCTGGTATCCTGCGGCGAGTCCCGTTGGGGAGCGCAACCGAACCACCCCCGGCCGGCGAAACCATCGGCGGCGCGCCGGCGTTCTGGGGGTGGGAAGGAGCCGAGCCACCGGGATGGACATGACGCTGACATGGACGACAGCGGGGATCGGTGCGCCTGCCGCGCCGGCGTCCGGGAGTCGCAATTTGGCGGCAGATGACGCCGACCTCGTCGGGCGAGCCCGCGCGGGCGACCAAGTCGCCTTCGCCCGGCTGTTCGAGACCTACCAAGCCCCGATCCTCAACTACCTGCACCGCATGGTGGGCGACCGGGCGTTGGCCGAGGACCTGACACAGGACAGCTTCCTCAAGGCGTACCACGCCCTGCCGGACACCCGGCCCGACCTCGCCTTCAAGCCGTGGCTCTACCGGATCGCCACCAACACCGCGATCAGCCACCTCCGGCGCAGGAAGATCGTCCAGTGGATCCCCTTCCTGCCCGGCCACGACCACGCCAGCGGCGAGACGGTCGAGGGCACGGTCGGGCGGCGCGAGGACATCGCGCAGACCCTCACCAAACTGCCGAAGCACTACACCGCCGTCCTCCTCCTGCGCCACTACCAAGGCCTCTCGTTGGCGGAAACCGCGTCCGCGCTCGGGATCACCGAGAACGCGGCGAAGTTGCGTCTGTTCCGGGCCCGCAAGGCGTTCGCCGCGGCCTACGGGGACGCGAAGGGCGAGGCCCCGGCCATCGGCCCGGACACGGACTGGGGGAGCGCGCGGTGATCAGTCACGACCACGCCCAATCGCTCATCTCCGCGCGAATGGACGAGATCCTGCCGCCCGCCGACCAGCGGGAACTGGCCGAGCACCTCGCCGCCTGTCCCAGCTGCCGCGCCTTCGCCGGCCACTTCGACCGGATGGCGCGCGACCTGCGGGCGATGCCGCAGCTGCCGCCCAGCCCCGCCGTCGCCCGCGGCGTCCTCGCCGGCATCCGGCACGAGGACCGCTCGTTCCTCGGCTGGCTGGGGTCGCTCCAGTTCAGCCCGGGCCCGCTGCTCGCCGTCGCCAGCAGCCTCGTCCTCGTCGCCGCCCTCGCCTACACCGTGAACCTGGCGCTGAACCGCACCGGCACCCCGGCCGCCCCCGAGCAGGCGAAGGCGACCATCCCGGCGGTCGCCCTCGCCGTGGAAACGCCGACCCCGGTCCCCACCGCGGTCCCGACCCGGGCCGTGCCGACCGCGGCCCCGACCCGGCCGGCGGTCGAGACCATCGCCCCGGCGGTGGCGATCGCGACCACGCCCCGGAAGGCGGCCCCGACCGCGACCGTGCCGAGCATCCAGGCCCCGCCGAGCCCGACCCCGGCCGGCGAGCTGATCGAGGTC
>JBDHWC010000333.1:0-2845 GCA_039809985.1 Thermomicrobiales bacterium | reverse complement strand
GCTACGCCTTGCGGGAGAGGCTCCAGAAGTCGTAGGTGCCGATGTTGATCGGGTTGAAGGCGAAGCCTTCGATGCTCTTCTGCATCACCGTCGGGAACTTCGGCTGAACCACGGCGATCACCGGCGGGTCGGCCTCGGTGATGATCGCCTGCGCCTTGGCGAGCACGTCGTTGTAGACCTCGAGGGTCGAGGCGTCCTTCGCCTGCGCGAGGAGGGCGTCGAACTCCTTGTTGCAGTAGAAGCCGCCGTTGGCGCCCTTCGAGCCCCACGAGTCGCACGACGTGGTCGGGTAGAGGACGTTCCACGCGTCGTTGTAGTCGGGCCACCAGCTCCAGCGCATCAGGTTCGGCCGCTCGTCGGCCGGCGCGTCGCCGTAGAAGATGCCGGTGAAGGTCGCCTGGTCGAGCTTATTGATGTTGAGCTTGATCCCGATCTTGGCGAGGCTGGCTTGGTACAGCTCGGCGGGGACGCTATTGGCCCCGGCCCCCATCGTCACGTTCAGCTCGGTCCCCTCGGCGACGCCCGCCTTGGCGAGGAGTTCCTTCGCCTTGTCGAGGTCGGTCGGGAAGTAGAAGCCGTCCTTGGCGAAGCCGCGGACCGACGGGGCGATGAGGGAGTTGGCGCGCGAGCCGTAGCCCTTGTAGACGCCGTCGAGCACCTCTTGGTACGGGAAGGCGTAGGCCAGCGCCTGCCGCGCCTCCGGCGAGGCGAGCGGGCCGCCGACGGTCATCGTCATGTACTCGACCTCGGTGCTGTCGGAGAGCACCACCGTCAGCTTGTCGTTCTGCTGGAAGGCGGGGATCGCCTCGATCTGGACGCTGAAGCGGTCGATGATGTCGACGTCGCCCGCCTCGATCAGCTGGCGCATCGTCGACTCTTCCTCGACGACCCGGATCACGACCTTGTCGAAGTGGTTGCCCTCCCAGCCCCGCCAGTAGGTCGGGTTGCGGGCGAGGACGACTTGGCTGCCCGGCTCGAACGACGAGACGGTCCAGCCGCCCGTGCCGAGGCCGTCGCCGCCGTTGGTCTGGAGGTAGGTGTTGCCCCAGTCGTCGTCCTCCTCGAAGGCCTTGGCCCCTTTGGCGTCGATGACCTGCGGCCCGTAGGTGGAGGCAAGGGCGGCGATGAAGAGCGGCTGCGGCGCACCGAGGTTGAACTCGAGCGTCTGCGCGTCCTTCACCGTCATCTGCGACGGATCCTTGACGAAGCGGCGGACGACCTCGACCGCGCCCTTGCCGAGGGTGATCATCCGCTCGAACGAGGCGCGGACCGCCTCGGCGTCGCAGGCGGTGCCGTTCTGGAAGGCGAGGCCCGGCCGGATCTTGAAGGTCCAGACGCTCTGGTCGTCGTTGGCCGACCACGACTCGGCGACCAGCCCCTCGTACTCGTCGGTGGAGCTCCCCTTGAGGCCGACCAGCCCCTCGTAGACCGAGCGGACGACGGAGGTCGACCGGTAGTCGTACTGGGAATGGGGGTCGAAGTCGGAGGGCGAGCCGTCGAGGCCGACGACCAAGGTCGAGCCGCCGCTCTGGAGGCTGACCGAGGCGGCGGCGGCGCGCGGCGTGCCGCCGCCGAGCAGGCCGGCGGCGGGGGCGAGACCGAGGCCGGCGATCCCCTTCAGGACGCCGCGCCGAGTGGCCGGCGTCGTGGCCGGTGACGTCGAGTCGTGGCACTTGCACGTGCGGGTCATCGGAACTCCTTCGTCCTGACGAGCGCACCAACGGCGGTGCGGACCGTGCGCGAGCGCGACGGCGGCATCGTACCCAATGGCGTCGCGGGTTGCGCGGCGCAGGGCCGACGAGCGCGGCCGACCGCCGCCTCTGGCCTCAGGGAAGGCGTGGTTCGGAGAACGCCACTTTGGCTTCGGACCCGACGTCCCTACGCCTCCCACGCCTGCCGCAGGAGCAGCAGGTAGTCGGCGACCTGCATCTCGCGGCAGTTGCTCGGGTCGGAGACGTTGCGCTTGGCGGCCTCGGCGAGGCCCGGGAAGTCGGCCGGGTCGATGCCGGGCAGCTCGCGCAGGCGGGGGATGCCGACCTCCCGGGCGAGCGCGGCGACGGCGGCCACCGCGTCGGCGGCGGACCCCCCGCCGAGGCCGAGCGCGGCGGCGACCGCGGCGTGGCGCTCCGGGAAGGCCGCGGCGTTGTGGGCGAAGACGAGCGGCAGGAAGACCGCGTTGGCCACGCCGTGCGGCGTGTCGTGGCGGCCGCCGATCGCCTCCGCCAGACAGTGGACGCTGCCGACGTCGGTGTTGCCGAAGGCCATCCCGGCCAGCAGGCTGCCCATCATCGTGCCGGCCCGCGCCTCCCGGTTCGCGCCGTCGCGGACGGCGGTCGGCAGGTGGCGGGCGACGAGCCCGATCGCCTCCTTGGCGAGCGCGTCGGAGACCGGGTTGGCGAGGCGGCAGGTGGTCGCCTCGATCGCGTGGGTGAGGGCGTCCATGCCGGTGCTGGCGGTGACCGCGGGCGGCAGCGTCATCGTCAGCCCGGGGTCGACGAGGGCGACGGCCGGCGCGAGCCGGGGGTCGAACAGGCTCATCTTGTAATGGCGGGCGGTGTCGGTGACGACCGCGTAGAAGGTCACCTCGCTGCCGGTGCCGCTGGTGGTGGGCACGGCGACGACCGGCAGCGGCGGCCGGTCGAGCCGGGCGGGGGCCTCCCAGTCCTGCGGCGTGCCGCCGTTGGCGAGGAGCGCGGCCGCCGTCTTGGCGGTGTCCATCGGGCTGCCGCCGCCGACGGCGACGACGAGGTCGGCCCCGAGCGCGCGGCCGGCCGCGGCGGCGGCGAGGCACTCGTGGTCGCGCGGGTTGCCGGAGACGCCGTCGAACAGGTCGACGGTCAGGCCG
>JBDHWC010000332.1:0-2876 GCA_039809985.1 Thermomicrobiales bacterium | reverse complement strand
AGGCCAAACGGCTCGCTGCCGGCTGGGACGACGCCTACCTCCGGCACCTCCTCGCCCCCTAAATGCAATTGCCCTGGGCCCGTCCCCCCGCGCCACATCGGCCCCGCGCGGCGCGTGGTACCCTCACATGTCTGCGATGACGCCATGGACGAGCCGGTGGTCCCCTGCCCGGGGTCGCCGCGGCGGGGAGAACAGCCCAGATGGTCACCAGCGCCCGACCGCGCGTGCTTGCGCTGCCGAGTCGGATCGCCCGGCTCGAGGAACTCGCCCACAACCTCTGGTGGAGCTGGCACCCGAACGCCTGGTGGCTCTTCCGCTCCCTCGACCCCCAACAGTGGGACGCCCTCGAGAGCAACCCGATCGTGCTGCTCGACCGGCTGCCGGCCGAGCGGCTGGAGGCCGCCGCCCGCGACCCGCACTACCTTGAGGCCTACGACGCCGTCCTCGCCGACTTCGACGCGATGCGCCTCGCCGACGCCGACGACCTCTGGGTCGGCCGCAACGCGCCGGAGCTGGCCCGCGCCACCGTCGCCTACTTCTCGGCCGAGTTCGGGCTCCACCCGGCGCTGCCGATCTACTCCGGCGGCCTCGGCGTCCTCGCCGGCGACCACACCAAGGCGAGCAGCGACCTCGGCCTGCCGCTGGTCGGCGTCTCGCTCCTCTACCGCCACGGCTACCTCCGCCAGCGCCTGACCCACGACGGCTGGCAGCTCGACGTCACCGCCAACCTGCAGCCGTGGGAGGAGCCGACCACCCAGGTCCTCGGCCCCGACGGCGAGCCGCTGCACGTCGAGGTCGTCTTCGAGGACACCGGCACCCCCGTCCGCCTCGCGGTCTGGCAGGTGCAGGTCGGCCGGGTCCGCATCCTGCTGCTCGACTCCGACGTCGAGGGGAACCCGGAGTGGACCCGCAACGTCGCCTCCCGCCTCTACGGCGGCGACTCCGAGCACCGGCTGCGGCAGGAGATCATCCTCGGCATCGGCGGCGTCCGCGCCATCCGGGCGATGGGGATCGAGCCCGGCTACTGGCACGGCAACGAGGGGCACGCCGCCTTCCACCTGCTGGAGCGGGTGCGCGAGGAGGTCGCCGGGGGCGTCAGCTTCCCGGAGGCGGCGCTGCGGGTCCGCCGCCACTCCGTCTTCACCAGCCACACCCCGGTCCCCGCCGGCCACGACGTCTTCTCGCCGGAGCAGATGGACCGCTACTTCGCCCACTACTGGCCGCAGCTCGGCCTCGCCCGCGAGCAGTTCCTGGCCCTCGGCCAGCACGGCGGCAGCGGCAGCGGCTTCAACATGACCGCCCTCTCGATGCGTCTCTCCGACCACCGCAACGCGGTCAGCCTGCGCCACGGCGAGATCACCCGGGCGATGTGGCACGACCTCTTCCCCGGCACCAAGCCGGCCGACGCCCCGATCACCTCGGTCACCAACGGCGTCCACCTCGGCACGTGGGTCACCGCCCGCGCCCAGGCGATGTTCGACCGCCACCTGCCGGCCGACTGGCGGGCCCGGCAGGAGGACCCGGCGGTCTGGGCCGGCGTCGCCGAGATCCCCGACGCCGAGTTCTGGGCGGTCCACCTCGACGGCAAGCGCGACCTGCGCAAGTACCTGCGGGAGTACACCCGCCGCCGCTGGACCGGCGGCGAGCTCGACGCCGGGCAGGTGGTCGCCTCCGGCGCCTTCTTCGACCCCAGCACGCTGACGCTCGGCTTCGCCCGCCGCTTCGCCACCTACAAGCGGGCCACGCTCGTCTTCCACGACGTCGACCGGCTGGCCCGGATCCTGAACGACCCCGACCGCCCGGTCCAGATCATCTTCGCCGGCAAGGCCCACCCCGCCGACGACGGCGGCAAGCGGCTGATCCAGGAGGTCTACGGCCGGGCCCGCGACCCTCGCCTGCAGGGCCGCGTGATGTTCGCCGAGGACTACGACATGGCCCTCGCCGCCCGCCTCACCGGCGGCGTCGACGTCTGGCTGAACAACCCCCGCGCCCCGCTCGAGGCCAGCGGCACCAGCGGCATGAAGGCCGGCGCCAACGGCGGCCTCAACCTCAGCATCCTCGACGGCTGGTGGATCGAGGGGTGGGAGCAGGGCGACCGCAACGGCTGGGGGATCGAGCCCTCGCTCCTCGACGACGAGGCCCAGAACGCCGAGGAGGCCAACCAGATCTACACCCTGCTCGAGCAGCACGTCGTGCCCGACTACTACGACCGGCGCGACGCCGACGGCCTGCCGATCGAGTGGATCCGCAAGTCGAAGGAGGCGATCCGCTCCGTCGCCCCCCGCTTCTCCGCCCAGCGGATGGTCATCGAGTACGTCCACCGCCTCTACCTGCCCGCGGCCAAGGGGCAGGGGGAGTAGCGAGCGGCTGGCGGCTGATGGCTGGCGGCTGGCAGCCGACGTCGCCGCCAGCCATCAGCCGCCAGCCGCCAGCCTCGTGCGCGACGACCCCCGACTCCCCCCGGGCCTGATCGCCGCCGCCCTCGCCGACCGCCACGGGCTGGCGGTGGCCGAGGCCCGGTTCCTGCCGCTCGGGTTCGACGACGCGGCCGCCGTCTACCGGGTCCGCCTGCGCGACGGCGGCGAGCGCTTCCTCAAGCTCCGCTTCGGCGAGCCGGACCGGGCCGCCCTCGCCGTGCCGCGTGCCCTCGCCGACGCCGGCGTCCCGAACGTTCTCGCCCCGCTCCCCGACCGCGACGGGAGGCTCGCCTTCCCGCTCGCCCTGCCGGGCGGCCGGGCCGCCGCCGCCGTCGTGCTGCCGTGGATCGACGGGCGCGACGCCGCCGCGGCCGGGATGTCCGGCGGGCAGTGGGAGGCGTTCGGCCGCGCCCTCCGCGCCGTCCACGCCGCCCGCCTCGACCCGGCGCTCGCTGCCTC
>JBDHWC010000331.1:0-2885 GCA_039809985.1 Thermomicrobiales bacterium | reverse complement strand
GCGCCACGTTCGCGCCCGGCGCGACGCTGTCCGCCCCGGCGGCGGGCACGTTCCAGTTCGCGGCCCCGGCCGAGGCCGACGCGCCGATCCTCAAGGTGTCGACCGACGGCTCGGCCAAGAACGTCGGCGACCGGCCGGTGACCGCCTACCTGATCATCGTCGAGCCGCTGACGGGGCCTGCGGCGACCCCAGCGGCGATCCGGGCGGCCGGGTCGGCGACGATCGTGCCGGAGATCTCGACGACGACCGACACGCTGCCGACCCCGATGTACAGCACGCTCTGGATCTACCAATGGACCCTCGGTCCGCGGACGGCGATGACGGAGGGCACCGTCCGAGCCGGTCCGGCCCTCGTCCGCGTCGAGCAGGGCATCGCCGCGGTGACTGCGGACGTGCCGCTGCCGGTGGCCCGTGCCGCCGCTGGCGTGGCCGGCCAGCCGCCCGCGCCGACGCCGGAGCGGAACCCGGTGCTGGGCGCGGGCGACTGGGTGGTCGTGCCGGCCGGGGTCGACGCCCGCTGGTCGAACCCGTCGGCCGACGCGGCCGTCCTCCTCTCCGGGACGACGGACGAGCCCCGGGGCTGGCCGCCGCCGTCCGGCGTCTTGCCCAGGACGGTCGCCGCCGGCCCGGTCGGGCCGCCGTCGGCCGCGTCGGTGGCGCAGGCCGCGCCCGACGCCTCGGCGGCGGTGGCCGCCAGCCAGCCGGAGCTGCACCGGCTCGACCCGCCGAGCCGGCTGACCACCACACGGCCGGGCAGCATCGACGTGCTGCAGCTCGGCAGCCTCACCCAGCCGCCCCTGCCGCCCGCCCCGGCGACCGTCGCCATGAGTCTGGTCCGGCTGCCGGCCGGGTCGACGCTGCCGCCGCCGCCGCCGGGCGAGGTGCGGCTGTTCGCGGCGGATCCGCGCGACGGTGCCTGGCTGCGGGCCGGGGTCGACGGCTCCGCCCGGAACGTCGGCGACCACGAGATCACCGTCCACCTGCTCTCGGTCGCGCCAGCCCGCTGACCCGACGCCGGCCTGCCAACGCGCGGCGGGTCGCGGTCGGTTCGGCGCGACGGCCGGATCGCGCCGCTCGGCTGCCGTTCGCCCCCTGCCTTCGACGCCGCCCCGTCCCCGGGGCGGCGTGGCCCCTGCGACAATCGCGGCCTGCAGCGCGAAAGGGGGGCAGACGCATGGCGGATCCGAAGGTTTCGATGACGTGGTGGTCGTTCGCCAACCGGGGGGTGGACGACGCCGACCTGATCCGGGCGACGGCCGAGATCGGCTACGACGGGATCGAGCTGGCCGACCCGGCCCTCTGGCCGCGGATCGCCGACGCCGGGCTGGCGATCGCCTCGCACGGCGGGCACGACCGCATCGAGGTCGGGCTGAACCGGCCCGACCAGCACGACCGGATCGAGCGGGAGGTCACCGAGCGGCTGGCACTCGCCCAGCGCTGGGGCATCCCGACCCTGATCTGCTTCAGCGGCAACCGCGACGGCCTCGCCGACGAGGCGGGCGCGGCGGCGACCGTCGCCGGCCTGCAGCGGGTGGCGAAGGCGGCGGAGGACGCCGGGGTGACGCTCGCGCTCGAACTGCTGAACAGCCGGGTCGACCACCCGGGCTACCAGTGCGACCGCAGCGCGTGGGGCGTCGGCGTGGTCGAGGCGGTCGGCTCGCCGCGGGTCCGCCTCCTCTACGACGTCTACCACATGCAGATCATGGAGGGGGACGTGATCCGGACGATCGGCGAGCACGGGCGGTGGTTCGGCCACTACCACGTCGCCGGCAACCCGGGCCGGCACGAGCCGGACGCCACGCAGGAGCTGAACTACCCGCCGATCTACCGGGCGATCCGGGAGACCGGCTTCGACGGCTGGATCGGGATGGAGTTCGTCCCGACCGGCGACCCGGTCGCGTCGCTGCGGCACGCCCTGGCCGGGGTCTGGGGAAGCTAGCGAACGCGTCTCGGACGGCGGCCCGCCGGGGTTGCCCTCACCCCCGTCGCAAGCTGACAGGGGGAGGTATCCATCGGGAAGTGGCCTCGCAATGGCAACCCGGGGGTCCGGGGGAGGGCTTGGCCCTCCCCCGGATCAGTTGCTCCCCCTCTCCCGTCGCCATGGAAGAGGGGGCTGGGGGGTGAGGGCGGTCCCGTCCAGCCCCGCTGCGAGGTGCGGCTGCCGCTTCCGAACGGATGCCTGCCCCTGTCAGATCGCCCCGGGAGAAGGGGTCGCGGGGAAGAGGGAGTCCCGCCCCTACGCCCGCGCCGCCGCGGTGATCGCGAACGCGGGGTGGTAGGCGTCGTGGTCGGGGCCGTACCACTCGACGAGCAGCTCGCCGTACCAGCGGGCCCGGCCGGGGTTGGTGAACCAGCGGACGCCCGTGTACTCGGCCGCCTTCAGGATGCCGAGGACGGCGTGGGTGATCTCGTCGTCGACGAAGTCCGGGCCGAGCGGCGAGATCACCCAGCGCGCCAGCCGGTCGGCGCTCAGCCGCGTCCGCGCGAGGTCGCCGGTCACCTGCCAGGCGACGTAGAAGACCGGCTGCAGTTCCGGCAGCCAGTCGAGATCGACCAGTTCGTTGCGGACGTAGGAGAGGAACGTCGGCAGGTCGGCCTCCTCCGGCACGCGGACCGGGACGCCGTAGGGGAGCGCGCCGTCGGCCCGGTCGGCCATCGGCATCCCCGCCCCCGCCGCCATCCCGAGCCGCACCTCGCGGTCGAGCCAGAGCATCCGGGCGGCGATGCCGTCCTCGCCGGCGAGGCGGTCGCGCTGGGCGACGGCGCGGGCCGGGTCGGGCCGGTCCTCCGGGGTGGCCAGCGCCTCGACCGCGGCGGCGAGGCCCGCGTCGCGGAAGGCGACCAGCGCGCCCGAGTCGGCACCGCCGAGGTGGAGGCCGAGGACC
>JBDHWC010000330.1:0-2903 GCA_039809985.1 Thermomicrobiales bacterium | reverse complement strand
CGGCACTGGCCCGCTCGGCGGCGCTCATCGCCGCGACCGCCTGCGCCGCCTCGGCGGTGGCGGTCGCCTGCAGCCGGAGGTAGGCGTCCTCGGTGGCGCGGGCGGCGGCGGTCGCCAGTTCGTCGTTGGACCGGGCGACCTGCGCCCCGAGCGCCTCGGCGGTCAGCGCCGCGACGGTCGCCTCCCGGTCGTTCTCGGCCAGCGTCACCGCCGCCGCCGCCTGCGCGGTCGAGAGGGCGGCGATGGTCGCCTGCGAGGTGGCCAGCAGGTTCGGGGTCGCCGTCGGCGGGACCGGCGTCGGCGTCGGCGGCGGCTGGCCGACCGTGTTGGCGGTGAAGAAGAGCATCGCCAGCCCGAGCAGCAGGTCGGCGAAAATCCAGCCACCGAGCGCGATCATGTCGCGCTGGCTGGTCCGGTGGCGGCGGAAAGGGGACGGCACCGGCAATCCTCAGGCGGGGCGGCGCGGTTCGCCGCGGGGAACGGGGGGAGCGATCCGGTCGCCGCTGTGGCGCATCCGCCCGCCCTACCCGCGCCGCTGCGGCCAGTGCCGCGCCGGGTCGCTCTTGGCTGCCGGCCTCGGACTGCCCAGCGTGTCGGCGATCTGGTCGGCCTGGACCGCCAGTTCGCTCCGCAGCGCGCCGGAGAAGGCGCGCTCGAGCGCCTCCGGGCTCGGAATCGACGCGGCCGAGCGGGCCAGCGTCGCCGCCAGCGCGTCGAGCCGGCCGACGAGCGCGGCGACGTCCTTGGTGATCGTGTCGTGCCGCTGGACGGTCATCACCGAGATCGAGGAGATGTCGCGGGCCACTTCGGCCATCCCGCCGGCGATCCCCGTCTGCTCGTCGAGCAGGGCGTTCAGCGTCGTCGCCTGCTCCCCGGTGCGGAGGGAGATGCGCCCCAGTTCGTCACGCAGCTGGGCGAGGCCGGCGGTGATCTCGGTCAGGGCCCGGGTGCTGGCGGCGACGCCGTTGACACTGCCGCGCAGGGCGTCGGCCAGCCGCGTGTTCGCCTCCGCCTCGGCCGCGACCGAGCCTTCGATCCGGGCTTGGCTGGCGACGAGGCTCTGGGCGAGGTCGGTGATGCCGCGCGTCGTGTCGGTGGCCAAGCGGGCCGCCTGCGCCGCCGCGTCGGCCCCACCGACCGCCTTGTCGGCCGCCTCGGCCAGCAACTCGGCGGCGGTCGTCATCTGGCGGCTGACCGCCTGGTCGCTCTGGATGCCGGAGGTGGTCAGCCGCTCCAGTCCTTGGATCGCCACCAGCAGGGTTCGCCCTTGGTCGGTCGAGGTGCTGACCTCGGCGGTCAGGTCCTCCAGCGAGGTCCGCAGCCCGGCCGAGACCTGCCGCAGCTCGACCAGCAGCCGGTGCGTCTCGTCCGCGCCGGCCCGCATCCCGCTGGCGAAGACCCCGAAGTCGGCGAACTCCTTCTCGCGCCGGCTGGAGATCTGCTCGAGCCGGTCGTGCTCGAGCCGGAGCCGGGTCAGCAGCTCCTGGCTGCTGCGGTCGAACCGCTCGGCCAGCCGCTCGACGCTGTTGGCGAGCAGGGCCGGCCGCGCCCCGCGGTCGAGGGCCAGCCGGACCGAGGCGTCGGCCAGCACGTTGTCGAGGTCGGTCTGGAACGCGGTGGCCGACGCCGCGACCTCGTCGTCGCGGTCCTCCCGCCGGCCGTGGGCATAGAGCGTCAGGGCGATGATGATCGCGATCAGGATCGCGTCGAGCAGCGCCACCTTCGAGAACGAGGGGGCGAACGGCCCGACGTGGCCGCCGAACCCGCTCTCCCAGAGGAGCAGGAACGGCTTCCGCACCTCGTCCGGGTTGGCGGTGATGTACGAAGCATAGGCCCGCGACGCCTCGGCCAGCGCGAACCACGTCAGCAGGATCGGGACGAGCACCAGCACGTTGCGGACCCGGTCGGCGACGCCGATCGCGCGCGAGGCCGGGCCACCGATCGCCTCGACCGCGCGGGCGTAGGCAAGCCGCTCGGTGTTGAACGCCCGCCGCAGGTCGACGTCGGCCCAGCTGGCCGACGCGTCACTGCTGGCGAGCGCGGCCGACAGGTCGTCGAGCCGGTCGGCCGCCCGCGGGTCGACGCCGCGCAGTTGCTCGGCCATCCCGGCGACGTCCTGCGACGTCGCCAGCCGCTGGATCTCGCTCGGGTCGCCGGGGACCGCGGCCAGCGGCGAGCGCCGGCCCGGGCCGGTGCGCCAGCCGTTCGGTTCGTCGTCGGAGGGGGCCGGCACCGAGGTCGGCCGGGACGCCTTCTGCACCGCAAGCCTCGTCTTGGTTCGGCGGCGGCTGGACCGGCCGCGCCCGCCCGTTGCCGCGGCGGCCCCGGGCGGTTCGCCGGGAAGCGGGCCGGGGTCGGCTACAATGCGAGACCGGGTGCGGGACGGGTTGGCCCGGTGCCGACCACACTGTACCACCCGCGCCCCCCGCCCCGCAGCGCGGTGTACGAACAGTCGCGGGGCTGCCCTTGGCCAACGCACGCGAGCCGCAACCTGCCGCCGTCCGCCTCGCCGGCCTGCTCCGCGCCGGCGACGAGCTCGGCGCGCTCCGGCTCTGGCAGCGCGAGCGCCTCGGCGACGACCCGGCCCTCGCTGCCCGCCACGGCCGGCGGATGGCCGACATCGCCACCCGTCTCGGTCGGCCCGGCGATGCCGGCAGCCAGCTCGAGCGACTGCAGCTCGCCCTCGCCAACGGCGACACCGAGACGCTGCTCGGCACCTGGATCGCGCTGCGCGGCAGCCCCGACCTGCCGCTCGGGCTGGCCGGGCAGGTCAGCGCCAGTCTGGGGCGCTCGCTCGCCGTCGCCGCCCGCCGCGACCTCGGCCTCGACGACGACGACACCGCCGCCGCGATCGCCCGCGCCGCCGACGCCGGCGGCATCGTCCTGCCGGACGACCTGCGACG
>JBDHWC010000329.1:0-2911 GCA_039809985.1 Thermomicrobiales bacterium | reverse complement strand
CAGCTCGCGGTCGAGCGCCGCCCGGATCGCCGGGAACTCCACCGCGTACTGCCTGCCGAGCGACGAGAGCGTGACCGTCGCCCCGGGCTGCGACCCGGCCCCGAAAAGCGCCTCCAGCACCGCCGCGTCGAGCGCGCCGGACGGCGCGCCGTCTTGCCGCGTCAGGAGAAAGTCGGGCAGGCCGTGCTGCCCGGCCGGCAGCACCGGGCTGATCGTCAGCCCCCCCCGCCGGCCGAGGTCGACGATCGTGGCCACCACGTCGCGGTGGTCGACCCGCTCGTCGAGCAGCGCGCCGACCGCGCCGGGCGGCAGGTCGTCCGGCGGCTTCGTCAGGAAGCTGGGGACGACCGCGCCGACCGGGTCACGGCCGTGCAGGTACCAGAGGATGTAGCTGCCGACACCGCCGCCGACCGCCAGCAGCAGGGCCAGCGCGGCCAGCACGGCGCTCGCCGCCTTCCGCCTCGCGTCGGCCTGCTCGGCCGCCTGCCGCGCCCGGTCGTCCGCTGCCTGCCACGCCGGGACGGGCGCGTCGACCAGCGGCGGCACCTGCAGCCGCACCTCCAGCGACGCGCCCGGCGCGAACGCCCCGTGCTTCCAGACGAACGTGCGGCCGTCCTGCGTCCGCGTCGTCACCGGCTCGACCAGCTCGTTGGTCGCCAGCACGGTCTCGGCCGGGTCGACCGCGGACGGCAGCACGACCATCGCCACCGCCTGCTCGACCGGGGTCTGCCGCGTCAGGTCGGCCCCGACCGGCATCCACCAGATCTGCTGGTTCGGCGGCGTCTCGTCGGGGTAGGAGCGGAGCGCGTCGAGCGCGTCGTACGAGAGGACGAAGGTGCGCGTCTGGTCCGAGGACTCCGGGAAGCCCCAGGTCAGCCGCAGGTCGCTCCCCTGCCGGGCCACCGCGAAGCGGCCCGGCTCGCTGGTCTCGCTCGCGTCCGGAATCAGGTGGTAGGTCCGGGGGGGAGTGCCGTCCGCGAACTCCTCGCGCAGCGTGAATCTGGCGATGCCCGAGGTTCGCGCCAGCGGGATCGTCCGCTCGCCCTGATGAAACGGCCCGCCCTCGAAGCGGACCACCATCCGCTCGTAGACGTGGAACGTCCCGTCCGTCCCCACCACCAGCAGCGGGTCGAACCGCTCGAAGACCGCCCGCCGCGCCTGCGCCGCTGCTCCGGCCGACGGCAGCCCGGCCGCGAGCAGGACGAGGAGGGCGAGCACGGCGGCCAGCCCGGCGGCCCAGGGGGCCGAGCGCGCCGACGTCCGGGCGCGGGCACGGCCGGCGGTCTCGCGCCGACGACGCGGCAGGTGGCGGGAACGGATCCGGATGGCCATGTCGCCCCCTTGCGTGAACGCGGACCTCGTCGTCCGTGGCAGTCAGGAAGGAGCGCGGAACAGTCGAGCCCGGCGGGCCGCCGGACGGGTGCGGCGGCGTCGTCAGGACTTAGTTGTTCGCCTCGTAGAGCATCTCGTGCTCAAAGATGCTCTCCGAACGTTGGTTCGGGACCGCCGGCGACCCGTCGCGCCGGTCTTTCGACTCAGCCCCGATCCGTCCGTGCCGGGGCGCGATCCCCTTGATTGGCCTGACAGGGCAGGTGTCCAACGGGTAGCGGTGTCCGCGTCTCGCGACCGGGACCGCCGGGACGGCCCTCACCCCCCAGCCCCCTCTCCCGCGGCGGCGGGAGAGGGGGAGAACCAGGCTCAGGGGAGGGCCAAGCCCTCCCCCGAACCCCCAATTGCCGCGGCGCGGCCGCTTCCCGACGGAGACCTCCCCCAGTCAGCGCGGTTGGCAGGAAAGACGCTGGCGGCGGAGATTCTGTTCCGCCGCCCGCGCCGCCGGCCCCGACCGCCCCTACAATCCGCTTGTCGTCCCCGCGCGCCCTCGGCCCGGAGTGCCCGATGCCCCCTGCCAACCCGTCCGCTGATCGCTACCTCGCCGCCGCGGTCCAGTTCGAGCCGACGATGTTCGCCAAGGAGGCGAACGTCGCCCGCCTGCTCGACCTCTGCGAGGAGGCCGCCGAGCGCGGCGCGAAACTGATCGTCACCCCCGAGCTCGGCACCACCGGCTACTGCTGGCACGACCGGGCCGAGGTCGCGCCCGAGGTCGAGCCGGTCCCCGGCCCGACCACCGACCGCTTCGCCGCCTTCTGCGCCCGCCGCGGCTGCTGGGTCGTCGTCTCGCTGCCGGAGGTCGCCCCCGCCACCGGCGTCTTCTACAACAGCGCGGTGCTGGTCGGCCCGCACGGCGTCGCCGGCGTCTACCGGAAGACGCACGCCTTCGTCTCCGAGCCGCGCTGGGCCAAGGACGGCGACCTCGGCCTCCCCGTCTTCGACACCCCGCTCGGCCGGATCGCGATGGCGATCTGCATGGACGCCACCTACCCGGAGGCGACCCGGGTCCCCGCCGTGCGGGGGGCCGACCTGATCGCCTTCCCGACCAACTGGCTGGGGGAGAAGGCCCCCTCGCCGACGTGGATGGCCCGGGCCGCCGAGAGCGGCGTCTGGTTCGTCGCCGCCAACCGCTGGGGGGTCGAGCGCGGCGTCCAGTTCGACGGCGGCTCCTGCGTCATCGCCCCCGACGGCGCGGTGGCCGCCAGCCGCGACACGGGCGACGGCGTCGTCCTCGCCGAGATCGACCTCGCCCGCGCCCGCGACAAGCGGCCCGACCCCCGCCGCGGCGAGGACCTCCTCGCCGACCGCCGCCCCGACGCCTACGGCGACCTGACCCTCAACCGCTACCTCTGGCCGCCGGACGAGATGCACGGGCTCTACGGCCGGCGCGCCCTGCCGGCGGGCGGCGCGTTCCGCTTCGCCGCCCTGCAGTTCGCGCCCGAGCCGGGCAACGCGGACGGGAACCTCGCCCACGTCGCCGCCGCCCTCGCCGGGCAGCCGTCGCCCGACCTCCTCGTCGCCC
>JBDHWC010000328.1:0-2916 GCA_039809985.1 Thermomicrobiales bacterium | reverse complement strand
CCGGGCCAGCAGTTCGCGGCCCCGCTCGTTCGCCTGCGCCGGGGCCACCTTGCGGACCCGGATCGGGCCGAAGGAGACGTTCTGCAGCGCGGTCATGTGCGGGAAGAGGTTGAACTGCTGGAAGACCATCGCCGTCTCGGCCCGCAGCCGGGCGACCTCCGATTCCTTGGCCGGCACCAGCCGGCCGCCCTGCTCGCGATAGCCGACGAGGTGGCCGTCGACCACGATCCGGCCGGCGTCGTAGCGCTCGAGGAAGTTGATGCAGCGCAGCAGCGTCGTCTTGCCCGACCCGCTCGGGCCGATGACGCAGACCACCTCGCCGGGGGCGATGTCGACGCTCACCCCCTTCAGCACCTCGTGCTCGCCGAACCGCTTGCGGACGTCGGCGATCTCGACCATGGGCGACGCCATCGGCTCCCGCACCTCCCGCGCCCGGCGCGACCCGCTCAGGTCGCGTAGCGCATCCGCCGCTCCAGCCAGATGACCAGCCGGGAGAGGCCGAAGTTGACGACGAAGTAGATGAGCGCGGCGGCGATGTAGAGCGGCATCGCCTCGCCCGTCCGCTCGACGATGTTCTGGGTCGCGAAGAGCAGGTCGGAGACGCTCAGCAGGTAGGCGAGCGAGGTTCCCTTCACCATCTCGACCGCGGTGTTGGTCCACGGCGGCAGCGCGGTCGGCACCGCCTGCGGCAGGATCACGTGGCGCAGCGTCGGGCCGAAGGTGAGGCCGATCGCCCGGGCTGCGTCCCACTGCCCCTTCGGCACCGCGGCGACCGCGCCGCGGACGATCTCGGCGACGTGGGCAGTGCAGAAGAGGGAGAGGCCGACGACCACCGCCCAGAAGTTGGTGACCGGGATGCCGACCACCGGCAGCCCGTAGAAGATCAGGAAGAGCTGGACCAGCAGCGGGGTGCCGCGCAGGACGTCGACGTAGAGCCGCAGCAGCGCCCGCAGCCAGCGCGGGCCGTAGAGCAGCGCGACGCCGGCCAGCAGCCCGAGCAGCGTGCCGCTGACGATGACGACGGCCGCCAGCGCGAGCGTCACCCGGAGGCCGCGCAGCATCAGCGGGAAGTTGTCGATCACCACCTGCATGGCGGTCCTACAGGCTCCAGCGGGCGCGCCGCTCCACCCAGCGCATCGTCAGCGCGATGGCGTACGAGGTGGCGAGGTAGATCGCGCCGACGGTGATCCACGCCTCGAAGGTGTGGAAGGTGTCGGTGTTGATCTTGCGGGCGGCGAAGGTCAGTTCCGGCAGCGAGATCGCCGCCGCCAGCGAGGTGTCCTTGAACAGCGAGATGAAGGTGTTCGACAGCGACGGCAGCACCGTCCGCAGCATGATCGGGATGGTGATGAAGCGGGCGATGCCGAGGCCGCCGAGGCCGAGCGAGCGGCCGGCGTCGAGGTAGCGGCGGCCGACCGAGAGGATGCCGGCCCGGAACACCTCCGACAGGTAGGCCCCGCCGTAGATTGCCATCGCCACGATCACCGACCACTCTGCGTCGAGCACCAGCAGGTCGGCCAGCCAGCGGGGCAGCGACTTGTAGGCGAACATCGGGAAGCCGAAATAGAAGATGAACATCAGCAGCAGCAGCGGCACGTTGCGGATGAACTCGACGTAGGCGGCCGACGGCACGCTCAGCCAGCGCCGGCCGGAGGTGCGGGCGAACGCGGTCAGCAGGCCGATCACCGTCGCTAGGGCGAGCCCGATCGCCGCCACCTTCAGCGCGAGGAGCAGCCCGAAGACGATGTCCTCCCGGTAGCGGAGGATGACGGCGAAGTTGAGGTCCACGCCCGAACGCCCCGCCTGCGCGCGCGCCCCGCGGCGGCGCCGACACCGGCGCCGCCGCGGGGCGTCAGCGGCCTACTTGTACTCGACCGGGAATCCGGCCGGCGGCGGCGCGAGCTCGACGCCGAAGTTCTCCTTGAACGCCTTCTGGTAGTACTGGAAGTCGAGGCCGACGAGGTACTCGTGGAGGGCGGTGTTGACCCAGTTCAGCCAGCGCTGCTCCTCCGGCTTGACGGCGAAGGCGTAGGTCTGCGGCTGCCACGAGTCGGTCGAGACCTTGTACTTGTCGGGCGACTGCAGCACCTTGTACTGCGCGGTCGAGAGGTCGATCGCCGTCGCGTCGACCCGGCCGGAGTCGAGGGCGAGGACCGAGTTGGCGACCGAGTCGAAGGTCTGGACGTCGGCGTCGGCGACGCCGTTGTGGACCATCGCCACCGCGGTCGGGTTCTCGAGGATGGCGATCCGCGTCTTCTTGCCGGCCATGTCGGCGGTGCTGGCGTAGGGCGAGTCCTTCGGCAGCAGCAGCGCGACCGCCTCCCGATAGTAGGGGATCGTGAAGGCGACCTGCCGGGCCCTGGCCGGGGTGACGGTCATGAACTGGCAGACGATGTCGATCTTGTCGGAGACGAGGTTCGGGATCCGGGCGTCGGAGGCTTGGACCACGAGCTCGAGGTACTTCGACCACTCGTCGCGGTTCGCCATCTGGTCGTCGGTCAGGTCGAAGAGGCCCCGGGCCAGCAGCTTCGCCATCTCGATGTCGAAGCCGACGAGCTGGCCGTCGGCGTCCTCGTAGTGCCACGGCGGGTTGGTGCTGCCGGTGCCGACCACCAGCTTGCCGCGGTCGATCACCTCCTTCAGCTTGCCGCTGAGGTTCTCCTGGGCGAGGGTCGGACCGGCACCCCGCATCGCGCCGCCGGCGACGACGAGCCCGCCGGCCGCGGCCCCGCGCACGAGGAACCGTCGGCGGCTGGAGCCGCTGCCGGTCGCGTCGCTGCTCATCTGCGCTCCCTTCCTGCTGGCCGCCGGCGGGCCGTGTCGCGGGCGCCGTCGCCCGGGCCGCCGAGGGTGCGCCATCCTAGCAGGGCGCGGCCCGGGCCGCCGCCGATCGTTGGTACGATTCCGGGCCGGAAC
>JBDHWC010000327.1:0-2928 GCA_039809985.1 Thermomicrobiales bacterium | reverse complement strand
CCGCCGAGGACCGCGTCGGCCGTGCGCGCCAGCCCGGACCCCGCGGCGTCGGCCCCGACCGCGGCGAGGAGCAGCAGGAACGGCAGCGCCGGCAGCAGTCGGCCGACGTGAACCTTGGTCGTCAGCAGCAGCGGCAGGGTGAGCGCCGCGGCCGCGAGCAGGAGCAGACCGAATTCCGGGCGGCGGCGCACCGACTGCCAAAGCGCGAGCAGCAGGCCGAGGACGAAGGCGACGCCGACTGGCGCGGGCCAGAGGCGGCCCTGCTCGTTCCATTGGTCGGTGACGATCGGCCGGGTGTCGCGGTCGGCGAGCAGGTTGGCGAGAACGCTGCCGTTGCGGCCGACGAGGCCGGCGACGAGCTCGGGGCCGGAGGCCGTGGCGGCGCTGCCGTCGCCCTCCGGCGCGAGGGCGCGGAGCACCTCGTCGTCGACGAACCCGCTCGCCAGCACCTGCTCGCCGCGGGCGTTGAAGTAGCCGGTGGCGGCGGTCGCCGGGTCGGCGCTGCCGGTGGCCCAGCCGATGGCGACGAGCGCGACGGGGAGCAGGGTCGCGGTCAGGAGCAGCGCCCCCGCCCGCCACCGAGCCCGGTCGCGGCCCCGGTCCCGGTCGGCGGCCAGCGCGGCGGCGAGCGCGACGACCGAGACCGGCCAGAGGAGCCGGACCGGGGCGTAGGCGTACTCGCCGGCGAGGAGCGAGAGCTGGAGGAGAGCAAGCCAGCGCCAGCCCGCCACGGCGCTCGCCGCGGCGAGCGTGCCGGCGAGCGCCAGCAGTGCCAGCAGTTCTGGCACGAGCGAGATGCCGACGAGGGTCGCGGTTCGGCCGTAGAAGAGGAACGGGGCGGCGGCGGCGAGCAGCAGCGCGGCGAGGAGCGCGGTTCGCCCCGGCAGCAGCCGTCGTCCCGCCAGCCAGAGGAGCGGCACCGCGAGCGCGGCGACGAGCGCGACCGGGGTCCGCAGCGACCAGAGGCCGACCCCGCCGACCTGCACGCCGAGCCACGCCGGCAGCCCGACCAGCGGCCCTTGACCGCTGTCGGTCATCAGGCCGTCGGTCAGGGCGAGGACGCGGCCGGGGTCGGGCGGCTGGTCGACCCAGCCGTCGAGGAGGTGCCAGCCAGTGTACGCCTCCCAGTTGTAGGGGAACGGCGGCACCTCGCCGAGCCGCGCCAGCAGCGGCACGAGGGCGACCAGCCAGAGCGCGGCGAACCAAGGCCACGGGCGCGGCGAGTGCGACGGGGCGCGGAAGGCGAGGCGGGGGGACGGGTCGTTCGCGTGGTCCCGGTCGCGGTCAGCCGGCGTGCCGTCTCGCGGCCTCACGGCGCGACCGGGCGGGGCGGGCCCCGGCGTCCGGGTCGGCCTAGTCCTGCTTCAGCTTCCACGCGCCGTTGCCGACCAGGATCAGGCCGATCGCGAAGCCGAGCCCTCCGACCATCAGCCGTCCCGGGCTGAAGGTGCTGCCCGTGCCGGAGACGCCGAGTCCCTGCACGGTCAGGACCACCGCCAGCACGACCACCGCCGCGCCGAGCAGGACGAGGAGCCACGGGTTCGAGCGGGACATTGCTCGTCAGCCTCCCGGACGATCGGCGGGGCACGGCGGCCTCGGTTTGACCGGGGGAACCGGTTCGCGTAGGCTTCCGCCGTCGGCGCGCGCTGCGCCGACTCGGGCCACCTTACCGCACGCCGGAGGCAGCATCCATGTCCACTCCCCTGATCCTTGCCTTGGCCGATGCCGTGCGCGCGAGACGGACGACCCGCTAGTTCCCGCGGGGCCACGCCCCGGACCTCCTCGCCTAACTCGTCCCTCTGAACGCACGGCGTCCGCCTTCGCTCGCTGTCGGGTCTCGTCGCGCCTGCGACGCGACCGATTCGCTCGGGCGGGCCTCGCCGTGTCCGGCAGTGCCTGCGCCGTTCCCCCGGAGGGACCCATGCAACCCACCGTCCTTGTCCTCGGAGCGACCGTTCGCGCGACCACGCGCCCTGCGATCGTCGGAGGACCATCAATTGCCATCCATCACGCGCGACGCGATCGACGGCCTGCTGGCCGGCGACGACCTTGACCTGCCGCCGGCCCGCCCGGCGCGGGAGCCTGCCCGCCGGAACCCGGCGGCGGAACCGCCCCCGCTCCGGCCACGGACCCGGCGGCACGAGAACGCGACCTTCAAGTGCGGCCGTTGCCGCGCCTTCGTCGGCCCGACCGTCTTCGGGGGGAGGCACCGCAACCACTGCCCGTTCTGCCTGACCTCGCGCCACGTCGACCTGCGGCGGCCGGGCGACCGCGAGAACCCCTGTCGGGCGCTGATGGCCCCGGTCGGGACCGCCTTTCGTCGCGACGGCGAGCAGGTGGTCGTCCACCGTTGCAACGGCTGCGGCATGGTCCGGCGCTGCCGCGTCGCCGCCGACGACGCCCCGGAAGCGCTGCTCCGCCTGCCGCCCTGGGCGGAGGAGGCCGAGCCGGCGGCCTTTGAGGAGGAGGCCGGCGTGGCGTAACCCGGCAGTGCTGGTGAACGAGAGGCGACCGGCCGCCATTCCCCTATCAGGGTTCGGCTCCCGCCGGGAGGCAGCCGCGCCGCGGCAACTGGGGGTTCGGGGGAGGGCTTGGCCCTCCCCCGAGCCTGTTTCTCACCCTGTCCCGTCGCCGCCGCTGGCAGGGGGAGGTATCCGTTGGAAAGCGGCAACTCGGGGGCCGG
This sequence comes from Thermomicrobiales bacterium, assembly GCA_039809985.1. GTDB lineage: Bacteria > Chloroflexota > Chloroflexia > Thermomicrobiales > UBA6265 > JAICJJ01. Next base: position 245 of record JBDHWC010000327.1, on the reverse strand, counting down.
AGGGAGGGATTGGCCGTCTCTCGGGCCAGCGACTTCCGTTCTCCCGGCACGGTCCGAAAGGGGATCTCGTTGGGAACGCCGCCTCAGCGCGGCGATCCGGGGGGTGGGGAAGGGCCAAGCCCTCCCCCGATTCATTTTCTTCCCTTCTTCCGCTGCCGTCTGACAGCAAGAGGTCTCTGATCGATGACGGCACTTGCATAGCGCGGCGTGTCCCGCCGGGACGACCCTCACCTCCAGCCCCCTCT
>JBDHWC010000326.1:0-2933 GCA_039809985.1 Thermomicrobiales bacterium | reverse complement strand
GCCGGCTGGGTCGGCGGCGCGGGCGGCGCGGCGGTCGCCTCCGGGGTGGCCGGGTCGGCCGCGCCGGGGATCGGACGGGCCAGCAGGAGGGGGAAGGTGGTCAGGAGCACGAGGACGAGGAGGCATCGTCGCATCGGGCACGCTCCGGGCTGGCTCTGACGAGAACGAGGAGCGGGGCACGCGTCGGGGACGCTGGCGCGGGTCGACGCGTCGCCGTCACTCAAGAGGACGGCGGCAGGGCGGGCATTGTTACGCCGACGCGCGAGCGACCGCGTCGCGCGGCGACGCCGGGCGACGGCCGGGGGCACGGCCGCGCGCCGAGCAGGCCCGTCGACGCCTTCTCACCCGCGCGGGACCGGGTTCGGCACCGACGGCGGCCCGGGGTCGGGCACGACCACCGCCGGGGCGACCGGCACGCCGTCGCTCCACGTGCCCATGAACGCCCGCTGCGGGCTGTCGCCGAGGGCGAGGTCGCAGTCGACGCCGGACCAGGTGCAGGTCAGCAGGGCGTCGAGCGGACGCCAGAGGCCGTACCAGTCGAGCGCGTCGAGCGCCGCCCACGCCTCGGTGTCGGAGGGGTCGGGGATGGCGGGAACGGTGTGGTCGGTGATCAGCGGCGGCTCGCCGTGGCGGTCGCCGATCAGCCGGACGTAGGCCCGCTGGGTCGCCGGGATCTGCGGCAGGGCGGCCCAGACTTGCTTGGCGCCGTCCTCGCCGGCCATGTCGTCGTCGCTGCCGACGACCATCAGCAGCCGGGTGGACGACGGCACCGACGCGAGGTCGCGCAGGACGCACCCCTCGCCGCAGCCCGGCGCGTAGAGCAGGATCGCGCGCGGCACCGGCAGGCCGTTGGCGGCGGCGGTCGCGGCGTAGTTCGCCGCGAGGTACCCACCCCACGACCAGCCGAAGAGGGCGACCCGGGAGAGGTCGGGCGGGGCGTGACCCGGCTTCGCCAGTTCGGCGAGCGCGGCGCGCACGCCGGCGGCGACGTCCTCCTCGCCGTGGTCGCCCCGGAAGATCGGGAAGACGACGATGTCCCCCATCCGGGCGAGGTGGTCGAACCACGGCCCGTGGCAGGTGTTCGGGCAGGAGTCGAGCAGGGGCGGGTCGCCGCAGCAGCCGCTGAGGAAGACCAGGACCGGCCGCGGCCCGTCGACCTGCGCCTTCGGCGCGTCGGCCAGCGGGTCGGCCGGCTCGAACAGCCAGACGCCGAGCCGCGGGTCGCCGATGTGCGTCGCGACCGAGCGCGCGAACGGCGTCGCCGCCCCGCCCGGCCCGGTCGCCGGCTGTCCCGGCCCGGTGGGCGGCGTGGCGGCGACCGGGCCGGGCGGGGCCAGCAGCCGCAGCAATGCCAGCGCCAGGACGAGCGAGCCGACGGCACGTCGCATTGCGCACCCTCCTCGCGCACGGGACGGAACGGGGCCGGAGGCGCGGCAGGCTCGGGCAAGGAGGAGCAGAGGTGGAGCACCCGCGCCCGTCGCGCCCCCGTTGTCGAGAGAACGTGGCGAGGGCCCGGAGTGTTACAGCGGAGGATTGGGGATTGGGGATTGGGGATTGGGGATTGGGGATTGGGAGAGCGAACGCTGTGCGGTGAGCGGCGTCAAGCCGTCGCCGCCGCCCGTCCTCCCAATCCCCTATCCCCTCGTCCCCTATCCCCTCGGGGGCTGGTCGACGCGGGGCGGCAGGACGTCGTGGGGGAGGCGGCAGACGACGCTGTAGGCGGGGTTGAACATGTTGGCGACCTCGAGCTCGACCGCCATCCCGATCAGGATGCTGGCGGCGGCGCGGTCGAGGCCGTACTCCTCCCAGAGGCGGGCCAGCATCTCGGTGGCGGCGTGCTGGAGGGCTTGGTCGAGCGGGCGGGCGTTGCCGACGGTGAAGATGCCGCGGGCGTCCTCGCCGCGCGGCCAGGCGATGGTCCGCCCCTTCTGGACGCGGAGGGTGACGGTCATCTCGAAGCTGGTCTCGACGCCGGTGCCGGTGATCTCGCCGTCGCCCTGCCGGGCGTGGCCGTCGCCGAGGAAGAAGAGCGCGCCCGGCTCGTGGACCGGGAAGGCGACCGACGCGCCCGGCTTGAAGCCGCGCCAGTCCATGTTGCCGCCGTGGGCGCCGCTGGTGGCGGTCGAGATCGCCTGCCCGAGCTCGGGGGCGACGCCGAAGCAGCCGACCATCGGCTCCAGCGGCAGGACGAGCTCGCCGCCGGCGAAGGGGGCGCGCAGGCGGACGAGGCCCGCCTCGCGGTCGATGCCCCAGAGCACCTTGACGCGCTCCGGCATCGCCAGCACGGCCTCCGGCTCGACGACGTTGTGGGCGAGGGTGTTGCGGCCCCAGCCGTTGTCGCGGGTGGGGACGAGCGCCTCGATGGTGACGTGGAGGGCGTCGCCCGGCTCGGCCCCCTCGACGTAGACCGGGCCGCTCATCGGGTTGGGGCTGCCGGCCTGGTCGACGCCGTCGCGGTCGACGCCGGCGGCGTCGAGCGTCTGGGCGACGACGGTGTCGCCGTCGGCCACCCGCAGCGCGGGCGCGTGGGGCCCGATCGTGTTCCACCACCGGTTCGGTTCCAGCCGGTGCGTCGCCATCCCTCTCCTCCGTCGCGCGGTGTCGGGGCGCTGGCGCGCCCGCGTGCTCGGCCCATTCTCTCGCGAGCGGGCCGCCGGCGGCACGCCGGGGAGCGGGGATGGTGGTTGGGAGGCGGTTCTGGTCCTCGGGGCCGGGGTGGTCGGGACTCCCTCACCCCCCCCCCAGCCCCTTCTCCCCTTGCGAGGGCTGACAAGGGGAGGTATCCGTTCGGAAGCGGCGGCCGTACCTCGCGGCCGGGTGCTCCGGGGCTCCCTCACCCCCCAGCCCCCTCTCCCATGGCGATGGGAGAGGGGGAGCAATGTGCCCGGGAGAGGGCCAAGCCCTCCCCCGGACCCCCGGGTTGCCGCTGCGCG
>JBDHWC010000325.1:0-2934 GCA_039809985.1 Thermomicrobiales bacterium | reverse complement strand
GGCACCCTGACCAAGGCCTTCCCGATCGCCCCCGGCCAAGTCTGGTCGACCCGGCTGCACGGCCTGCCGCTGGCGGGAATCCGGCTGGCACTGGGGTAGGAGCCAGGTTCGCTGCCGATCAGAACACGACGTCGGGGAGCGGATCCAGGCCGCCGAGGAACGCAAGGTGGCCGTCGAGGTCGATCCGGAGCCGGAACGGCCTGTCAGCGCAGTCGGCCGGGAGCACGTGACGCCAAACGCCCCTCGCCGTGACACCGGGCACGGATTCCGACAACGGCGGCGCGTGGACGTCCGAAGTCCACGTGAGCGAGACCTCGAACGGACCGGGGCTCTCCGTGCCCGAATTGAACTGAACCGCGAGGTAATCGCGCTCCACCCGGATCACGTCGATGTACGTCCATCTCCGGAAGAAGAGGCTTGATTTCTCGTTGACCCGGATGCGGGACCGAATCTCGGTGCAGGTGGGGCTGATGCCGCCGCAATCGCCAGTCAGGGTCAGGAGCGTCGTCCGTTCCGCCGCCGACCGGGTGAACACCCAAGTCGTGCTGTCGAGCGGCAGGCCGTCGGGAACGAGGGCTTCGGCGTGCTTGGCGGGAACGTTGGCCGGCAGGAGGGAGTAGACGTCCTTCCACGGCAGCAACTCGAGGAAGGCGGCATCCTGCCCCACGCGCGCGTCGCGATGCGCCACCGACTGGTCGCTGAACCACACATCGGCCCGGGTCAGGACATCCTTCGCGTCGAACGCGAACGCCACCGGGACCGGGCAGTGCGCACTGCGGTACGCGAGATCGCGCGGCTTCCGGATGCCTTCGTTGTGCCATGCCGTCGGGGTCCGTGGCCGAAAGTAGAGACGAGCGTAGGACTGATCCGCCAGCCGGGTTTTCGCCATCACCGAATCGGCGGCTTGGTCATTGACCATCAGCCCGCGCCGGACGGCCTCGCGGCGCGAGTAGAGCATCCCGGCGTGCAGGATCGACGCGGCGTTCCGAACGTCCGTGATGTGGAACAGGAATCGCGACCAGTCCCGTTGCTGCTTCTCAAGCCACGGCTCGCGCGCTAGGCGGTCAAGGAAAGCTGCGATGGCGTCGGCGTCGGGCTTGCGGTCCATGCGGGCTGCCCCTCGATCGGCGGCACGTGCAGAAGCGCCAGCGCGCCCGGCTCAGCCAGGAGGTCGGCAACCGGGCGGCGCACTTCGTCCGCACCCGGCATGATAACCGCATGAATCGACTCGAGGTACGGAGGCAGTGCCCGCCCGCCAGCGCTCAGTTCAAACGGAAGCGAGGTTTGCCAGACCAGACCGGTCTGCACGATCTCCCGCCAGAGGTCGAACAGCGGCGTGTCCTCGGGGAACTCGTCGGGCAGCAGCGGCGAGGCGGGCGGAAGGCCGAGGTCCTCGAGGAAGACGTCGTAGCCCACCGGTCCGGGCCTCCCTTGCAGCCACGCCGCGACCGCCTCTCCACCGCGCCGGGCCGCGGCGTCCGGTTCCGGCGTGCGCACGTGGACCAGGATCGGGATCGGCAGCGGGGCAAGGTATTGCTCCATCAGCGGCCGCACCTGCGACTCCCAGTCGAGGCCGCCATGGCCGCAGCCCAGCTGCGGGAAGGCGGCGCTGGCGATCCCGTGCGTCTCGTGCCGCTCGGCGAAGGCGACGAGACCCGCCTCGATGTCCTCGAGCCGAGACGGCGCGCGCCAGTGTCGCTTGGTCGGGAAGTTGAGCACCCACTTGTGCGGCGTCCGGTGAAGATGGAGCCGACCGACCGTCAGCTCGCCGCTGGCGCAGCGGGCGGCGTACGCCTCGAAGAGGCCGGGCACGGCCTCGCGGAACTCCTTGGCGATCCCCTTCCCCATCACGCCGACGGTGTTGACCGTGTTCACCAGCGTCTGGGCCGGCGAGAGGAGAAGGTTTCCCGCGACGTAGGTGATCATCGGCTCCGCTCCTGGTTCGCGCGGGGCGAACATCCGTTCCATCGTACCACGGGCGGGGTGCCACGCTCGCAACGTCCCCCGTGTCCTGCTACTGGCAGACCCACGCCCCCTTCTTGCCCTGCGCCCACATCCAGGCGGCGGCGAGGGCGTTGGCGCGGGGGTCGAAGATGTCGTCGGCGGCGTAGGGGGTCGACAGCCACGTCTGGGTCTTGAACTGGAAGATGCCGTAGGAGCCGCCCTGCTTGTTCGTCGCGGTCGGCACCAGGTCCGACTCGCAGCGGGCGACCCGCAGCATGTCCTCCCGCGACTGCCCGTACTGGTCGGCCGCGGCGTAGATGAACTGGACGATCTCCCCGCGCCGGTAGGCCGGCTGGTCGCCCGCCGCCTTCTGCGCCCGACGGCCGCCCGCGCCCGCGGTCAGGTAGGTGCCGAGCAGCCAGCCGTCCCGGCCGGCCGCGCTGACTCGCACCCAGCCGTCGCGCTGCTCCTGCCGCTGCTTGACCCGCGTGCCGCGGGGCAGTGTCTCCAGCACCGGCGCGTCGGCTCCGGGCTCCTGCCGCAGGTTGACCTTGGTCCGCGTCCGGAGGGCGGTCCGCCCGTGTCGCGAGCGGCCTCCCGCGCGGTCGGCAGACGCGGCGCCGGCGGCCGGCGGGTCGGCGGGCGCGTCCTTCCCCGCCGCGTCGACGACGACGGCGACCGAGCCGGTCGGCAGCCATCCCCGCACGCCGCCGAGGCTGACCGGGTAGTACCCCTGCTCGGCCCGGCCGGTGACGAACAGCCCGGTCTCGGCGGCGACCCGGAGAACGGTCTTCCCTTTGCGGCCGGGGGCGTCGCGGAGTCGGCTGTCGAGGATCGTGGTCGCCGGCGAACGGCGGGCGGCGCTGGTCTCGCGGGGGCCGAAGACGGCCGGCGCGACCGCCCCGAGCAGCAGGAGCAGCGCGACCGCCAGCAGCGACCCCCGGCGGGCGCGGGTCGTCGCGGTGGTGCCGGTCGTGGCGGAGCCTGCCC
>JBDHWC010000324.1:0-2946 GCA_039809985.1 Thermomicrobiales bacterium | reverse complement strand
CGCGCGGGCGCGCAACACGAGGCCGGCCGACGGGCCGGCAGGCGCTGACCGGGAGTAGTAGGCCCTCCCACCGCAGAGAGTCGCCGGCTGGTGCGAGGCGACGCGACCGGGCCGAACTCGCCCGCGAGCCGTGACGGTGACCCGGGGCTCCCCGGCAGCCGTCGCCGGATTGCCCCCGTTACCGGGCCGAGAGTGGGCGGTCCGCCGCCGAGTGTCCCCGGGGCTGTAGCTCATCCGGGAGAGCGCAACACTGGCAGTGTTGAGGTAAGGGGTTCGAGTCCCCTCAGCTCCACCAAGGCTCGGGCGGCGACGGTCAACCAGGGTGGTACCGCGGGAGCGCGAGCAGCCTTCCGTCCCTGTCGGGGCGGAAGGCTTTTTCGTGCCCGCCGCGCGGCGACGGGCGGGCAGGGTGGGAGGACGGCGATGGCCGAGGCAGGGCTGGCGAACCGGGTCGAGCGCTACGACCCGCGGGCGATCGAGCGCAAGTGGCGCGACCGCTGGGAGGCCGACGACCTCTACCGGGTGCGCGACGACGCGCCGGGGGAGAAGTGGTACTCGCTGACCATGTACCCGTACCCCTCCGGCATCCTCCACGTCGGCCATTGGTACGCCTTCGCCGTGCCGGACGTCTTCGCCCGCCTGCAGCGGATGCGGGGCCGCAACGTCCTCTTCCCGATGGGCTTCGACGCCTTCGGCCTGCCCGCCGAGAACGCCGCCATCCGCAACCGGATCCACCCCGCCGCCTGGACCTTCGACAACATCGCCACCATGCGGGCCCAGTACCGGCAGATGGGGGCGATGATCGACTGGTCGCGCGAGGTCGTCACCTGCACCCCGGAGTACTACCGCTGGAACCAGTGGCTCTTCCTGCGGATGCTGGAGCGGGGGCTGGCCTACCGGGCCAACGGCGCGGTCTGGTGGTGCCCGAAGGACCAGACCGTGCTCGCCAACGAGCAGGTGCTGGAGGGCAACGTCTGCGAGCGCTGCGGCAGCGAGGTCTACCGCCGCGACCTCGAGCAGTGGTACTTCCGGATCACCGACTACGCCGAGGAACTGCTGCGCGACGCCGAGCCGCTCGACTGGCCCGAGCGGGTTAAGACGATGCAGCGCAACTGGATCGGCCGCTCCGAGGGGGCTCGGCTCCGCTTCCGGCTGGAGACCGGCGACGATCTGGAGGTCTTCACCACCCGGCCCGACACCGTCTGGGGCGCGACCTTCATGGTCCTCGCCCCGGAGCACCCGCTGGTGCCCGCGATCACCAGCGAGGCGCAGCGGCCGGCGGTCGAGGCCTACGTCGAGCAGGCCCGGCGGCAGTCGGAGATCGAGCGGCAGTCGACCGACGCGACCCGGCCGAAGACGGGCGTCTTCACCGGCGGCTACGCGGTCAACCCGGTGACCGACGAGCGGATCCCGGTCTGGATCGCCGACTACGTCCTGATGGGCTACGGCACCGGCGCGATCATGGCGGTGCCGAGCGGCGACCAGCGCGACTTCGACTTCGCCCGCGCCTTCGACCTGCCGATCCGGGTCGTCGTCCAGCCGGAGGGGGAGCCGCCGCTCGACCCGGCGACGATGACCGAGGCCTACGCCGGCGACGGCGTGCTGGTCAACTCCGGCCCGATGACCGGCAAGCGCGTGCCGGAGCAGGTGCCGGAGATCGTCGCCTGGCTGGCCGAGAGCGGCCGCGGCGAGGCGGAGGTCACCTACCGGCTGCGCGACTGGCTGATCTCCCGCCAGCGCTACTGGGGCACGCCGATCCCGGTCGTCTACTGCGACGCCTGCGGCATCGTGCCGGTGCCGGACGACCAGCTGCCGGTGGAGCTGCCGCTCGACGCCGAGTTCACGCCGACCGGGCAGAGCCCGCTGGTCAGCCACGCCGCCTTCCTGCACACCGCCTGCCCGCGCTGCGGCGGCCCCGCCCGGCGCGAGACCGACACGATGGACACCTTCGTCGACTCCTCGTGGTACTGGTTCCGCTACACCAGCCCGGACGACGTCAGCGGCCCGTTCGACCCGGCCAAGGCGGCGGCGTGGACCCCGGTCGACCTCTACTGCGGGGGGATCGAGCACGCCATCCTGCACCTGCTCTACGCCCGCTTCTTCACCAAGGTCTGCCGCGACCTCGGGCTGGTCGAGCACGGCGAGCCGTTCCTCCGCCTCCGCAACCAGGGGATGATCCTGGCCGAGGAGGGGACCAAGATGAGCAAGAGCCGGGGGACGCAGGTCGCCCCGGACGACCTCGTCCGCGAGTACGGCGCGGACACGCTGCGGCTGCACCTGATGTACCTCGGGCCGTGGGAGCAGGGCGGGCCGTGGAACAACCGCGGCCTCGACGGCATGCAGAAGTTCATCCGCCGGGCGTGGACCGTGGTCCAGGAGACGGCCGACGGCCCGTTCGACGGGACGGCCCCGGAGGAGGCCGACGCGCTGCGCCGCCTCACCCACCGCACCGTCGAGCGGGTGACGACGGACCTTGACGACTTCCAGTTCAACACGATGGTCGCCGCCCTGATCGAGTTCGTGAACGAGCTGATGCGCCTGAAGGGGACGGCGGTCGCCCGCACCCCCGAGTGGCGCGAGGCGCTGCGCACCCTCGCCCTGCTGATGGCCCCCAGCACGCCGTTCGTGGCCGAGGAGCTGTGGGAGCGGCTGGGCGGCGACTACTCGGTCCACCACCAGGCGTGGCCGGTCGCCGACCCGGCGCTGACCGCGCGGGCGCTGGTCGAGGTGGTGGTGCAGGTGGCGGGCAAGGTCCGCGACCGCCTGCTGCTCGCCCCGGACGCGCCGGAGGCGGAGGTGCGGGCCCAAGTGCTCGCCCTGCCGAAGGTCGCCGCCGCGCTCAGCGGCGAGCCGCGCAAGCTGGTCTACGTGCCGGGCCGGCTGGTGAACGTGGTGCCGTAGGCTTTCCGAGTCGAGGAGTCGAGGAGTCGAGGAGTCGAGGAGTCG
>JBDHWC010000323.1:0-2950 GCA_039809985.1 Thermomicrobiales bacterium | reverse complement strand
GTCCTCGACGACGTGGTCGCCCTCGCCGCCCGGTTGGCCGACGAGACGGGCGGCGTCGCCGCGATCGGCCTCGGCGTGCCGGAACTGGTCGACCCCGCGGGCCGAGTCACCAGTGCCCAGACGCTCGACTGGCGCGACCGGCCGGTGCGCGATCGCTTCGCCGCGATCGCCCCGGCCACCGTCGAGGCCGACGTCCGCGCCGCTGCCCTCGCCGAGGCGACGCTCGGCGCGGGACGCGGCCACCCGGTCGTCGCCTACGTCACGGTCGGCACCGGCATCGCCTCGACCCTCGTCCTCGACGGCCGCCCTTTCCCCGGGGCGCGCGGCAACGCCCTCGTCCTCGCCACCGGCCCGGTGACGATCCCCTGCCCCCGCTGCGGCGAACTCGTCGCCGCCGTGGTCGAGGAAGTCGCCTCCGGCCCCGCCATCGCCGCCCGCTGGGCCGCACTCACCGGCCGCCCCGCCGCCGGCGCCGAGGCGGTCCTCGCCGCCGCCGCGGCGGGAGACCACGCCGCGATCGACGTCCTCGACACCGCCGCCGCGGTGCTCGGCAGCGCCGTCGGTTGGCTCATTAACGTGGTCGACCCGCACGCGGTGGTGATTGGCGGCGGCCTCGGCTCGGCCCCCGGCCCGTTCTGGGAGCGCCTCCTCCCCGCCATCCGCCGCCACGTCTGGGGCGACGGCTCCCGCGACCTGCCAGTGCTCCAAGCCGCCCTCGGCCCCGACGCCGGCTGGATCGGCGCGGCACTGACGGGAGCGGCAGGTCGCCCCGGCTCGCCCCACGCAGGCGAACGCCCGCCGCCGCGGTGACGCGGTCGGACGGCGAATCAGCGCCGGCCTAGCCCCGTCGCGATGCCCCGGTGCACCGCGCCACTCCAAGACGAAACGGTGGACGGACCAACCCCACCGAACGGCGACCGACTACGAGCCCTCAGCGCTGCGACCGTGGGAGCGACCAACCGCGTTCAGCCTGATCCATGGAGACCAACCGCGAGGGAGGCATCCCGCAACCGAGGTTTCCGTTCGAGCATGTGATGCCGAGACGCGCGGGCGACCTTTGCCCATCGACCGGCAGCACGGCGAGGCGACGCTACGGTCTCCCGTGCGTGAATGGCGTGTTCGTTCGCATCGTTGGCACGAGACCTTGGCCACATCACACCGCCGACCACCGCGACGGGCCCTGCCAAGCGATCCCCGGCCCCCACGCCGACCGCGAGCCGGGCCACCTCGACGCCCGGCCGGAGGTCAGCCCTTGCCGGCCACCACGGCCCAACTCCTCGACCTCTCGACTTCTCGCCCCCTCGACTTGACGACTCCCCGACTCCCCGACTTCACGACTTCACGACTTCGGAACCGGCGACATCACCGCCGCCGGGTCGAGCCGGTGCAGGAGGTCGAGGCCGATCTTGGCCCGGCGCAGCCGCTCCTTGGTCAGCGCGATTGCGGTCGCCTCGAGGTGGGTGCCGCTCGGGTAGATGTTCGGCGCGTTGCGCAGCCCGAACTTCAGGTAGACCGGGGCGGCGATGCGGACGATCTCGGCGATCTCGTAGTGGCGGACGAAGCCGCCGATGTCGTCCGGCACCTCGATGTAGAGGTCGAGCGGCATCGTGGTCGCCGCCCGGATCGCCGCCAGCTGGGCGAGACTGAGGTCGGTCGGGGCGTTGAAGGTCGTCAGGCCCGCCTCCTGCAGCAGGCGGACCGAGACCGGGTTGGAGGCCCCCAGCATCACCGAGCCCTTCAGGATCAGCGACGCCGGCAACTCCCCCGCCGCCTTCATCCGGCCCAGCACCCAGAGCAGCCCCTCGTCGGTGACGAGGACGCTGCCGATGCCGTGGGCGAGGGCCCGCCTCACCTCCTCGACCCCCTGCACCACCTGCTCCATGCCGCGCTGCTTCGGGGCGACGACCCGGCCGGCCGAGGCGTAGGCCATCGCGCCGGTGTCCCAACCGGCCCGCGGCCCGACGAAGAGGCTGACTTCCACCCCGCCGCGCGCACTGGCGATCGCCGCCATCTCGTCCAGCTCGGCGTCGGTCAGCAGCATGACGCCGCTGCCCTGACTGACCCGGTGCACCGGCACCCCGAGCGCGTCGGCCTCGGCGAAGACCGTCCGCAGCGCGTTCGGCCCCTCGACCGACGGGATCTCGACCCGCCACTGGCCGCCGTCCGGGAACCGCTGGCCCGAGGACGGCAGGTCGTTCAGGTCGCGGTCGGGCAGCCCCAGCCCGCGCAGGAATCGCCGCGTCTCCGCCATCCCGTTGCCGTCCATCCGCGCCCTCCCAGAGCCGAGCCGCCACCAACCGTCCTGCCCCCATCCTATCGCGCCGCCGGCCGCCGCCGCGCCCGGCGCGGGCTCGGCGTTGCCGGTAAACGGCCCGGCGGGCGATGATGGGCTCGGGCGCGGGCGCGAACCGCCCGGCGGCCCGCCGCGGCGGACAACGGGGTTCGCCGCTCCCCGTTCCCCGGAGAAGCCCGGATGACCGAGAACGTCGCGATCTCCCGTTCCCCCGAGGTCGCCCTGCCCGCCCCGCTCGACCGGATCGAGACCGCGTGGGCGCGCTGGCTCGCCGCGCTGGCGCGGGTGCCTGCCGACCGGTTGGCGGACCCGCTCGACGACGACGGCTGGAGCGCCCGGGACCTCGCCGGCCACGTCGCCTTCTGGGACGACTTCTCGATCACCCACGCCACCGACCTGCTGGAAGGGCGCGCCTACCGCGAGACCGACTGGCAGTCGATGAACGACGCCGACGTCGCCGCCAACGCGAACCAGTCCGCCGAGGCCCAACTGCGCCGGATGCACGCCGCCCACGCCGCGCTCCTCCGCTTCCTCGCTGGCCTCGACTACGCCACGGTTGACCCCGCGGCCCTGCACGAGCGGGTCAAAGGGTGCGCCGACGAGCACTACGACGAGCACACCGCGACGCTGGAGGCTTGGCTCGCCGCCAACGGCTAG
>JBDHWC010000322.1:0-2966 GCA_039809985.1 Thermomicrobiales bacterium | reverse complement strand
CGTTCGCCGCCGCGGCCTCGGGGGCCGGAACTGCGGCCGCCGCGGCAGGGGCGGCCTCGGCCGCCGCCGGCGCGGTCGCCACGACCTCCTCGCCGATCGTCGCGATCGGGGTCCCGATCGGCACCACCGCCCCCTCGGCGACCAAGGTCTGGCTGAGGACGCCGCTGTCGGCCGCCTCGATCTCGAGCGAGACCTTGTCGGTCTCGATCTCGGCGATCGGGTCGCCCGCCTGCACCTCCTCCCCGACCTGCTTCAGCCACCGCAGGAGGGTGCCCTCCTCCATGGCGTCGCCCATCTTCGGCATGATCACCGTCGGCATCGTCAGTTCTCCCGGTACAGCACGCGGCGCACCGCCTTCACGATCTGCTGCTCGGAGGGGAACGCCGCCTGCTCCAGACTGCGCGAGTAGGGGGCCGGCGCCTCCACCCCGCTCACCCGCTCGACCGGCGCGTCCAGCTCGTCGAAGGCGAACTCCTGCAGCAGCGCGGCGACCTCGCTGGCGACGCTGAACCAGCGCCACTGCTCCTGCACCGCCACCGCCCGGTGCGTCTTCGTCACCGAGGCGACCAGCGTCTCGACGTCGAACGGCCGGATCGACCGCAGGTCGACCACCTCCGCCGAGACCCCCTCGCTCGCCAGCGTCTCGGCCACCTTCAGCAGCAGGTTCACCTGCCGCCCGTAGCCGACCAGCGTCACGTCGCTCCCCTCGCGGGCGATCCGCGCCTTGCCGAAGGGGACCGTGTACTCCTCCGCCGGCACCTCGCCCTTCGTCCCGTAGAGCGCGCCCGCCTCGAGGAAGATGACCGGGTCCGGGTCGCGGATCGCCTCGATCATCATCCCCTTCACGTCGTGGGGCGTGGCGGGGGAGACGACCTTCAGCCCCGGGAAGTGGCCGTAGAATCCCTCCAGCGAGTGCGTGTGCTGGGCCGAGAGCTGGACCCCGCCCCCGTTCGGGCCGCGGATCACCAGCGGCACCGACGCCTGCCCGCCGGAGAAGTAGCGCACCTTCGCCGCGTTCTGGATGATCTGGTCGACCGCCTGGAACGAGAAGTTCCAGGTCATCATCTCGACGATCGGCCGCATCCCGGCCATCGCCATCCCGATCGCCGCCCCGGTGAACCCGCCCTCGGCGATCGGCGTGTCGATCACCCGCCGCGGCCCGAACCGGTCGATCAGCCCGTCGGTCACCAAGTGGGTGCCGCCGTAGACCCCGATGTCCTCACCGAGCAGCACCACCCGCTCGTCGCGCTCCATCTCCTCGGCCATCGCCGACTTGAGCGCCTCGCGATACGTGATCACCGGCATGGCCGGGGAACCCTCCCGTGTTCGGGCCCGCGCCCGCGGCGGCCGGCGGCCCGCAGCCCCCGGCCGCGGGCCTCACGCCCCCTCGGCGTAGACGTCGGTCGTCAGCTCGCGCAGGTCCGGCTCCGGGCTCGACTCGGCGAAGGCCACCGCGTCGTCGACCGTCGCCTTCGCCGCCGCCCGCAGCTCGTCGATCTGCGCCTCGCTCAGCGCCCCCCGCTCCAGCAGCCGCCCCTCGAGGATCCCGATCGGGTCGCGCTTGCGCCACTCCGCGATCTCGTCCTTCGACCGGTACCGCTCCAGGAAGTCGGCCGCGCCGTGCGGCACGATCCGGTAGGTGATCGCCTCCACCGCGTACGGCTTCCCCGTCTCCCGCATCGACGCCACCACCCGCTCGGCGCACTCCAGCACCGCCAGCAGGTCGTTGCCGTCGACGTCCTCGTGCGGGATCGCGTACGAGTCGAACTTCGCCGACAGGTCGGTCATCGCCGTCGCCCGCTCGACGCTGGTCCCCATCCCGTACTTGTTGTTCTCGAGGATGAACAGGGTCGGGTTCATCCCGTCGCGGCCCCACAGCCCCGCCAGGTTGGCCCCCTCGTGGAACGCCCCGTTGTGGATCGCCCCGTCCCCGAGCGAGAGCTGGACGACATTGTCCGTCCCCTCGTAGCGCAGCGCGTAGGCCATCCCGACCCCCAGCGGGATGTGCCCGCCGACGATCCCGTAGCCGCCCCAGAACCCGTTCTCCACGTCGAACAGGTGCATGGAGCCGCCCTTGCCCTTCACCAGCCCCGTGCCCTTGCCGTACAGCTCCGCCATCACCTCCCGCGGCGTCGCCCCCAGCAGCAGCGCGTGGGCGTGGTCCCGGTAGGCGGTCACCACCCGGTCGCCCGGCTGGTAGGTCGACAGGAAGCCGGTCGCCACCGCCTCCTGCCCGCTGTAGAGGTGGAGGTAGCCGCCGATCTTGCCGGTCCGGAAGCCGCGCTGCGCCGCGTCCTCGAACAGCCGGATCACCAGCATCTTCTGGTAGAAGCCGACCAGCGTCGCGTCGTCCGGCCCGTGCCCGTTGCCGCCCTTGCGACTCTTGGCCCCGGCCTCGCCTACGCCAGCCCCCCGCTTGCCACGGCTCTGGGTGCCTGCCATCCGTTCGCCTCTCACGCCCGCTGGCGAACGCGCCCGGCCCGCGCCCGGCGGACCCCTCGCGCTCCCCGAAGACGGCTTCGGCCGAGGTGCGACCGGCCGGCGGCTTGGCCCCCCGTCCGCCGCGCGCCACGCGCCTGCGGACCGGCCGGCCCATCCGCCGCATTGTAGCGCACCCCGCTCGCCCCCCGGATGCCGCCGCGCCCCCCGAAGGGGCGTCCGCGCCGGGCCGCCTCCCGGTGCCGATCACCCCGCGGGGCGACAGAGGACGGCACGGGCAAGGCGTGCCGAGCGGCGCGGCAGGGCCGGCCAGTACGAGACCAGGGGCGGACCGGCTGGAGCGCCGCCCGGCACGGCCGTGCCCGCTTCGGCGCACGTGACGGGCCGCGCTCGGGCTCCCGCGACGCGTGCGGACGACCTCGCCCCGCGTCCGGCCATTGACAAGTGCCCTGTCATCATCCTACGTTCCCAGCGGGACAGTCGCGACTGGGGAGGGCGTGTGCCATGGGCTTCACCGAGGCGATCCG
>JBDHWC010000321.1:0-2976 GCA_039809985.1 Thermomicrobiales bacterium | reverse complement strand
GACCCCGGCGGCGCGGCCGCCGCGCCGCTGGACGCGCTGCGCGTCTCAGGCGCGCCCGGCGCGGCGTGGGGCCTCAACACGGCCTGGGGGCCGGAGGCAGGCCCGGCCGCCACGATCGTCGACTGGTGGCGGCACAGCCCGAAGCACCGCCGCAACCTCCTCGGCGAGCAGTACCGGTCGGTCGGCGTAGCCCGGGCGCAGTCGGCCGACCCCCCGTACGCGTGGTACTGGACGGCCGCGTTCGCCAGCACCGTCGGCGACCCGCCCGACTGCTGAGGGGCTCGCCATCTCGTCGGCCGGGCCCGGCACGCGCCCCAACTGTGCCCGCATGGAGCCCTGCCCGCCGTTCGACAACGACGGATTGGGAACGCATCGAGCGCTCGGGACTCGGGCCGCGCTGGGCCGACCCCCGTCGTTCCCTGCCGAGCCGCAGGCACGTCCTCGCCCGGCCAACCTCGTCGACAGGAGGTTCGACACGCGACGCGGCGCTCCGCTCCGCGAGATTGCGGATCGAGCGAAATACGATGAATGACGGATAGCAATCCCGGCGCGGCTCGCTAGCATCCTGTCAGCGGCGATGGGCATCGGCATTCCGACACTTGGGTTGGACCCCAATCGCCGCGAGGAACGGGAGAGCACCATGGGACTGAACTGGCTGACGGCGCTGACGGGGAGCGAGACCACGAGCGCGGCGGCACCGGAGTCGGTCGATGCTTGGAGCGGCGGATCGCCGCTGCCGATCGGCTCGATCGCCGACTACTGCGCCCGGTTCCCGAACCACCCGGCCTGCAACCTTGTCGGCAAGGGCGACCACAACGGCGACAACAACCACAACAACCACAACAACCACAACGGCGGCGACAACCACCACGGACCGCTCTCCTGAGTCGTCCTCCTCCCTGTCAAGCGAACGGCGCGACCCGGACCACGGGTCGCGCCGTTCGCCTTGACGGCGCGGACTTGGGGCGGCCGGTCGAGAGAGGACCCCGCACCTCACGGCCGAGCCCGCCCTCACCCCCCAGCCCCTCACAACATGACTGTTTGCGGTCGTCTCCCCAAGATGCCGTTGGCACCGGGGCCGAGCGACCAGAACGGCCGGTCGGCGGCCCCTCCGGGCCGCCCGGGAGGGTCGCCGACCGGCCGCAAGGGGCAGTGCCGGGCCGCCCGGGCGCAGGCGGACCCTGCGGCCCGGCCCCGTTCCCGCCCGGATCGGGGCGGATGCCGATTGCTTTGTCGCCGGTTTCCCAAACGGTCATGTTGTGAGCCCCCAGCCCTCTCTCTTATCGCAACAGCTGACAAGGAGAGGTAGCCATCCTGAAGCGGTCGCGCCGCGGCAATCCGGGGGTCTGGGGGAGGGCTTGGCCCTCCCCCGATTCACTTTCTCCCCCTCTCCCGCCGCCGCGGGAGTGGGGGCTGGGGGGTGAGGGCCGTCGCGGCGAACCCGGCCGCGAGGTGCGGCTGCCGCTTCCCAACGGACACCTCCCCTTGCCAGCTCGCAGGGGGAGAGAGGGCTGGGGGATGAGGGAGCCGCAGCGCGCCCGGCGTGGCGCAAACTGCCGCCGTGCGCCGTCGGGAAATGGGACGCCCCCGGCCGGTGCCGAGGGCGTTCCTGCGAGGAAGGGATGGGATTGTTGCGGTGGAGCAGACCGCAGACGCAGGGTACGGCCCGTCGATTAGCGGAACATTAGAGCGCGCCGGCGTCCGCGGTCGGCCCGGCGTCGGCGGTCAGCGGCATCGCCATCAGGATGTCGGGGCGGCCCCGGCCGTTGGCGTCCGGGATCAGCCCGACCACCCGGAAGCCGACCCGGCGGTAGAACCCGGTCGGGTGGCCGCGGGAGACGAGGCCGGGGATGTGCGCCGCCGGCTCCGGCCAGAGGTCGGTGTCGCCGGCGGAGGTGCGCGTCCGCTCCCCGTCGTCGTCGGTGCCGAGCCAGAGGGTCAGCATCCCCGCCGCCCGGGCCCGCGCCGCCAGCGCGGCGACGAGGGCGCGGCCGACCCCGCCGCCGCGCTGGTCGGCCCGGACCACGAGCGGGTGCAGTTCCCACGCCGTCGGGTAGTCGTGGCGGCCGCCGACCCAGCCGAGGAGTTCGCCCCCGCGCCAGGCGACGAGCCCGAGGTTGCCGGGGTCGAGCGCCTCGCGCACCTCCGCCTCGGCGGCCTCGGCCGTCGGCAGCCAGTGGGGGAACGCCTCGGCCATCAGCGCCGCGGCCAACGGCACGGCGGCCTCGTCCAGTTCGCGAATCTTGAGGTCGGGGGTGCTCATGGGCGCAGCGTAGCGCGGCGGGTCACTCGGCGACCACGCTCCAGGTCGTCGCCGCGGCCTGCCGCAGGGCGCGGCCGAGGTCGGGCGCGAGCGCGGCGAGCGGGTTCGTCGTACCGTGCAGTTCCGCCCCGAACTCGCCCCAGCCGTCGACCACCCGCCAGCCGGCGTCCGCCAGCAGCGCCTCCAGCTCCCACGGCAGGAGGTGGTTGACCGGGCGGGGCGGGCCCGGCAGGTGGCGCTGCCACGAGGTGCCGTAGATCGGCGACAGCGCGCCCGGCACGCTGGCGAGCAATCGGCCGCCGGGCCGCAGCACGCGCCGGAACTCGGCGAGGGCGGCCGGCACGTCCGGCACCAGCTGGAGCACCACGCGGGCGAGGACCGCGTCGTGGGCGGCGTCCGGGCCGGCGATGCGGGCCGCGTCGCCGACCTGCCAGCGCACCGCCACCCCGGCCTCGGCGGCATGGCGCTTGGCCCGGGCGATCATCTTCGGCGAGAGGTCGACGCCGGTCACCTCGCCGCCGCGCCGGGCGAGCGCGATCGCCCACTGTCCGCTGCCACAGCCGACGTCGAGGACGCGCGCGCCGGGCCGCAGCGCCAGCGCTTGCCAGACGCGCTCGAGTTCGGCGGCGCGGTCGGGGGCGGCGGCGTTCCGCTCGGCCGCGAGGTCCCAGCGGTCGGCGCGGCCGTCCCAGTCGGCCCGGGCCTGGGCGAGC
>JBDHWC010000320.1:0-2997 GCA_039809985.1 Thermomicrobiales bacterium | reverse complement strand
GGGCGGCGGTGCCGAGGTCGGGGTCGAGGCGGCGGTCACCTCCGCCGTCACCTCGGCGGCGAGGGCCCGCGTCTCCTCGCCGGCGGACAGGGCCTCGACCGCGGCCGGGGCGGGGAGGACCGGCGCGGCGTTGCGCCCCAGCGCGTAGCCTGCCACCGGGCGGACCGGCGTCCCGAGGTCCGGCTCCACCTTCCGCGCCTCCTCGTTCGAGACGGGCGGACCCTTGTAGCGGGTGGGGTCCATCTCCTTGCCGGGGACCGCGGCGTAGATGTCGACGATCCGCTGCGCGGTGCCGTACTCGGTCAGCGGCCGGCGCACCGGGCCGACCCGGTCCGGCACGGTCGTCCCGTGGTGGCCGGGGATGGTCGAGCGGTCGGGGACCATGCCCGGGTCCTGGGGCGAGGCGATCGCGCCGGGCGCGGGAGGCGCCTTGGGCCCGTCGTCCGACACGATGCCGTCCATCGCCGGGGCGAGGTCTTCGATCCCGTCGAGGATTTCGAGGCGCGCCCCGCGCCGCGAGCCAACCCATTCCGCCATCTGCGTGCTCCCGTGTTGCCCCTGCCGACCCGTCGCGGGCCGCTGCCGCCTGCTGCGGGCAGGATAGACCAGCCGGGCCGGCGCTAGCGGCCGACGATCCGGCAGAAGCCGTCGACCCCGATGTTGCCGCCGGAGAGGGTGACCCCCACCCGCTTGCCGCGGCCGTCGACCTTGCCGGTCCTCAGGGCGGCGAGGGCGGTGGCCCCGCTCGGCTCGGCCACGATCTTGAGCCGCTCGAAGAGGAACCGCATCGTCTCGGCCACCTCGTCGTCGGAGACGAGGAGGACGCCGGCGAGGAGCGGCCCGGCGGTGGCCCACGTCAGGACGCCGGGGGCCTCGGTCTGCTGGCCGTCGGCGATCGTCCGCGGCACCTGCTCCAGCCGGACCCGGTGCCCGGCCGCCAGCGACTGCGCCCAGTCGTCGCCGGCCGCCGGCTCCACGCCGTACACCTCGCAGGCGGGGGCGAGCGCCTTGGCGGCGACGGCGCAGCCGCTGAGGAGGCCGCCGCCGCCGAGGCAGACGAGCAGGATGTCGAGGGGACCGACCTGCTCGATCAGCTCGAGCGCGGTGGTGCCGTTGCCGGCCATCACCCGCGGGTCGTCGTACGGCGGGATGACGGTCGCGCCCCGTTCCGCCGCGACCTGGTTGGCGATGGCGACCCGGTCGCCGGTGTAGCGGTCGTAGAGGACCACTTCCGCGCCGTAGCCTTTGGTGGCGGCGATCTTGGCGGGCGGGGCGTCCTCCGGCATGACGATCGTCGCCGGGATGCCGAACAGCTTGGCCGAGAGGGCGACCGCCTGCGCGTGGTTGCCGCTCGAGCTGGTGACGACGCCGCGGGCCCGGACGTCGTCCGGCAGGGAGGAGACGGCGTTGTAGGCCCCGCGGAACTTGAACGCGCCGATCCGCTGGAAGGTCTCCGCCTTCAGGAAGACCTGCGCCCCGGTCTGCTCGTCGAGGGTGCGCGAGGTGAGCACCGGCGTCCGGTGGGCGACCCCCTCCAGCCGGGCGGCGGCGGCGCGGACGTCGTCGACGGTGATCGCGGGCGGGCCGCCGAAGGGGAACTCGGCGGCGGCCAGGTCGGTCAGGTCGGGGGCTGGGCTGGTCACGGGCGATTCTCCATGGGCCGGGCGCTGCCGGCAGGGACCGGGGCCGGCGCGAACCGACCGTTGCGCCATCATATCCGGGGACGTGCCGGGGCGGCGGCCCGCGCCTCAGCCGCCCGCGGGCGGCCGGGCGACGACGAGCCGGAAGACGCCGAAGCGGCGCGCCGCCTCGCGCTCGACCCGGAAGCCGAGGCGGCGCGCGAGGTCGATCGTCTCCCGGTCGAGGTGGCAGCCGATGGCCCGCGCCTGCAGCGGCGTCAGCAGCCGCTCCAGCGCGGCGACCGGCCGCGACGGCGAGAGGACGTGCTCCAGCAGGACGACCGTGCCCTCCGGCCGGCAGACGCGGGCGACCTCGCGCAGGGCGGCGGCCGGGTCGGGGACGGTGCAGAGGGCGAGGGAGACGCCGACGCTGTCGAACGTCGCGTCGGGGAAGGGGAGATGTTCGGCGTCGCCTTGGACCAGGGCGATCGGGAGGCCGAGGTCGCGGGCCCGCCGTTCGGCCCGCCGCAGCATCTCGCGCGAGAGGTCGAGGCCGACCGCCTCGGTCACCGCCGCCGGGTAGTGGGGCAGGTTGAGGCCGCTGCCGACCGCGACCTCCAGCGAGCAGCCGTGCAGCGCCGCCGCGAAGCCGCGGCGGAAGTCCCCGACCAGCAAGCCCTCGACCCGTCCCGCCGAACGATCGTAGACGTCGGCCCGGCGGTCGTAGGCGCGGCGGATGCGGTCGAGGTCCACGCGCCCCCCTTTGCCCGGCCCGGCCGGACACGGTCGAGTGTACCCGCGCCACAGGCCCACGACCCGACCGGCGACCGCCCCGCCGACAAGCCTCAAAGATGAAGGGACATCGGTCGGGAAGCAGCCGCCCGGGGTTGGGGGGGGACGACCAAGCCCTCCCCCGAGCCCGTCGCCCCCCTCCCCTCGTCGCCTGCTGACAGGGTGAGGTCTCCGGCGGGAAGCGGCCGCGCTGCGGCAATCGGGGGTTCGGGGAGGGGCCAAGCCCTCCCCTGAGCCTTTTGCTCCCCCTTTTTCCCGCAGCGGCCTGACAGGGGAGGTTCCTGATCGACAGCGGTTTCCGCATGCCGTTGCCGGGTCCGCGGGAACCGCGCTCACCCCCCTGCCGCCTGTACTGACAAGGGGAGGTATCCGTTGGACAGCCGCCGCGCCGCGGCAACTGGGGGTTCGGGGGAGGGCTCGGCCCTCCCCTGAGGTTGTTTCTCCCCCTCTCCCGCCGCCGCCTGACTGGGGTCGATATCCACCGGGAAGCGGCCGCGTAGCGGCAATTGGGGGGTTCGGGGGAGGGCTTGGCCCTCCCCTGAGGCTGTTTCTCCCCCTCTCCCGCCGCCGCGGGAGAGGGGGCTGG
>JBDHWC010000319.1:0-3001 GCA_039809985.1 Thermomicrobiales bacterium | reverse complement strand
GGGCGCAGCTGCGGCGGTCGCGGCCGGGGTGCCGGCGGCGGTCGCCGGCGGCCTGGCGGCGGGGAACGTGGTCGCGCTCGGCCGGGTGGTCGGCGCGATGCTGGGCCACGACGGCCTGAACAGCCTGATGACGATGTTCGACGCGGCCGACGGCGAGACGGGGGTCGACCGGGTGCTGACCGGCCTCGGCGGCATGCTCGACCAGGACGACGCGCAGATCGACTTGGCGCGGGTGATGGCCAACCCGACCGGCAACGCGGTCTTCCGGGCGCTGCTGCCGCGGCTGGTGGCCGAGGCGGGGTAGGGCGTTCCGGGGCGGTCTCGCCCCCAGCCCCCGCTCCCCTTGCGATCTGACGAGGGGAGGTGTCCGTTGGGAGCAGCGGTCGTTGCTCTCGGCTCTGTGCGCCCGGACCGCCCTCACCCCCCAGCCCCCTCTCCCGCCGCAGCGGGAGAGGGGGCTGGGGGGTGAGGGCGGTCCCGGCAGGCCCGGCAACGACATGCGGACACCGCAATCAATCAGTGACCTCCCCCTGCCAGCCGCGCAACGAGAGTGAGGGCTGTGGGGGTGAGGGAATCGCCCCCGGCGGGGGAACTGGCCTTGTCGCGCACGTGAGCCTATGATTCGCCTGACGGAACGACACTGCGGCGCGGTTGCGTCGTGCGCCCGGTTTCAGGCGAAGGAGGTTCGCGATGCTCGACGTGCTGTCCACCGCGCTCGGCGGCAAGGATTTCAACGAGATCCAACAGATGATCGGCTCGATGCCGGCGAAGGACCTCGACCAGGCCGCGGTCGGGGCGATGAACTCGCTGCCGGCCGAGAGCCGCAGCGAGCTCGGCAGCACGATGCTCGGCTACCTGACCGGCGGCGGCAACGCGTCGGCGTTCAACAACATCCTCGGCAGCCTGGTCTCGAACGGGATGGCGAGCGCCCCGGCCCCGGCCGAGGTGACCGTGCCGCAGGGGATGGGCCCGGTGGTCCAGAAGGCGATCGCCGCCGGCCTGCCGGCGATTCTCGCCGCCGGCATGGCGAACGGGCAGGGCGGCGCCCTCGGCAACCTGATGACCGGCACGCTGCAGAACGGCGGCCTCAACGCCCTGACCAGCCTCTTCGGCTCCGCCCCGCAGAGCGGCACCGGCAACCCGATGGCCGACGCCATGCTCGGCGGGGTCACCGCGATGCTCGGCCAGAGTGAGGAGACCAAGCAGTTCGCCGCGATCCTGCAGAACCCGCTGGCCCTCAAGGTCGTCGGCGCGCTGCTGCCGGCGATCCTGAAGATGGCCACCAGCAAGTAGGCCCGCCGCGGCCGGCGCGGCTCGCGCCCGCCGGCCCGCTTGCCGTTCGGACGCCCCGGGCGCACGCGCCCGGGGCGTCCGCGCGCCTCGGCGGCGCGGGGGCGGCTAGCCGGCGCGGGAGAGCCGCCAGAAGTCGAGGGTGCCGATGTTGATCGGGTTGAAGACGAAGCCCTGCACGTCGTGCCGCAGGATCGTCGTCCACTGCCGCTGCATGTAGTAGACGGCGGGCGGGTCCTCGGCGCTGATGATCGTCTGCACCCGGTCGAGGTTGTCGCGGTAGGTCGCCGGGTCGGCGGTGGCGAAGGCGTCGGTCATCAGCTGCTCGACCTCCTTGTTGCAGTAGAAGCCGCCGTTGGTTCCCTTGGAGCCCCAGGCGTCGCACGAGATCTGGGCCCAGAGGTGGTTGAGGGCGTCGTTGAAGTCGGGCCACCAGAACCACGGCATCACCAAGGGCCGCTCCTCGACCGGGGCGTCGCCGAAGACGATGCTGGTGAAGGTGGTCAGGTCGACCGTGGTGACATCGAGGGTGACCCCGATCTTGGCGAGGTTGGCCTGCCAGAGCTGGACGGCCGACTTGACGTTCTCGTCGCCCGACTCCTGGGTCAGGCCGATCGTCGTCCCCTCGGCGACGCCGGCCTTGGCGAGGAGCGCCTTCGCCTTGTCGAGGTCGGTGGTGTAGGTCGGGGTCTTCGGGTTGAAGCCGTTGAGCAGTTCGGCGACGCCCCCCTTGGCGGGCTTGGCGTACCCCTTGTAGACGCCCTGGACCACGTCGTCGTAGGGGAACGACCAGCAGAGCGCCTGCCGCGCCTCCGGCGTCTCGAGCGGGCCGTGGACGGTCATCATCATGTAGTCGACCTCGGCGCTGAAGCTGCGGTCGACGTGGATGTCGGGGTTCTGCTCGAGCGCGGCCAGCGCCTCCGGCGTCAGGTTGTCGACGACGTCGACCTCGCCGGACTCGACGAGCTGGCGGCGGGTGCCGTCCTCGGGCACGACGCGGATGACGACCTGCTGGAAGTGCGCGCCCTCCCAGCCGCCCCAGAACGCCTCGTGCCGCTTGAGGACGACCCGCTCCTCCGGCAGGAACTCGACGATCTCGTAGGGGCCGGTGCCAAGGCCCTTGGCGTTGGTCATCGCCCATGTGTGGCCTTGGTCGCCGTCCTGGTCCTGGGCGAGCACCGCCTTGGTGTTGATCACCAGCGGGCCGTACTGGCTGGTCAGGTAGTCGATCAGGAGCGGCTGCGGCCGGCCGCAGTCCATCACCAGCGTGCCGGAGTCGGGGGCGGTGATCTGCTTGGCGTCCTGGATGAAGCGGGCCATCGCCGCGGCCGGGCCGAGCCCCATCGTCACGAAGCGCTCGAACGAGGCGCGGACCGCCTCGGCGTCGCAGGGGGTGCCGTCCTGGAAGGTGACGCCGGGCCGGATCTTGAAGGTCCAGACGCTCTTGTCGGCGTTGGCGGACCACGACTCGGCGATCTTCCCCTCCATCTCGGTCGTGCTGCCCCCCTTCAGGGCGACCAGTTGCTCGTAGGGGCCGCGCAGCGGGAAGGCCGACCGGTAGTCGTAGGCCGAGTGCGGGTCGAGGTCGGACGGGGAGCCGTTGAGGGCGATGGTCAGCGTGGTCGGGTCGGCCGCCAGCACCCGGGCCGGCGCGGCGGCCGCCCGGCGGACCCCCGCCGGGCCTTGGGCGAGGCCGGGCAGGACGAGCCCG
>JBDHWC010000318.1:0-3009 GCA_039809985.1 Thermomicrobiales bacterium | reverse complement strand
GTCAGCGCCAGTCTGGGGCGCTCGCTCGCCGTCGCCGCCCGTCGCGCCCTCGGCCGCCACGACGACGACACCGCCGCCGCGATCGCCCGCGCCGCCGACGCCGGCGGCATCGTCCTGCCGGACGACCTGCGACGGGCGACCCGCGCCGCCGCCCGCCGGGCCCGCACCCGCCGCGAACTCGACGCCGCGATCGCCGACGACGACCGGGCGGCGATCGCGGCCCTCGGCCTCTCCGGCCGCCTCGACGACCTCGGCCGCCTGCCGTCGCGGGTCGACCGCGCGATCGACCGGGCAACCGCCTGGCCGCACCTGCAGCACGCGCTGGCGGGCGACGACGACGCCGCGATCCTCGCCGCCTACGACCCCGACCTGTTCGACGACGACGCTTCCCTGCCGGAGGCCGACCGGGCTCGGGTCGACCTCGCCCAGCGCCGGGTCGCGTGGCTGCACCGGGTCCGGGCCGCGCTCCGTCGCCGCGACGCCCGCGCCGTCGCCACCCTCACCGCCGAGCCGCCGGAAGGGGCGCGGGCGCGCCTGAGCGAGGTCGAGCAGCGCCGCCTCGCCCGTCTCGTCGCGCAGGACGCCGCGGTCGACCGGCTCGTCCGCGCCCTGCACGAGGGGCCGGACGAGGCGGTCGTCGACGGCCTGAACGCGATCGGCGCGTCGGGCGCGGCCCTGCCCGAGGACCTCGACTGGAGCGCGGTCCGCGGCGTCGTCGACCGGCTCGGCCTCGCCCACGCCATCCGCGACGCGGCCGCCGCCGACCCGCCCGACCACGCCCGCCTCGCCCGGCTGCTGCCCGCGGCCCGGGCCGTCGGGCTCTCCGACTTCAGCTTCGGCCCCGGCAGCGGCGGCATCGACCTCGACCGGCTGGAAGCCGACCTCCTGCGGGCCGGCCACCTTGCCCGCCTCCGCGACGCCCTCGCCACCGACGACGACCGCGCCATCGCCCTCGCCGCCCGCCCCGACCCCCACGGCGCGATCGACCACCTCACCCCGCCCGAGCAGGAGCGCGTGCGGGCGGCGCTGCGGGGCCGGTGACCCCCAGCCGGAGCTATACGGACGCTCATGCCAACGGTCCGCCGGAGTGCCGCCCGCCTTGGCGCGCGACGGCACGTCCAAACCGTCCGCTGTCACGGCGAGGCACGGGTTCCTGAGACGCGTGCCCTGCTGCCCGCGAGGCACAGCAAGAGGAGGCCGGGCACGTGCCCGGCCTCCTGACGTTGGCCTCAGTCTGAGACGAAGGCCCGCCGCGTGTCCTACGCCTCCGCCGGCGTCGTCCACGCGTGCGCGGCCACGCTGCGCTCGACCGCGTCGAGCACCGCCTGGCAGCGGAAGCCGTCCTCGAAGGTCGGGTGGGGGGCCTTGCCGGCCTTGATCCCGTCCATCAGCTCCTTGATCGCGTGGACGAAGGTGTGCTCGTAGCCGAGGATGTGCCCCGCCGGCCACCACGCCCCGGCGTAGGGGTGGACCGCCTCGGTCACGCTGATCGTGTGGAAGCCCTGCAGGCCGGCCCGATCCTCGGTCAGGTAGACCTCCAGCTCGTTCATCCGCTCGAGGTTGAAGCGGAGCGAGCCCTTGCTGCCGTTGATCTCGAACGAGTTGTAGTTGCGGCGGCCGGGGGCCAGCCGGGTCGCCTCGAAGGTGCCGGTCGCGCCGCTGGCGAAGCGGGCGAGGAAGGTCGTCGCGTCGTCGACCGTGACGTCCCCCATCTTGGTGCCGCCCGTCGCCGCCAGGCCGGCCCCCTCGCCGCTCGTCTCCGCCACCGGCCGGCGCTTGATGAACGTGTCCATCGTCCCGACCACCTCGGTGATCGGCCCGACCAGGTAGAGCGCAAGGTCGGTGATGTGGGCGGCGATGTCGCCGAGCGCCCCGGAGCCGGCCAGCTCCTTCTTCATCCGCCAGACGAGCGGGAAGTTCGGGTCGTTGATCCAGTCCTGCAGGTAGACCGCCCGCCAGTGCCGGACCTCGCCCAGCGCCCCCTCCTCGATCAGCTGCTTGGCGAAGGCGATCGCCGGCACCCGCCGGTAGTTGAAGTTGACGACCGCGACGGTGCCCGCCTTCCGGGCGGCGGCGACCATCTCCCGCGCCTCGTCGAGGTTGTTCGCCAGCGGCTTCTCGCACAGCACGTGCTTGCCCGCCGCCAGCGCCGCCAGCACGACCTCCTTGTGGGTGTCGCCGGGGGTGGCGACGTCGACGAGGCCGATGTCCGGCCGGGTCACCAGCTTGTGGTAGTCGGTCTCCCACCCCTCCCAGCCGAGCTGCTCGGCGGCGTGCCTCACCGCAGCCTCGTCCCGGCCGCAGACGGCGACCATCCGCGGCTTCGGGTCGACGTCGAAGAAGTGCGCCACCTGCCGGTACGCGTTGGAGTGCGCCCGGCCCATGAACTTGTAGCCGACGAGGCCAACGCCGATCTCGCTCACGATGAGCCTCCTTTGTGTCGAGTCGAGCGGTCGAGAAGTCGAGAAGTCGAGGAGGTCAGGGGTCGATCCGGGTTGCCTGCGACGCACCCGCGCCTTGGCGATCGATGCTGGCGATCAGTCCGCGAAGGAGCCGTCCGACCTCGCCCGTCCGATCAAGCAAGCGGTCGGTGGCGTCGGGGTCCGGGAAGTCGAGGCGCTTCGCGACCTCGAGGTGCGTCTCCAGCTCGCAAAGCGACCCGTGCGCGATCGAGAGTGCTCGCCGCAGTTCTGCCCGCCCTTGGCGTCCCTGACCCTCGGCGATGTTCGCCGGCACCGACACCGCGGCCCGCCGCACCTGGCTCGTCAAGCCGTACCGCTCCTCTGCCGGCCATTTGGCAGTGAGCAGGTACACATCCCGAACGAGGTCCACGCCCCGTTGCCAGACCACAAGGTCCCGGAAGCTCGACACCCGCGCCACGCCACCGTCCTCTCGACCCCCGTCCCCCCGACGCCTCAACCCCCCGACGCCTCGACTCCCCGACTCCTCGACTCCTCGACTCCTCGACTACCGTCCTACACCCACCACGCCGCGCCCGGCTTCTCCGTG
>JBDHWC010000317.1:0-3029 GCA_039809985.1 Thermomicrobiales bacterium | reverse complement strand
CAGGTCCGCCCCGTTCAGGCAGGCCCCGCCCAGGCCGGCCCCGGCGAGGTTGGCCCCGTGCAGGTCGGCGTCGGCGAAGCTCGCCTTGCTCAGGTTGGCGGCGTTGAGCGCCGCGCCGGCGAGGTCGGTCGCCGCGTAGTCGCAGTCCTTGAGCACCGCGCCGGGCTTGGCCTGCGCCACGGTGCAGCTCTTGCTCCCCGCCGCGGTGCAGACCGCGCCGAGGGTGGCGGGGCGGGCCGGCTTGCCCTTGCCGTGCTTGCCCTTGCCCTTGCGCCGCTTGGCGTCGGCGTCGGCGAGCGCGAGGCCGGCGGCCCCGGCCAGCAGGCCGAGCGCGCCACGGCGGCTGCGGGCGGTGCCGAGCGAGCGGGCGATGGCGTCGAAGCGTCGGTCGTCCACGAACGAACCTCCCTGTAGCGACGATGCGAGCACGCCGAGGGAACGCGACCTGCCGGCGCGGAGTCTAGCGGCAATCTGGGCAGATGTCGCCCCGGATCGCGCCCGGGCCCCGGCACCGTTGCCAGAACGGTCAGGCGTCACCGGCAGCGCCCGCCCGCTGCCCGGTTGCGCGGCCAGCAGGGTGAGCCCGGGCCGGACGCCGGGGCGACGGCGCGGCACCGTCCGAGCCGACGGGCTCCGCGGCTCGGGCCCCCGAGCCTGACTCTGGGAGCGCGTCACGGCCGCGTGCGCGCGCCGAGTCCTCGACGAAGCACCGGCTCGGTGGGCACGCTTGGACATCGGCCCGGCGGACCGTTGCCGGGGATGCGCACGGTTGCCAAGAGGCCGTCCCACCCGGGAAACGGTGCTCTCGCGAAGGCGCCGCCGATGCCGGCATCCACACGGTGGGAGGAGGGCTCGACTCTCCTCTCCGTCCCCCTGTGTCGCCCGACCGCCCCGAACGATGGTCGCCAGCCGATCACCGGCCGCGCCGGGTCGCCCGTCCTCGCGGACGACCCGGCGCGACCGTGGTGCTAGTACGGGCAGATCCTGCCGCAGTTCTTGACGGTGTTGGTTTCCGCGCACCACGGCTTGTCCGCCGGGCACTCGGCGTTGGAGGAGCACAAGGGATACATCGAAATGCTGCAGTACCAGGCCGTTCCGGAGGGGCCGTCGGCGATGTAGTTCGAGTCGCAGCCGGTCTGGTCACCGCAGAGCGAGCAGTCCGGCGCGGTCACGGCCACGCCGCAGGCCGTCGCCGGCTGCGGCGTGTACTTGGAACAGAGGCTGTCGACGTCGGTGACCCGCACCGTCCCCGCGATGCCGGCGCACGCCCCCGCGTCGCACCATTGCCCGCTCGGGCACGGGCCCGTGCAGGCGTGGTCGAGCGCCGGGTCCGGCACGCAGGCACCGCCGCTGAGCGTCTGACACGGCGAGCAAACGCACGCGCCGCCCTCGCAGATCGACCCCGCCGGGCACGCCGCCGGCTTGTTGTTCGGCAGGATGGTCGAGCAGTCGACCGTCGCCGTCGCCAGCTGCGCCGGCTTCACGTTGGAGCCGCGCAGGTTCGCCCCCCGCAGGTCGGCTCCCGTCAGGTCCGCCCCCGTCAGGCTGGTACCCTGCAGGTTCGCCAGCGTCAGGTCGGCCCCCGTCAGGCAGGCGCTGGAGAGGTTCGCCCCGGCGAGGTTGGCCCCGCTCAGGTCGGCGTCGGCGAGGCTGGCCCGGGTCAGGTTGGCGGCGTTGAGGGCGCGGGTGTAGAGGCTGGCCCCGGCGTAGTCGCAGTCCTTGAGGACCGCGCCCGGCTTGGCCTGCGCCACGGTGCAGCTCTTGCTGCCCGCCGCCGCGCAGACCGCGCTCTGCTCGGCCGGGTGGGCCTTCTTGCCTTTGCCGTGCTTGCGGCGGCGCTTGGCGTCGGCCCCGGCCAGCCCGAGTCCGGCGGCCCCGGCGAGCAGGCCGAGCGCGCCGCGACGGCTGCGGGATGTTCCAAGCGAGCGCGCGATGGCGTCGAAGCGTTGCTCGTCCACGGCCAGACCTCCTCGTTGCGACGGTGCGACGAAAACGGAGGAACGTGACCTGCCGGCGCGGATTCTAGCAACAGTCTAGGCAGGTGTCGCCCCGATCGGGAAACGGGACGAATGCCGTTCCGGACCGGCCCAGCGTCGTGCGCTGCGCCTCCCCGCGACCCGGTTGCGCGGCCAGTCGAGGCAGCCCCGGGATCGGACGCCGAAGCGGCGACAAGGCTTCGGTCGGGCCGACGGGGTTCGCAGTTCGGGCCCCGAGCCTCACCTTGGGAGCGCGTCACGGCTCGCGGGCGTGCACCGGACCTTCGCGTTGCCGATGGCCCGGAGAGCACTCCCGGGCACCGGCAGGCCAGACTCCGGTTGGGGGGCGCACACCCTAAGCGGGAGGACGGCCGAGCCTTCCTCCCGCGCCCCGACATCGCCCGGTCACCCCGCACGATGGCCGCCAGCCGGTCGCCCGTCCGTACCGTCGCGCCGGGTCGCCCGTCCTCGCGGACGACCCGGCGCGACCATGGTGCTAGTACGGGCAGATCCTGCCGCAGACATGGGATCCGAAGGGTTCCATCCCGCACCACGGCCGTACCGCCGGGCAGTCGGCGTTGGTCGTGCAGGTGGGGGAAAAGGTGGAGCTGCAGTACCAGGCCGTCCCGGCGGGGCCGGCTGTAATGAGGTTCGCATAGCAGCCCGTCTGCTCGCTACAGAGGCCGCAGTCCGGCGCGGTCACCGCCACGCCGCAGGCCGTCGCCGGCTGCGGCGTGCCCTGCGAGCAGACACTGCCGACGTCGGGGATCCGCACGGTGTCGGCGATGCTGGCGCACGCCCCCGCGTCGCACCATTGCCCGCTCGGGCACGGCCCGACGCAGGTGTGGAAGAGAGCAGGGTCTGGCACGCAGGCACCGCCGCTGAGCGTCTGGCACGGCGCGCAGACGCACGCGCCGTGCTGGCACGTCAGCCCGGCCGGGCACGCCGCCGGCTTCCCGTTCGGCAGGATCGTCGAGCAGTCGACCGTCGCCGTCGCCAGCTGCGCCGCGTTGACGTTGGAGCCGCGCAGGTTCGCCCCCCGCAGGTCCGCCC
>JBDHWC010000316.1:0-3055 GCA_039809985.1 Thermomicrobiales bacterium | reverse complement strand
CCCGGGGCCCGAGGCTCGCTACCCCGCCAGTTCCTTGTACCAGAAGACCGTGCCGCGGAGTGTGCCGTCGGCGCTGCGGGCCCAGTTCGGGACGCGGCCCGCCTCGGTCCAGCCGCAGGCGGCGTAGAGGCGGTTCGAGGGGTCGCCCTCCCGTGTGTCGAGGACGAGCAGGGTGCGCCCCTGCGCCCGCGCCGCCGGCTCGAGGGCGAGCATCAGTCGCCGGCCGATGCCCCGCCGCTGCCAGCCGGGGTGGACCAGCACCTTCGCCACCTCGCCCCGGTGGCGCCCGTTCGCGCTCTCGGCCGGCTGCAGCTGGGCGGTGCCGACGACCCGGCCGTCGATCTCGGCCAGCAGGAGGACGAGCCCGTCGGCGTCGGCGGCCATTGCGCCGACCCGCTCCCAGTAGGCGCGGGCGGTCGCCGGCTCGAGCGGCGGCAGGAAGCCGACCGAGGCCCCGTCGCCGACCACCGCCACCAGCAGGTCGGTCAGGTCGGCCAGATCCGCCTCGGAGAGGGCGGCGGCGCGGCGCACCGCGACCGCTTCGCTCACCGGTCGTCCCCGGCCGCGACCGCCCTCGCCTCCTCGGCGCAGTAGACGCAGAGCCCGAAGACCGCCAGATGGTCGATCTCGGCGACGAAGCCGTGCCGTTGCCGGATCGCCTGCCGCAACGGCTCGATCACGATGTCGTCGAGTGCCAGCTGGTCGCCGCAGGCCCGGCAGACGAGGTGGTGATGGCGACCGTCGATCGGCTCGAACTGCCGAACCCCGCCGCCGAGGTCGGTCTCGCTGACCAGCCCGAGGTCGCGGAAGAGCTCGAGCGTGCGGTAGACGGTCGAGCGGCAGACGCCCGGCAACTGCGGCTCGACCCGGGCGAAGACCTCGTCGGCCGAGAGGTGCTCGCCCGGTCGCAGCGCCTCCAGCATCACCAGCCGCTGGGCGGTGACGCGCTGCCCGGCGCCCCGCAGCCGCGCGGCCAGTTCCTCGCGGCTCGCCGCCCCCCCGGTGCCCGCCGTCGGTCCCGACATCGCCCGCCCCCGTCGAAGCCTGCCCGATTGTGCCGCCGCCGTCGTGCCAGCCACTTGACCGGCCGAAGGTCCGGCCGTAGCATGGCCACGCTCGCACCTGCGAATTGTCGCAGAAGCGACCGAAGGCGAACAGGAACCGGCGCACCGCCGGGCACGAGGAGCCGATGTCCCGACCAATCACCACCCGCCGCGCCCTGCTCCGGGGCGCGGCACTCGCTGGCGGAATTGCCGGCCTCGGCCGCTTCCGCGGCGCGCCGGCCCGCGCGCAGGACGCCACCCCGGCCGCGCCGACCACCTCCCTCGGCTGGAGCGACGACCTCGGGGCGGACGACGGCAAGCTGAAGGTGGCGACCACCGTCGCCCCGATCAGCTCGATCGTCCGCAACATCGGCGGCACCCGGATCGACCTGCACGGGATCATCCCCGACGGCAGCGACTCCCACACCTTCGAGCCGGCCCCGTCCGACGCCAAGACCTTGGCGCAGGCCGACATCCTCTTCGTCAACGGGCTCTCGCTGGAGGACCCGACCCTGAAGCTGGCCGAGGCGAGCCTGAAGCCGGGGGCTGAGGTCGTCAAGCTCGGCGAGCTGACGATCGACCCCGACCAGTACGTCTTCGACTTCTCCTTCCCGAAGGAGAAGGGGCACCCGAACCCGCACCTCTGGACCAACCCGGTGCTGGCCAAGCGCTACGCCGAGCTGGTCGCCGAGGCGCTGGCCAAGCGCGACCCCGCCAACGCCGCCTACTACCAGGAGAACCTCGCCCGCTACGCCGCCGTCCTCGACCGGCTCGACGCGGCGATCAAGACGGCGGCGGCGACGATCCCCGAGGCGCAGCGCAAGCTGCTGACCTACCACGACTCGTGGGCCTACTTCGCGCCGCGCTACGGCCTGACGGTGATCGGCGCAGCCCAGCCGTCCGACTTCTCGCAGCCCTCGCCGCAGGAGGTCGCCGCCCTGATCGAGCAGATCAAGCAGGAGGGGGTGCCGGCCGTCTTCGGCTCCGAGGTCTTCCCCAGCGACGTGCTGGAGCAGATCGCGAAGGAGGCGGGCGCCGAGTACATCGACCAGCTGCGCGACGACGAGCCGCCGGGCGAGCCGCACAGCCCGGAGCACACCTACCTCGGGATGATGCTGAAGGACATGGACCTGATGATCCCGGCCCTCGGCGGCAACGTCGACGCCCTCTCCGGCATCGAGCCGTGGGACACCTACCTCCCGTAGCCGCGCGACAGGACGCCCGACGACGATGAGCCAAGACCCGGCGATCGCCCTCCGACACCTGAGCGGCGGCTACAACGAGCGCGACGTGCTGCGCGATGTCAGCCTCGCGGTGCCTCGCGGCCGATTCGTCGGCCTCGTCGGGCCTAGCGGGGCGGGCAAGACCTCGCTCCTGCGGGCGATGCTCGGGCAGCTGCCGCGAACCGAGGGAGCGGTCGCGGTCGACGGCCGGTCGGTCGCGCCGGGCCGCCCCCCGGTCGGCGTCGGCTACGTGCCGCAGGTCGAGACCGTCGACTGGTCGTTCCCGGTCACCGCGCAGGACGTGGTGCTGATGGGCCGCGTCCGCCGGATGGGCCGCCTGCCGTGGCCGAGCCGGGAGGACCGCCGGCTGGCCGGGGCGACGCTGGAGCGGCTCGGCCTCGGCGGCCTCGCCGACCGCCACATCCGCGACCTCTCCGGCGGCCAGCAGCAGCGCGTCTTCCTCGCCCGGGCCCTGATCGGCGAGCCGCAGGTGCTGCTGCTCGACGAGCCGACCGCCAGCGTCGACGTCAAGACGCGCGACGACATCCTGCACCTGCTGGTCGACCTGAACGCGGACGGAATCACGATCCTGATGACCACCCACGAACTGAACTCGGTCGCCGCCCACCTGCCGTGGGTGGTCTGCGTCAACGGCGCGGTGGTCGCCGAGGGGACACCGCTCGACGTCTTCACCGGCCCGATCCTGAGCCGCACCTTCGGCGCGACGATGCGGGTCGTCCGCGACCCGGAGACGGGCGGCGTCCTCGTCACCGAGGCGGGCGACCACGG
>JBDHWC010000315.1:0-3062 GCA_039809985.1 Thermomicrobiales bacterium | reverse complement strand
ACGACCGCGACCGGCCCCTGCAAGGGAGCCGGTCGCGGCACGGGGGCGGGGGAGCGGGGTTCGGCGCGCTCAGTCGCCGGCGGAGAAGTTCGGGGCGGGGGTGTGCAGGCGGGGCGGGCGGGCGGCGGCGCGGGCGGCAGCGGCGACCGAGACGGTCTGGGCCGGCGCGGGCCGGGTGGCGGGGCCGATCTCCATCCAGCCGCGGAGGACGGCGACGCGGATCGCGCCGATCCGGTCCTCGACCCCGAGCTTGCGCAGGACCGAGGTGAGGTGGTTCTTGACCGTCTGCTCGCTCAGGAAGAGCGCCTCGGCGATCTCCTTGTTGGAGAAGCCCTGCGCCGCGCAGTCGAGGACGGCCAGCTCGCGGGTCGAGAGCGGCAGCGCCTCGTGCGCCGGCTCGCTGCGGCCGTTCAGCTCGTCGCGCAGCCGCTGGGCGAGGTCGGCCCGCCGCCCGATCACCAGCCGCAGCAGGTTCTCGCCCGCCGCGACCCGGTTCATCGCCAGCACCAGCGTCTCCGGGCTCAGGTCGCGGGGGAGGAGCGCCGCCGCGCCGACCCGGAACCCGTCGAGGACGCGAACGTCGTCGATCCGGTTCGAGAGGAAGACCAGCCGGGCGCGGGGGGCCTTCCGGCGGAGCGTGCGGGCCACCGCCAGCCCGCTGATCCCCGGCAGCTGGACGTCGACCAGCAGCAGGTCGGGGTGGTGGTTCTCGGTGGCGCGGATCGCCTCGTGGGCGCACCCGGCCTCGCCGGCGACCGTGTACCTGCCCGACGCCTCGAGCACCCGCCGGACCCCCGCCCGGTACAGCGGATGGTCGTCGACCAGGACCACGCGCTTGGACAGCATCCCTCTTCCTCCCCTGCTCCCGACCGGGCCGCCGGGAGCGGCGCGGCTCGCTGCCGCGACACCCCGCGCGCTCCCGACGCCCCCCGGCCGGTCCCCTTCCCTCCGGTGGCGGTTCCCGCCGACGTGGCCCGCACCACCCCGCCGCGTTCCCCGATCCCACTTCATCCTATGAGTTCGATTTGGATAAATCAAGCCGCAAAATGCGCAAAGCGCGGAGTTCGTACGTTGCCTCTTCAGTCAAATCGGTGACTAACGGTCACATATGAGGTAAGAACTCGGATTGTCCGCCGGCCGCGAGCCGGCCGGGCAGCCCCGGGCCGCCTGTCGCACGGAACGCGCGGCGGGAGGCGGCGGGGTCGGTCGCAACGGGGAGGTGCGGCAGGGCTGCCCGGCCGCCGCTCAGCCTTCGCGCAGCAGCAGGAGGAGGCCGACGAGGGTCTTGCCGTCGGCGAGCTGCCGCGGGCCGGGGGCGACGAGGTCCGGCACGGCGGCGAGCGGCACCCGGGCGACCCGGATCAGCTCGTCCGGGTCGGCGACGCCGCCGACCCGGCGGCAGTCGGCGGCGAGCCAGACCGTCATCCGCTCGTCGGTCCAGCCGGGGCTGGTGAAGTAGTCGGCGAGGAGGCGCAGCCCGCCGGCCTCGAAGCCGGTCTCCTCCCGCAGCTCGCGGCGGGCGGTGGCCTCCTGCGGCTCCCCCGGCTCGCGGGTGCCGGCCGGCAGCCCGAGCAGGCTGCGGCCGATCGGGTGGTGCCACTGGCGGAGGAGGAGCACCTCCCGCTCGGGCGTGAGGCCGACGATGGCGACCGAGCCGGGATGCTCCAGCACCTCGCGCGGGCGCACCCTCCCGGACGGCAGGCGAACGGTGTCGACCCGCAGGTGGAGGTGGGCGCCGTCGAAGCCGCGGCGGCTGGCGAGCGTCTCGCCGCGGGGCGGCTCCGGCACCGCGGGGACGCCGGGAACGTCGGCCTGCGGGAACGGGTCCGGGGCCGGGACAGGCATTGCGGACACCTCGGGACGGGGGCGGAAACGCGAATCGGCACCGCGAGGGTGCCGATCGGAGGCGCCAGGCGGATTCGAACCGCCGATCAGGGTTTTGCAGACCCGTGCCTTACCACTTGGCTATGGCGCCGCGGGTGGCCGACATCTTACCACGCGCCCCGGGGCCGCCCGGCCCGACGGCCGAACGCCGGGGGTCAGGCCTCGGCAAGCCGCAGTTCCGCCAGCGGCGCGCCGTACTCGACGAACGCGCCGTCGGCGGCGATGAAGCGGACGAGGGTGCCGGCGGCGGGGGCGGTCACCTCGTGGTAGCTCTTCATCACCTCGACGAGGCCGATCGCCTGCCCGGCGCGGACCGCCGCCCCCTCCTCGGCGAGCGCGGGCTCGCCCGGCCCGCTGCGGCGGTAGAAGACGCCGAGCAGCGGGGCAGCAACGGTCACGACGCCGACCGGCGCGACGTCGTCCGGCCCTGCGCCGGGCCCCGACGGCAGAGGGAGGTCGCCCGCCGCCGGCGCGTCGGCCCAGCGCAGGTCGAGCCGGAGACCGAGCGGGGCGATCTCGAGCGCGAGCCCGGCAACGCCGGCGGCGCGAGCCCGCTCGACCAGTTCCGCCACGCCCTGCGGCGTCCAGGCCTGCGCCGGCGCGGCCTTCCCGCCCGCCATGATCGCCACGTCCGTCCCCTCCCCGTCGTCCTGCCGCGCGCCGGCGGCCGGGGCCGGCGACCAGCCGCCGACGGGGCCGGACCGCGCGACCACCGACTCCCGCCCGAGCCGGCTCTGCTCCTCCCGGCTCGCCTGCCGGGCGGCGGCGACGTCAACGGCCGCGAAGCGGAGCGCGTCGCCGGGGCGGGCCTGGCCGAGCCGGTCGAGGTCGGCCCCGATCACGGTGGCGACCTTCGGGTAGCCGCCGACCGTCTGCCGGGCGGCGAGGAGCACGATCGGCTGGCCGTCGCGCGGGACCTGGACCGCGCCGGCGGCGATCCCCTCCGAGATCAGCTCGCCGGGCCCGGCGTGGGCCACCGGCTCGCCGCGCAGGCGGACGCCCATCCGGTCCGACTGGGGCGAGACCCGGTAGTCGCCGCCGAGGAAGGCGGCGAGCCCCTCGGCCGTGAAGCGGTCCTGCTGCGGCCCGAGCACCACCCGCAGCGGCGCGGCGGGGTCGCGGGCCCGGGCGGAGGCCGGGTCGGCCAGCCGGCGGCGCAGCAGGTCCTCGGCCGCGTC
>JBDHWC010000314.1:0-3063 GCA_039809985.1 Thermomicrobiales bacterium | reverse complement strand
ACGAAGATGTGCTCGAGATCGTGCGCGACCGCCTTGACCGCCGACAACTGCTCCCGCTCGGGGAACTGTGCGGTGACGAAGCGATCGTCGAAGTCGGCGTCGCCGGTGAGCGAGACATGCTCGGCCCCGGTTGCCGCGACCGCAGCGGCGAAGCGGGAGCCGGTCAGGAACCGGACCCGGTCGCCTCGGGCGACGAGTTCGGCGGCCAGCGGCAGCAGCGGTGTGACGTGTCCGTGGATCGGAACGCTGGCAAAGATGATCGAAGCCATCGGGGTCCCCCATCTGTGTGGTGTAGTGTCGAATACAGGAGTCGAGTATTCACTACTGTGATACAGGAATCAATATGGCAAAGCGTCGATATTCGTCCGAGCTGCGCGAGCAGCAGGCTGCGGCCACCCGAGCGCGGGTGGTCCAGGCGGCCGCCGAGTTGTTCGCCGTCCGCGGCTACGCCGCAACGTCGCTGCCGCAGATCGCCCGCGAAGCCGGCGTCTCGACCGAGACGGTTCAGTCGCACGGCCCCAAGCTGCGGTTGTTGCAGGCGGCGATCGATCAGCTCTCCTTCGGTGGAGAGCCCGGCCAGGCGCTGATCGATACACCGGTCGGTGCCCGGTTCCTGCAGGCCTCCTCACCCGAAGAGGCCGCCGACATCTCCTCCCGGGTCCTCGTCCAGGTCAACTCCGCCACCCACGGGTTGTGGCTGGCGTTCTCCGAGGCCGCACGCACCGACAAGACGCTCGCCCAGGAGTTCACCGCACTCGCCGTGCAGATCCGGGCCGAGAACCTGATCATCCTGCAACTCTGGCGCGAGCGCGGCTGGCTGCGCGATGACGTCCCGGACGCCGTATTGGCCCAGTGGAGCGACGTCATCGCCTCCGTCGAGGTCTACGACCGGATGGTCCGCGTCGAAGGAGCCACCGTCGAGGAATACCGCGAGCTGATCGCCGGCATGCTGTTGGAACTCCTCGTCCGCCGCTGATCCACCTCGCCGGGGACGGTGGTCGCTCAGCGGCGGTAGCTCCAGCCGGTTGCGACTCCGTCGACGTAGGGCATCACGCCGTGGAACGGACGCGGGTCGTCGTCGAAGACGAGCTGCAGGAAGTGCCGGTCGCCGGGCCACATCGGCAGCGGTTCTCCCCTGCCGAGCAGCCGGTCGATCGGCAGCCAGTCCAGCGGGCCGTCGTCGTTGCGCTCGGGGACGGTGCCGGTGAAGGCGTCCACGATGAAGATGAAGCCGAACCAGTCCTCGCCACCGGCGCCGAAGCCGGGCCACGAGATGGTGCCGCGCAGCCGTTCGGCGGTGACCGTGATGCCGGCCTCCTCCATCAGCTCGCGGTGCAGGCAGCCGATGACGTCCTCGTCGTTCTCCAGCTTGCCGCCCAGGCCGTTGTACTTGCCCTGGTGCACGTCGCCGTCGCGGCTGCGGAACACCATCAGCGCGCGCTCGCCGTCCGGGTGCAGCACGTAGCCGAGGACGCCGATGATCGGTGTGTACGGCACGGCTCAGACCAGCACTGTCGAGACGGGCAGGCCCGAGTTGGCGCCGATGTCGAGGCTGGACGGACGCAGCCCGCGGCTGATCACCTCGGAGCCGAGCACGGCCATCATCGCGCCGTTGTCGGTGCACAGTCCGGGCCGCGGACGCCGCAGCGCGATGCCGCGTTCGGCCGTCCGCTGCTCGAGCAGGGTGCGCAGCCGGGAGTTGGCCGCCACACCGCCGCCGATCAGCATGTCCGAGACGCCGAAGTGCTCACAGGCGTCGACCGCCTTGGCGGTCAGCACGTCGCAGACCGCCTCCTGGAAGGACGCCGCCACATCAGCCACCGGGACCTCCTCGCCGTCGCGCTGCCGGGTCTCCACCCAGCGGGACACCGACGTCTTCAATCCCGAGAACGAGTAGTCGAACCGGTGCTTGACCAGGTCCTTCTGCGCGGTCAGGCCGCGCGGGAAGGCGATCGCCTTCGGGTCGCCGTCGGCGGCCGCCTTGTCGATCACCGGACCACCCGGGTAGGCCAGGCCGAGCACCCGGGCCACCTTGTCGTAGGCCTCGCCGGCGGCGTCGTCGATGGTCGAGCCGAGCTCGACGATGTCGCCGGTGATGTCGCGGACCAGCAGCAGCGAGGTATGACCGCCGGAGACCAGCAGCGCCGCGCAGGGTTCGGGCAGGGGACCATGGTCGAGCAGATCGACCGCGACGTGACCGACCAGGTGATTCAGTCCATAGAGCGGCTTCTTCAGCGCCACGGCAAGGGCTTTCGCCGCCGAGAGGCCGACCACCAGGGCGCCCATCAGGCCCGGCCCGGCGGTGACGGCGATGCCGTCCAGCTCGGTCAGGTCGACGTCGGCGGTGGCCAGCGCGCGCTCCAGAGCGGGACGCATCGCCTCCAGGTGGGCGCGCGAGGCGATCTCGGGCACCACTCCCCCGTAGCGGACGTGCTGCTCGACCGACGACGCGACCTCGTTGGCCAGCAGTTCGTGCCCTCGCACGATGCCGACCCCGGTCTCGTCGCAGGACGATTCGATGCCCAGCACCAACGGACCGCTCATCGGATCAACTCTCCATTCCCCACACCGTCGTTCATCGCCGCCGTCTCATCGAACCGGACGAGCTCGCGCTGCATCACCAGCGCGTGCCGGCCGGCCCCGTAATAGTCCTTGCGGCGGGCAAGTTCCACGAAGCCCAGCCGGCGGTAGAGCGCCAGCGCCGCAGCATTGTCATGTTCGACTTCGAGCAACATCCGGAGCCCGTGCCGTTCGGCCGCCCAGGTGATCCCGGCCTCGACCAGGGCCCCGCCGATGCCCCGTCCGCGCTGGTCGGGGGCGACCATGACGCGGTGCAGGTCGGCGGCATCGGCGACCAGTTGGAAGGTCGCGACGCCGAGCAGCCCAACCTCCGCAGGTCGAGAACCCGACTCGGCGCCAGCCGTTGGTCGAGCCTGCCGAGACACCAAGGCACCCGTTGGTCGAGCTTGTCGAGACCCCAGCGACAACCAATCCGGTTTCGACAAGCTCAACCGGCGGCGGTCGGCGACCAGAACGCACCGGTCGGCGCCGGTCAGTTCCGCC
>JBDHWC010000313.1:0-3093 GCA_039809985.1 Thermomicrobiales bacterium | reverse complement strand
TGGCCCTGCGGGCCGGCAAGCACGTGCTGGTCGAGAAGCCGATGTGCCTGACCGAGCGGGAGGCGGCGGAGATCGTCGCCGCCCGCGACGCCGCCGGCAAGCAGGTGATGGTCGCCTACATGCGCCGCTACGCGCCGGCCTTCGTCGCCGCGCTGGAGGAGGTGAGGCATCTGCCGCGGATCACCTACGCCCGGATCCGCGACATCATCGGCGAGAACCGACTGGTCATCGACCAGGCGGCGACGGTGCACCGCTTCGACGACCTGCCGGCGGCGGCCGCGGCCGACCGGCGGGCGCGGGCCGAGCGGCTGGTGCGGGAGGCGATCGGGGAGGCCCCGCCCGAGCTGGTCGGGGCCTACCGGCTGCTGCTCGGGCTGAGCAGCCACGACCTCTCGGCGATGCGCGAGCTGATCGGGGCGCCGCGGCGGGTGGTCGCCGCCGAGATGTGGAACGGCGGCCGGTTCATTGCCGCGATCCTCGACTTCGGCGACTACCGGGCGGTGTTCGAGACCGGCGTCGACCGGCAGCGGCGGTTCGACGCCCACCTCGAGGTCTACGGCGAGACGAAGTCGGTCCGCGTCCAGTACGACACGCCGTACATCCGGCACCTGCCGACGACGCTGGT
This sequence comes from Thermomicrobiales bacterium, assembly GCA_039809985.1. Taxonomy (GTDB): domain Bacteria; phylum Chloroflexota; class Chloroflexia; order Thermomicrobiales; family UBA6265; genus JAICJJ01. Next base: position 2,468 of record JBDHWC010000313.1, on the reverse strand, counting down.
GGTGCGGGAGACGGTCGGGGAGGGGTTCCGCGAGTCGATTCTGCGGCCGACCTACACCGACCCGTACACCTGCGAGCTGGAGGCGTTCCACGAGGTCGTGACCACCGACTCGCCGCCGAAGACGCCGCCGGAGGACTTCGTCGCCGACCTGCGGCTGTTCCGGCAGATCGTCGACGCCATCCGGGCCGGGCAACGGTGAGCCGGGGCCGAGACGCGAAGGCGCGCGTCAGCGAAATCAGCAGCGGGACGCTGCTCGCACGGTCTGCGTTGGGGTCGCCGCGCGTGCGGCGAACGCCATTCCGGGGTGGATTCGTCGTCGCCTGCCAATCCCCTGTTGGGAACCGGCGTCCTGATGGCGCGCGAGGGGTCGGTCCGTCCGCGCGAGGGGCTTCGGATCCGGTCATGCGGCCGAATCGCGGCGTTCGTGTCCTGACCGAGGGAATCGCCTGATGTCACGTGCGTGACCCAACGCCCCAGTCTCTCAGGGAGAGACCGCGGCGTCGTCTCGCCGCCCTGCCTGTCGATGGGCAAGGGTCGCTCGCGCGGCTCGGCACCTCCCGCTCGAACGGAAGCCGCCGGTGCGGGACGCTTCCCCCCGCGATCGGCATGAGACCGGCTGGTGACTCGCGGCGGTCGACCTTGCCGCCCGTTCGGTCCCGCTCGGCAACCTCCCGGGCGACGGAGTCCGGTCGCAGGGTGTCCAGCGGCGCCAGTTCACGCCCAGAGCCCCGGGCGACCCGTCGGGACGTGGTGCGGGTTACGCCAACGCCGGCGCGAGCTGCACGTCGCCGTCGACGACCCGGACCCGGTAGGTCCTGGCGGCCTCGGTGACGGGGCGGCCGGCCGGCGCGCCGGTCCGGATCTCGTAGGAGCCGCCGTGGAGCGGGCACTCGAGGATGTCGCCGAGGAGGACGCCGTCGGCGAGCGACGCCCCCTCGTGGGTGCAGGTGTCGCCGATGGCGAAGAACTCGCCGTCGGCGTTGATCAGGCAGACCGGTTCGCCGTCGAGCTCGACGTATCGCAGCTCGCCCGGGCCGACGTCGTCGGCTCGGGCAACGGTCGCGAACTCCTGATCGTCGGACATCGTCGTCTGGCTCCTTCCCGCGCGTAGCCGTTCGCGACAACGAATCTTGACGGAGTTTAGAAGAAGAGCGGCACCTCGCGGAACCCGCGCAGGCCGGTGCCCCAGCGCAGTTCCTCGAACGGGACGGCGAGGCGCAGGTCCGGGTAGCGACGCGCCAGGGTCTCGAGGGCGATCTGGCCCTCGGCCCGGGCCAACGGCGCGCCGAGGCAGGCGTGGATCCCCTTGCCGAAGGCGATGTGGCGGTTCGCGTCGGCGCGGGAGATGTCGTAGCGGTCCGGGTCGGCGAAGCGGGCCGGGTCGCGGTTGGCGCCGGCGATGGCGAAGCCGACTTGGTCGCCGGCGGCGACCGCGGTGCCGGCGAGGACGAAGTCCTCGGTCACCGTGCGGCGGCCGAGGAAGTCGACCGGGCCCCAGTAGCGGAGCGTCTCCTCGACGGCGTTCTTGACGAGGGCGGGGTTCTGCCGCAGCTCGGCGAGTTCGTCCGGGTGCGTCAGGAGGGCGACCACCCCGTTGGCGACGAGGTTGACGGTGGTGACGTGGCCGGCGAGGTACATCAGGAAGACGGTGCCGAGCGCCTCTTCCTCGCTCAGGGTGTCGCCGCCGTCCTCGATCAGGACCATGCGGGAGATCATGTCGTCGGTCGGCGCGGCCCGCTTGCGGGCGAAGAGGTCGCTCAGGTAGTCGGTGAAGTCGGCCAAGCCCTGCTGGACGGCGGCGCCGACCTCGGGGTCCCGCTGCCGGTCGACCCGCAGCAGGTTCTCGGTCCACGCCTTGGCCTGCGCCCGGTCCCCGTCCGGGATGCCGAGCAGGTCGGAGATGACGGTGACCGGGAGCGGGTAGGCGAACTGCTCGACGAGGTCGAGGCGGCGGTTCGGGGCGACCTCGCCGCGCTCCGCCGCGGCAGCCTCGGCCCGGTCGAGCAGGTCGTCGGCGATGCGCTGGATCGCCGGCCGCATGGCGTCCATGCCATGGCCGGTGAAACTCGGCTGGACCAGCTTGCGGATGCGGTCGTGGTCGGGCGGGTCGAGGGTGATGATGCTCTTGGCGAAGGCGCGGAACGACTTCGGTGCCTCCTCTTGCGGTCCGTGGTCCGCGTCGGGCGGCGGCGTGTCGTCCGGGCGAATCTGGGCGGAGAACCGCTCGTCGAGCAGGCCGGTGACGATGTCGTCGTAGCGGGTGACGCACCAGCTCTCGTGGCTGACGAACGGGCCCCGGCGGCGGGCCGCCTCGTCCGATTCCCCGTCGGCGTCGCCGACGCCGACCCAGACCCGGACCACCCGGCCCTCGTCGCGCAGCCCGGTGTAGACCTCGTCGGCGTGGGCGACGAACTCGGGGTCGAAGCGGTCGATCCGCGGCAGGTCGAGGTGCTGCCGACGCTCCGTCG
>JBDHWC010000312.1:0-3095 GCA_039809985.1 Thermomicrobiales bacterium | reverse complement strand
TCGCCGCAACCCTCGGCGGTCACCCGTCGGCCGTCACATCCTCCCGGCCCCCGGACGCCTCGACCACCTGCCGCAGCGTCGCCGCGTCGGTCGGGTGCGCCGCCGCGAAGCGGCCCCAGCCGCGGAGGCGGAGGACGAAGCCGCCGGGCGGCAGCCACGACGGGTCGGTCAGGACGTCGTGCAGGGCGTCCCAGTTGTGGCCGAAGTACGGGGGGAAGCCGAGCGCGTCGGCGAGCGCGCGGAGCAGCGCCGGCTTGCCGTCGAGGTCGCCGACCGCGACCTCGGCGACCGGGCGGGGCGCGCCGGGGCGGGCCGGGTCCGGGCCGTAGGGGGCGACGACGAGGTCGAGGGCGTCGGGGGGCGGCTCCGCAGCGCTCAACGGCTGCCCGCCTGACGGTCCCGCCGGGCGACGCCGCTGGCGAGGTAGAGCAGGCCGTAGACCGCGAGCACGCCGTCGGTCAGCGCCGCCTGCTGGTAGGCCGCGCCCCACGGCTCGTGCCGCGCCGTCAGCCAGAGGAAGACGATGAAGAGCTTCTCGGCGGTCGCGAACAACCACGCCGGCCAGCGCAGCGACGGCCGGAAGGCCCCCGCCACCAGCAGCACGCCGACCCCGGCGATCATGAACGCCCAGTGCCGCAGCAACGGCACGGTCGACGGGTCCGCCGTCAACTGACCGCCGAAGAGGAGCCGGTTCATCCCCGCGAACCCCGGCACCCCGACCACCGCGACGGCCGTCACCACGCCCGCCACCACCGACACCCACCGCACCGAAGCCTCGACGAACCGATCCAGAGCCCTCATGAACTTGTCGCTCCCTCAACGCAACCAACCAGCCACCACACCCGGCGCAGCCCCAATCCCCCAGCCCCCCAATCCCCCAGCCCCCAGTCCCCAATCCCCAATCCCCAATCCCCAATCCCCAACGTATCATCCCCGGACCGACCCGCCGCCGCCCGAGGAAAGGCCGCCCGTGCCCCGCCCGCTCAGCATCGGCTTCAAGACCTTGCCGCAGCACGTTTCGTACCCCGAGCTGCTCGGCTTCTGGCAGGAGGCCGACGGCCTCCCCGTGCTCGGGCACGGCTGGCTCTTCGACCACCTGACCCCGGTCGAGAACGCGGTCGCCATCGGCCCGGGCCGGGTCGGCGACTGCTTCGAGGCGTGGACCCTGCTGACCGCCCTCGCCGCCCGCACCGAGCGGATCCGGCTCGGCCTGATGGTCGCCAGCAACACCTACCGCGACCCGACCGTCCACGCCCAGATCGCCGCCAGCGCCGACGCGATTTCCAACGGCCGGATCGAGTTCGGGGTCGGCGCGGGCTGGGAGCCGTACGAGCACGCCAGCCGCGGCATCCCCCTGCCGCCGCCCGCCGAGCGGATCGCCCGGCTGGAGGAGGCGGTGGTGATCGCCAAGCGCCTCTGGACCGAGGACGCGGTCGACTTCGACGGCCGCTGGCACCGGCTGCGCGAGGCCCGGCTCGGCCCGAAGCCGGTCCAGCAGCCCCACCCGCCGGTGACGATCGGCGGCGGCGGCGAGCAGCTGATGCTGCGGGTCGTCGCCAGGCACGCCGACCGCTGGAACTTCGTCGGCGGCGACGCCGACACGTTCCGGCACAAGGTCGCCGTGCTGCGCCGCCACTGCGAGGCCGTCGGCCGCGACCCGGAGGAGATCGAGCTCTCCGTGCAGGCCCGGGTCAACCTCGACGACGTCCCCGGCAGCATCCGCGGGGCGCAGGCCCTTGTCGACGCCGGGGCGACCCACGTCGTCCTCGTCCTGCAACGGCCCTACCGGCCCGGCCTCGCGACATGGCTGGCCGAGGAGGTGGCGCCGCGGATCCGACCGGCGGGGTGAGCGCCGAGGGACAGGCCGGCCCGCCGGAGTGCCGATATGCTTCCGCCCAGGATTCGCGCAGGGATACTCGGGGAAGGGGAACGACGGTGACGACCGCCACCGGCTGGGCGAACTGGGCAGGCAACGTGCAGGCCGCGCCGCGGGCGCTGGCCCAGCCCGCCAGCATCGAGGAACTGCGGGCCGCCGTGCGCGAGGCCGCCCGCCGCGGCGAGACGGTCCGGGTCCACGGCGCGGGGCACTCCTTCGCCCCGCTCTGCGCCACCGGCGGCACCCTGCTCGACCTCTCGCGGCTGGCCGGGCTGGAGGCGGTCGACCCAGAGACGGGCGACGCCACCGTCCTCGCCGGCACCCGCATCCACGACGTCGGCGAGCCGCTGCTGGCCGCCGGCCGCGGCTTGCTCAACCAAGGCGACATCGACGTCCAGGCGATCGCCGGCGCGGTCGCCACCGGCACCCACGGCACCGGCCGCAAGTTCGGCTCGTTCAGCGGCGCGGTCCGCGCGGTCGAGGTGATGACCGCCGAGGGAGACCTCGTCCGCATCGGCGCCGGCGACCCGGCGCGGCTCCGCGCCGCCGCCCTCTCGCTCGGCATGCTCGGCGTCGTCACCCGGCTCGTGCTGGCGACGGCCCCCGCCTACAAGCTGCGGCGGCGGACGTGGCCGACCCCGTTCGCGGAGGGGCTCGCCGGCTTCATGGCCGAGGAGGCCGCCTGCCGCAACGCCGAGTTCTGGTGGCTCCCCGCGCTCGACACCAGCGTGATGAAAACCTTCGTCGACACGGACGACCCGATCCACCGCGAGGACGTGCCGGAGGCGCTCCCCGGCACCCTCGAGCGCTACCTGAAGCCGGAGACGGTCGACTGGTCGTTCCGCAGCTACCCCTCGCTGCGCACCCATCGCTTCGTCGAACTGGAGTACACCCTGCCGCTGGCCGAGGGCCCGGCCGCGCTGAGCGAGCTGCGGGAGATGATGCGGCGAGACCACCCCGACTGCCACTGGGCGGTCGAGTACCGGACGATGCCGGGCGAGGAGCTGCCGCTGAGCCCGACGCAGGGCGCAGAGAGCGTCACGATCAGCGTCCACCAGGCCGCGCACCTGCCGTGGGAGGCGTTCTTCCGCGACGCCGAGGCGATCTTCCTCGCCCGCCGCGGCCGACCCCACTGGGGCAAGCTCCACTTCCTCGACGCCGCCGCGATCGCCGCCCGCTACCCCGAACTCCCCGCCTTCCGCGCCCTCCGGGCAGAGCT
>JBDHWC010000311.1:0-3095 GCA_039809985.1 Thermomicrobiales bacterium | reverse complement strand
AAGGAGCGACCCGGATGACCGCGACCACCCCGAACGTGCTGCTCAACGCCGAGGCGGCGCGGGCGATGACGCTGACCGAGACCGACCCGATCACCGGGCTGGACGGGGCCGCGATCGGCACCCGCGACCGCGAACTGTGGCAGAGCGGCGACGGCGCGGTCACCGTCGGCGTCTGGGAGGTCGACGCCGGGGCGTTCGCCTCGCGCTTCCAGCACTACGGCGAGTGCATCACGCTGGTCCGCGGCGAACTGCACTGCACCCCGGCCGACGGCGGCCCGGCGTTCACGGTCCGGACCGGGGAGACCGTCGTCTTCCCCCGCGGCTGGACGGGCGAGTGGCGGACGCCGGAGGGGCTGCGCAAGATCTACACGATCTGGGCCGCCCAGTAGCCTCGAAAACCAGGGGCGGGCGCACGAGAACGGGGCGGGCCCCCCTGCGGGCCCGCCCCTGCTCCTTTCCATTCCGTTCCGGAACACGATCGGCAACTAGCCGTCCCGCCGACACCGCTGGTGGCAGCGGTTGCCGCCGTGGTCGAGACAGCGGTTGACGCACTCGTTGTTGCCGTTGTTGCCGTGGCGGCGGTCGGCCAACGCGGTCCGGGCGACGCCGACCGCGCCGGCCGCACCGGCAGCGACGGCGGCAAGCGCGGCGACCTGCCGCAGGATCGAGCGCCGGTCGGCGCTGCTGGCGAGGTTCTGCGAGACGTGGTCGAAGGTGTTGGCGTCCATGTCGTCTCCCGTCGAGCGTTGAACCGTGGCGCACCGGGTTGCTGGCAGGGTGGCTGGAGTCGTGCGCCTGCACGGAGGATGCGCCCGGCGGCGGGGGCGCGCATCCGTCTTGATACGTATCCGGCCCGATTCGTCGTCCGGCGCACGGCGGCCGTCCGGTCCCCCCCCCGGGCGCGCCGGCGGCGCAGTCCGTCGCCGGGCCGAGCGGTCCCGTGGGCCCGGGCGGACAGTGCGCGACGGCGACGAGCACGCCGCGGGAACAGCCGCCGAGCCCACGGGACCGCTCGGCGAACTCCGTCCGTGGGCCGAGGCGCGCCGGGCCGTCCGCGCCGCCGCCGTCGACGGACTCGCCGACCGCCCCGAGCGCCGTGGCGAAACGGTCGCGACGGTTCGCGGCGGGCCGTCGCAGCCCCCGGCCGGCGCTGAACACACGAAGAGGGGGCGGACCCCCCTGCGGGTCCGCCCCCCGTTCCGTCACAGGTCAGCCCGGGAAGGGAGGGCCTTCCCGCCGACACGTCTGGTGGCAGTTGTTGCCGCCGTGGTCGCGGCAGCGGTTGACGCAGTCGTTGTTGCCGTTGTTGCCGGTCCGCCGCTTCTTGGCCGAGGCGGTGCCGACGGCGCCGACCGCGCCGGCAGCCCCGGCGGCGACGGCGGCGAGCGCGGCGACCTGCCGCAGGACGGAGCGCCGGTCGGCGCTGCTGGCGAGGTTCTCCGAGACGCGGTCGAGAGCGTGGGCGTCCATGTGGCGTCTCCCGTCTGGTGACGATCGCTCGGCGCACCGGGTCGCCGTCAGGGTGGCTGGGTCGTGCGCCTGCCGAGGAGGATGCGCCGGCCAGCGCCGGCACGCATCCGTGGTGATGCGGAGCGCCGCCAATTCAGTAGCCTGACGGACGGTCGAGAACGTCGGGTGGTCGTCCAGCCGCCCCGGCCTTCGCCCCGGCGACGCCGCCCGGCCGACGGCGGGCACTCGGGGGCCGCACCGAACCGCCTTGACACGCGGTCCACGCCTCGTTAGGCTCCGCACGAATTCCGACTCCACCGGTCAGGATTCGGTCGGCGACGCGAACGCCCGCGCCGCCGCAACCCGACGGATGTCGCTCGTCGGAGTCGCGGGCCGCGGCTCGGCACCAGACCACGGAAGGGACGCCACTTGGTGAGAACCGCTCCGCCCCTGTTCCCGCTGACGCTGGCGGCGGCCCTGCTGGCCGCCACGGTCGCCCCCGCCGCGGCCCAGACGCCCGCCGCCGGGCAGGCCGACCTCGACAGCCTGAAGGCGTACATGGTCGAGCACGTCGGCGAGATGAAGACCGGCACCGGCGACCTGCTGGCGATCGCCACGTGGTACCACGACGCCGCCGCGGCCGAGCAGTTCGACTACCAGAAGCTGTGGGACGCGCAGGGGCCGGAGGTCGCCGCCAAGCTGGCCGAGGCCCGCAAGGACTGGGTCGAGGAGGCGCACGGCAACTACGAGCAGGTCGAGGGGATGGTCGCCGGGATCCCGTCGCTCGCCGGCTTCGACGTCCTGATCGACGCCGGGCCGAGCGGCAAGGAGGACCCCGAGAACGCGCTCGACACGCAGGTCAAGCTGCCGGACGGCACCGTCCTCGACAAGCCGGGCAACTACTTCCACGCCCTGACCGAGCCGATCCTGTGGGGGACCGAGGCGCAGTGGGTCGCCCTCCCGGTCGACGCCAATGGCGACGGCAAGGTCGAGCCGGGCGAGGCGCTGCCGGACGCCAACGCGCTGCTCGGCACCGTGCAGGGGCTCGACGGCGCGACCGCCGACCTGCAGACGGCGGTCGCGGCCTGGCAGCCGACCCTCGACGACGCCTTCACCGCCCTCGTGGTGATGATCCCGACCATGAGCGGCTACTTCGAGGAGTGGAAGCGCTCGCCCTACGTCACCGGCGAGGCGACCGACGCCTTCGTCGCCAACAGCCGGCTGGTCGACGTCCTCGGCATCCTGAGCGGCCTCGACCTCACCTACCAAGCGGTCGAGCCGCTGATCCGGGCCGAGTCGCCGGAGCAGGCCGACTACCTGAAGGCCGAGCTGGCCGGGATGATCGGCTTCGTCACCGACCTGCGCGACCGCGAGCAGGCGGGGACCCGCTTCACGCCCGAGCAGGCCGACCAGTTCGGGCTCGAGCTGCAGACCCGGGCCGACGCCCTCGCCGGCCAGCTGACCCAGTCCGCCGCGCTGGTCGGCGCGAAGATCAGCGAGTCGTGAGCGCGATGCCGCCCGCAAGCGAGGTGCCCGTGTCCCGACCGTCCCGGCCCCGTGGCGTGCTCCCCGTCCTCGCCCTGCTGCTGGCGCTGGTCGCCGGGCCGCTCCTCGCGCCGCCGCCGGCAGCCGCCCAAGCCGCGGCC
>JBDHWC010000310.1:0-3110 GCA_039809985.1 Thermomicrobiales bacterium | reverse complement strand
TCCGGGAGCCCCTGCAGCCGCGCCGCCTCCCGCGGGGTGATCCGCCGCCGGCGCGGCCCGTAGACCGACGTCTGCGTGATCGCGACCAGTGCCGGCAGGTAGGTCGCCCGCTTGGCCCGGATCCCCGACGGCCGCAGGTGCAGCACGCAGTCCCAGAGGCTGGTCTCGTCCTGCGCCTGCCACTCGAGTTTTTGCCGCGACGGCGGGAAGCCGGCGAGCCGGTCCCAGCGCTCAAGCCAGGCGTCGATGGCTGCCCGGTGCTCCAGATAGAAGGCTGAGTTCTTCGCCAGGAAGTCCGCCTTCCAGCGCGGCGTGCCCGGCTCGACCGTTGGCTCGGCGGCGAAGGCGTCGGCCCAGATCGGGAAGCCCGGCAGCCGAACGCCCTCGCGCTCCTCCAACAGGGTCCGCACGAAGTCGTCCCACGCCGCGACCCAGCGCGTCTCCTTCTCGGTCAGGCGGTAGCGGTCGAGGTCCGGGATCGTGGCGTCGTCGTCCAGGATGCGCGTGACGTCCCAGTCCCGTGGGTGCCACGTCCCGACCGGCTTGAGCGGCAGGAGCGGGGCGTCGATCGCCTCCGCCCACGCCCGCTCAGGCCCGACGCGCGTCCCCGTGACGAACACCCGGTCGCGCACCTGCGGCCGCCCGCCCAGTTCCCACGGCAGGAGGTGCGGGGAGAAGACGGTCGGGGCCCCCGAGACTCGGTAGCCGAGGTCGCGCAGGGTCCGCACGATCGTCGCCCAGGTCTCGGTCTGCCGCGGCCCGGCGAGGTTCCGGACGTTCTCCAGCAGGATCACGGCCGGCCGCCGGGCCTCAAGGATCTGGCAGATGTTGAAGAAGAGTGTGCCCCGGGTGGTGTCCCGGAAGCCCTCCTGCCGGCCCGACTTGCTGAACGGCTGGCACGGGAAGCCGGCGGTGAGGACTTGATGCTCCGGCACCTCCGGGCTCACGGTCGGGTCGGTCAGCGGCACGATGTCGCCCGCGGCCGCCATGCCCCAGTTGCGGGCGTAGACCGCTTGGCACGCCGTGTCGATCTCTGACGCCCAGACGCAACGGCCGCCCAGCCCGGACAGCGCCCCGTGGAACCCGCCGATGCCCGCGAAGAGGTCGACGAACGTGAACGCCGGACCCGCGAGGCCCATTCCTTCGCCCGATATCGACGCGGTCGGGCGCTCGATCAGATCGACCATTGGAAGTGCTCCCGCAGCCGAGGGGTCCGTGCGCCAGAAAAGATGTCCATCGACGTCGGGTCGCTGAACAGGCGCGGAGCGGCCTGCGCGGGCCGATCGGGAATCGGCAGGGACACGAAGTATCCGGGCTGCGGGTCGGGCGTGCCAAGTGCGGCCAGCCACTTCGGCGGCGGTCCCTTCTGCAGGCGCGGTTCGACCCCCCATAGATGGAGCAAGGGGATCAACGCCACGTCCAGGCTCTTCCCGTCGCCGCTCACCAGCGTCGCCTCGGGCGCGAGCCCCCGATCGGCGTATCCGATGCCGAGCCCGGTGTGGACGAACAGGGTTCCTGTCGCCCACTCGCCTGCGCCACCCTGCGAGTTGGTCAAGCGGATGCGCGACGAACGGGAGTACGGCCCGAACTGAGCCTTGACGCTGACCCCGTAACCCGGTCGGATTTCCAGGTCGTACCGCTGCCGGCGGGCCCCCGCGTTGTTGACGGGGAGCCCGAGCGCCCGGGCGGCCGAGCCGACCACCTGCTCGACCACGCCGCCGACCACGAACCGGTTCTCCCACGGCCCGGTGTCGTACCGCGCCAGCGTCTCCTCGATGGCGGCGACGATCTCGCGCTGGATCGCCTCGTCGTTCCCGAGCGCGCCGAGGAATGCCCGCGCGAACTCCCGCGCCCCGCCAAACGTCACAACGACTCCCTTCCCGGCAGGCCGCGCCCCGCGCGGCCTGCTCGGTCGCGGCTCGGTCGAGCCGATGGTTCCGTGGGCCGCTCGACGGCTGTTTCGTCCCGCGCTCGCAGGCGCGAGGATTCCGACTCCATCCTACGGCCGGACCGGCGGTGTTGTCTCCCCGGTGAACTCGTTGGCAGTCCCGAATCCGGAGATGGTGGCCAGGTGTCCTGATTCTGCCGCCCGCCTCCCCTCGGCCACGGGGCTTCCGTGCCGACCGGGGCCGGTGGCGAGGCGACCGGTCGCCGACCGGAGGCTTGCCCGCCGCGGGTCAACTCGGAGACGTCGGGTCGTGGCTCCGGTCCGCGCAGCGACACTCATCTGCACGACGTGACGATCCAGATTTATCGGACCGACCTGCGGGAGGGCCCGTCGTCAGCCCCGATCCACTTCGATATCCCTACCGTCGCCATCTACCTCCCGAAACAGATGGCCCGCAACTGGTTGGTCGAAGACCGCGCTGTGATAGACTAACGATCATCAAGTTTTGCCAAAGGGGGTTGCATCGATGTCCGATCATTCCGTCGCCCGTCTCACGGTCGCCCAGGTGGCCGGCCGGCTGGGTGTCAGCGACGTCACCGTGCGGCGGTGGATCGCGGCGGGAGAGCTGGCGGCGCTGCGGCTCGGGGGGCGGGCGGGGTACCGGATCCGGCCGGAGGACGTCGAGGCGTTCGAGCGGCGGCGGGCGACCGTCGCGACCGGGGCTGCCGGCGAGGACGGCGGCCATTCGCCGAAGGAGGTGCGATCGTGACCGACATCGCCCGCGAGGCCGAGCGCCTCGCGACGGAGTTCGACCTCGGCCACGTCGAGGGGGAGATCGCGCGGCTGGAAGACGAGCACGATTTCGTGCAGAACGTGTTGGCGCGGGGCGGGCCGGACGCCTACGGTGCCCGCGACGACCTCGAGCGGATCGACCGGGACCTCGCGGACCTCTACGACGCGCGGGACGACCTGCGGGTCGCGCTCGGCATCGGCTTCGACCCGGGGGAGGTCGCCGAGGCGCTCGGGCGGGCGGCGGCCGGGCGGCTGGCCGCCGGCACCTTCTCGGTCGAGGCGGGAGCCGACTCGGTCCGCTTCCGACAGGGCGAGACGATGCTGGAGATCGGGCGGGACGGGAGCGTGGTGGTCTACGGCGGCGGGCGCGTCGACGACCCGCGGTTCGGGGCCGACCCGGGGGCGACGGTGCGGGAGGACTTCGGGGAGG
>JBDHWC010000309.1:0-3125 GCA_039809985.1 Thermomicrobiales bacterium | reverse complement strand
GGGAGCGCGACGGGGGCCGGCGGCAGCCGGGCCCGCGCCGGGTCCCCGGCGACCGCCCCTCCGGCCGCGCCGTGCCGCGCAGCACCGCCCGCCCGAGCGACCGGGTCGACGAGGCGGACGAGCTGCTGGCGAAGGAGACGGTGCGCGTCCTGCTGGAGCGGATGGGGGTCGCCGCCGACGTCGTCTGCGTCGACAACCCCTCGACCATGCCGCCCGACGCGGACGACCCGCCGACGATCTTCGTCGACATCCTCGGCCAGGACCTCGGGATGCTGATCGGGCGGCGCGGCGAGCACCTCGCCCAGCTGCAGTACCTCGTCAACCTCCTCGTCGCCCGCCGGCTCGACGCCTACACCCGCGTCGTCGTCGACGTCGAGGGGTACCGGACCCGGCGCGAGGAGTCGCTGGTCGGCCTCGCCGAGCGGGTGGCCCGTCAGGTCGCCCGCAGCCGCCGCCCGATCCAGCTGGAGCCGATGCCGCCGAACGAGCGGCGGATCGTCCACATCACCCTGCGCGAGAACCCGGACGTCACCACCGTCAGCAACGGCGAGGGGAACCTGCGGCGCGTCACGGTCCAGCCGCGTGGCTGAGGGCAACCCGGACCCCAGTCCCGACGTGCCGCCGGACGAGACGCCCGACGGCGCGGCGGAAGGCCCCGCCAAGCGCCGCAAGCGGGGCGGCACCGGCTCCCGCAGCAAGGAGCGCGACCCCTCGCTGCCGCCGCGGCAGCCCGGCGTCCGGCCCCGGATGCCCTACGCCCGGAAGCCGCTCGGCGGCGGCACGGCGCGCGGCGTGCAGGGGCTGCGGGCCCCGGAGTACGTCGTCGTCGGCCACGTTTGCGGCGACATCCAGGCCGACGGCAGCTGCGTCCTCGGCGGCACCGCGCTCTACTCGGCGCTGACCGCCGCCCGCCTCGGCTGGCGGGTCGGGGTGCTGACCCGCGGCCGCTACGGGGCGACGATCGACGGCGTCGAGGTGCCGTCGCTCGACCAGTACGCCGCGGAGATGACGATCATCGCCCAGGAGGCGGACCACCCGACCTTCTTCGTCAACGAGTACCACGGCGGGCGGCGGACCCAGATGCTGCGCCGCTGGGGCGGCGAGATCGACCTGCGCGGGCTGCCGCCGCACTGGCACCACGCCAAAGTGATCCACCTCGGCCCGGTGGCGCAGGAGATCGACCCGCGCCTCACCGGCGGCCTCAACCCGCTCTTCCTCGGCGCGACGCCGCAGGGCTGGATGCGGGAGTGGCCGGACGGGGGCGGCCGGGTCCGCCTCAACCCGCTCCGGCTGCCGGACGACCTGATGAACCGGCTCGACGGCATCATCGTCTCCGACGAGGAGATCCACCTCGCGCGGGAGGCGGTGGAGTGGGTCGGGGCGCGCCGGCTCGGGGTGGTCACCACCGGCGAGGAGGGCTGCCGCGTCATCTACGGCGGCGAGCGGGCCGACCTCCCCGGCTTCCCGGTGAAGACGGTCGACCTGACCGGGGCGGGCGACGTCTTCGCCGCCGCCTTCTTCGTCAAGGCCTCCGACCGCAACGTCTCGGCGGTCGACGCCGCGGCCTTCGCCAACACGGTGGCCGCCCTCAGCCTGACCGGCATCGGCCCCAGTTGCGTGCCGACCCTGCGCGAGGTCGAGCGGGCCATCGCCGCCGCCGCGGACGCGCCCCGCCGCCGGTAGGCACCGGGTCGCCCCGAAAGCGCCGTGCGGCGTCGCCCCGACAGGCTCGCAACGCCACGACCCCGGCGGCCCCGGCCGCCGGGGTCGTTTCCCTGTGCCGGGTTTCGGCCCGGCCGGGTGACCGGTGGCCCCGGATGTGCGAACAGGGACCGCGGGGCGCGACCGGCGCGCCCCGCGGATGCCGTGCCGTGGCACGGGAGACCCCGACGCCGCCGGGCAGGACCCCTCGACGCAGCCGCTCCCGACGCGCGCACCGCGATTCCCAGGAGATCCGGACACCATGCAACCCGCACCGAACGAAACGCAGGACGTCACCCGGGCCCGGCCCCCCGAGCCGGGACTCGACCGGGTCGCCCGTCTCCTCGCCGAGTGCCGCGACCGGCGCGGCGTGGCCGCCGTCGCCGCCGGGGTCGCGCTGCTGGGCCTCGGCGCGGCGGCCCGGGCCGAGACGGTCAGCCCCGACGGCAACTCGGGGTAGGGCCGACCATGCTCCCGGAACAGCAAGGGCGGCAACGGCCTCCGCTGCGTCACCGACCCGGCGAGCGGCATGGGGCACTGCGCCCACAAGAACGACACGTGCGGCAAGAAGAACAAGTGCGTCCGGCTCTAGCCGCCGGGACGCGGCAGGGGGGCCCGGCCCGGCACCCCGCGGCCGATCGCGGGCGGCGTCGGCTGGCGCGGGCCCGAAAGTTATGTTACGTTGCCTAGCGCAGACTCGCCGGCTGACGGGAGCCGGGAGAACGAACCACGGAGGGAGCCACGCGATGGACAGCCAGCGGTTCGACGACCTGACCAAGTCCCTCGCCGGGGAGCGGACCCGGCGCAACGCGCTGCGGACGATGGCGGTGCTCGGCGCCGGCCTCGTCGGGGCGCGGGCGCTCGGCGCGTCGGCGCAGGACGCGACGGTCGAGCCCATGGGCAACAAGTGCGAGGGCAAGAGCTGCAACAAGAACAAGAACTGCGGCAAGGGCCTGAAGTGCAACAACAAGGGCAAGTGCGAGTACAAGAACGGCAACAAGGGCAGCAAGGGCGACACCTGCTGCGGCAACAGCGACTGCAAGAGCGGCCTCAAGTGCAAGAACAACACGTGCAAGAACAAGTAGCCGCGGGCTAGCCAACGCACTTGCCAAGAGGGGGCGGGCCACACGGCCCGCCCCCTGTCGCGTCCGCCGCTGACCGGGGGAGGCACCAGGTCGAAAGCGATCGTCGCGCCTCGCGGCCGGGCGCGTCGGGACCGTCCCCCTTCCACCCCCCTCTACCAAGACCGTTTGCCGTCCTCAAGGCGGATGCCCGCGTCACCGGGGCCGGGGTGCCCGCTCCGGCCGACGGTGGCGGTCGGCCACCCCTCCCTCACAACATGACAGTTTGCCGGCGTTCCCCCCGGATGCCCTCGGCACCGCCGCCGGGCGGCCGTTCCCGCCGCCCGGCGGCGGTCGGAGGAG
>JBDHWC010000308.1:0-3149 GCA_039809985.1 Thermomicrobiales bacterium | reverse complement strand
CCCGGGTACGCCCAATGCCCGGGCGGCAGCAACCTCTGCTACGAGTCCCGGCCCGACGTCAACGGGTCCCTGCCCAACCCGACACGGTGCGCTTGGGATGGCTCGGCCAGTTGCCTGGACTGCACCGAAGGGGGGACGAAGCCGTTCGTCTGCTGCCAGTGGGGCCAGTGCGTCGATGCCAGTGGAGCCGCGCCCGGTGCCGAGGGAACCGCCCTGTCCCCCTGCGGCGACTGCACGAGGTGCGAACCCTCCTTCGTCTGCTGCCGGAGACCCGGCGCGGGAGCGAACGAGCCCCCGGCCTGCGTTCCGCCGGTCAGCGGGAACCTGTGCCCAACCTCGTGATCGTGAGGCACGCGCGCTCTTCGCGGTCCGGCGCGGCCGGCGGGCGGGGCGAACGAGGTGGCGTGGTCGCGCGGGGGTCGGCGGGCAGGTTGGCGCGATGTCGCAGATCCCCGCTCGTCACCAAGGAGCCGGCGAGGCTCGGACGAGCCACGGTGCGGTGCTGGTCGATGCGACGTGCGCGGGACGGCACCGCCGCGAGCGTGCCGATTGCGACCGTCTGGCCGCGGCCCACGGGGTCGGGCGAGGGCAACGTGCACCAAGGCTCCGTCGACGGGCTGATTGGCGGCAGCGACGTTCTGCACCCCGGCAAGCGCGGCGGCAACGGCGAGGACGGCACGCACAACGGCACCACGCCGTACGTCTGCTGCTGGCGGGGAACGTGCAACCGCGCCGGTGGGTTCGGCCCGAGCACCTTCGGCTCGCGCGGAACGTGCTGCAGCGGCTGCACCCGCTGTCCCGAACCGGAAATGTGCTGCAACCTCGGGCCCGGCACCGAGCCGCGCCGCGTGGCGAACGTTGCCTACTGCCCGACCCCGTAGCCGGGGTCTCGGCACCTGACCGACGACAGCGGCCGGGGCAGCACGACCAAGCGCCGCCCCGGCGGCCGCGCGGATCCGCGGCACGCCCCGACTTGGACGGGGCGTGCCGCCGACCCGCCGCGGCTCAGTCCGCCGGGACGGCGGCCGGCTTGCGGACCTGCGTCAGCCAGTGGTGGTAGTCGGGGTGCTGGCCGCGGACGGTGGCGAAGAAGGTGTCGGCGATCCGCTTGGTGACCGGGCCGGGCAGCTGCTCGCCGACCGGGCGGCCGTCGATGGTCGAGATCGGCGCGATCTGGACGCCGGTGCCGCAGAAGAAGGCCTCGTCGGCGAGGTAGAGCTCGGAGCGGTCGATCTCGCGCTGCTCGGTCGGGATGCCGGCGTCGGTCGCCATCTGGAGGACCGAGCGGCGGGTGATCCCCTCGAGGATGTCCCCCGTGATCGGGGTGGTCGCCAGCACGCCGTCGCGGACGACGAAGAGGTTGCAGGCGCTCCCCTCGGCGACGTGGCCGTGGCTGTCAAGCAGGATCGCCTCGTCGACCCCCTTCTCCTCCGCCTCGTCCTTGGCCATCGCCGCCCCGACGTAGGAGCCGGAGAGCTTGCCGCGGCCGGGGATGCCGTGGTCCGGCACCCGGATCCACGAGGAGACGCCGGCCTTGACGCCGCCGGTGTCGAGGTAGTTGCCGAGCTTCAGCATGTAGATCGCCAGCTCGTCGTCGAGCCCCTTCAGGCGGGGGGTGAGCTGGACGGACGACTTGTAGACGAAGGGGCGGATGTAGACGTCGGTGTCGGGCGCGTTGCGCTCGACCAGCTCGACGATCACCCGGGCCAGCGACTCGCGGTCGAACGGCAGCTCGGCCCGCAGCAGCTTGGCCGAGTTGAGCAGCCGGGCGCAGTGCTCCGGCAGGCGGAAGATGTTGATCGTCTCGCCGTCCGCGTCGAGGTAGCCCCGGATGCCGGCGAACGCGCCCGTGCCGTACTGGACGGCGTGGGTGCCGACGCTGATCTTCGCCTCGGCGAAGGGGACGAACTTGCCCTCGAAATAGGCCCACTCGAGCATCGGGGACGTGGCCATGGCGAACGGACTCCCGGTTGGCGACCTGCGCGCGACGACGGCCGGCAGCCCGGGCGGGGCCGTCGGCCCGATCGGCCCAGTATCGCACAGCGAGGGGCCGCTTCCGTGGCACGGGGGTTGCAGCGAGAATGAGGGAGGGCCGTTCGATTTTGCCCGCGAAAGCCCGTCGCTGACCGGGCGGGATCGGGCGGTCCTCCTCTCCCCGTGTTCCAATCGACGGAAGTGC
Organism: Thermomicrobiales bacterium; assembly: GCA_039809985.1. GTDB lineage: Bacteria > Chloroflexota > Chloroflexia > Thermomicrobiales > UBA6265 > JAICJJ01. The sequence goes on along the minus strand of JBDHWC010000308.1, from coordinate 970 downwards.
CCGGTGGGGTGAGGCCTCCGCGTCTCGCGACCGGGCGCGCGCGGACGGGCCTCGTCCCCCAGCCCCTCGCAACATGACCGTTTGAGAAACCGGCGGCATCGGGACAGGCAACGACCTTGAGCCGGGCCGGAAGGGGCCGGGCGCACGGGGACCGCCCCCTCTCCGACGGCCCGCTGGGTCCCCGCACGGAGGCCCGGCGGCCCCTCCGAACCGGACAGGCGGCGGCCGAGAGGGGCCGCCGGCCGCCGCCGTCGGCCGGAGCTTCCAGCGTCGGCCTCGGTGACGAAAGCATCCGTCACGGGGGCGGCCAACGGTCATGTTGCGAGCTCCCACCCCCTCTCCCGCCGGGGCCGCCCTCACCCCCCAGCCCCCTCTCCCGCGGCGGCGGGAAAGGGGGAGAAACACGCTCGGGGGAGGGCCAAGCCCTCCCCCGAACCCCCCATTGCCGGTGCGCGGCCGCTTCCTGACGGATACCTCCCCTCGACAGCCGCCGCGGCAGAGAACGCCCAGGGACGAGGCCGGCCCGAGCAGGCTGCGTCGCGAAGGTCACGAACCGCAATCGATCAACCACCCCTCCCAGTCGGCTTTTCGACTGCGGCGGGAGCGGGGAAGGGTCGCGATCGGGGCAGGGCCAAGCCCTCTCGCAGTCCCCGGATTGCCCCGGCGTGGCCGCGTGCGAGCGAATGACTCTGCTTGTCGGTTCCGAGTGTCGCCTCGGCCACACGGCGCGTGCGCCGGCTCGGTTCGGGCCGGCGTGCGGCACGGCTCGTGCGCCCTTGGCGGTGACGGCCGACGGTCGTCGGCACCGGGGGCGACGTGGTGGCGATCAACGAGCAGCAGGCGGAGCGGATCCTCGCCGCCAACGGCGTGCCGGCCGGCGCGGACGAGACGGCGCTGCTCGCCCGGCTCGCCGCCCTCGGCTGGCAGGCGCAGGTCGAGGCCCCGCTCGCCGACGACCGCCGCCGCGGGG
>JBDHWC010000307.1:0-3162 GCA_039809985.1 Thermomicrobiales bacterium | reverse complement strand
TTCGACCCGTCGAGCGGCACGACCAGCCGCGCCACCTCCGCGCCCCCCACCGGGCGCTCGCCGGCGCGGACCAGCAGGGTCGGCGCGGCGGCGTGGCGGACGACCCGATCGGCCACGCTGCCGAGCAGCACGCGCCCGGCCAGGCCCCGGCCGTGGGTCGACATCGCGATCAGGTCGCCCGCCGCCGCGGCGGTCACGATCTGCTCGGCGGGCTCCCCGAAGGCCCATGCCAGGTCCACCTCGCGCCCCTGCTCGCGCAGCGGCCCCGCGGCGTGGCCGAGGTACGCCTCGGCGTCCTCCGCCCGGGCCCGCCGCCAGGCGTTCAGCAGTTCCGGGTCGGGGACGAGGTCGCTGACGTCGGGGAAGACCTGCAGCAGGCGCACCTGCCGGCTCGGCAGCCGCGCGACGTAGGCGAGAACCCGTTCCGCGGCCGGCGAGCCGTCGAGCGGCACCACGATCGTGTCGAACATCCCCTGCCTCCGTGGGCGCGCCGCGTCGTCGTGCTCGCCGGACGCGCGGTCGGCGCCCTGTTGCGGCGCGGGCCGCCGCCGCGCCGGTGCGCGACGATTGTAGTGGCGCGACGCGCCCGGCCGGTCAGCGCAGGGCGAGGATGAGGCCGACGCCGGCGAGGACCATCATCGCCGTCGCCAGCCAGCCGAGCACGTTGAGCGTGCGGCTGTTGGTCCGCGCTCCCATCACCGCCGGGTTGTTGGCCATCAGCATCACCAGCACCATCAGCGGCGGGGCCAGCAGGCCGTTCAGCACCGCGGTCCAGTAGAGGGCCGTGATCGGGTTGATCCCGACGAAGTTGACCAGCATCCCGATCAGGGTCGAGCCGACGATGACGGCGTAGAACGGCCGCGCGTCGCGCGGGCGCTCGCTGAGACTGTGCCGCCAGCCCCGCGCCTCGGCCACCGCGTAGGCCGACGAGCCGGTCATCACCGGCACGGCGAGCAGCCCGGAGCCGACCATCCCGAGAGCGAACAGCACCGTCGATCCCCGCCCGGCCAGCGGCTCCAGCGCCCGCGCCGCCTCGGCGGCGGTCCCCACCGTCGTCTGGCCCGACGCGTGCAGCGTCGCCGCCGTCGCCAGGATGATGAAGTACATCACCGCGTTGGAGAAGATCATCCCGAGGTCGACGTCCCACGCCGCCACGCGCAGCTCGGCGTCGAGCGCCTCGGGCCGCTGGTCGGCGCCGGCCCCTTTCTCCGCGGTCTCCTCCACCTCCGCGCTCGCCTGCCAGAAGAAGAGGTAAGGGGAGATCGTCGTCCCCAGCACGGCCACCAGCGCCGTCAGGTAGGCCGGGTCGCTGCTGACGGTCGGCACCAGCGTGCCGCGCAGCACCGCGCCCCAGTCGGGCCTGGCGAAGAACGCCGCCCCGATGTACGCCAGCAGCGCCAGCGTCAGCCACTTGAAGATTCGCTCGATCAGCCGGTAGGAGCCGAAGAGTTGCAGGGCGACGATCGCCAGCCCGATCGGCACGATCATCGCGCCGATCGGCACCGGCACCAGCAGGTTCAGGCCGGCGGCGATCGCCCCGATGTCGACGCCCGCGTTGATGGTGTTCGCCACCAGCACGATGCCGACCGCGATCTGGAGCACCCAGCGCGGGTACGATCGCCGCAGCACGCCCGCCAGCCCCATGCCGGTGACCAGCCCGATCCGAGCGCAGACGACCTGCATCGCCGCCATCAGCGGCACGGTGACCGGCGCCAGCCAGAGCATGCCGAAGCCGAGCCCCGCCCCGATGCTGGCGTAGGTGCCGATCCCGGACGGGTCGTCGTCCGACGCGCCGGTGACGAACCCCGGCCCGATCACGGCCAGCGCCCGCCGCACCGCCCCGGCCGCCCCCGGCGGCGGCTCCGCGCCCCCGGGCTCGGCCTCCGCCCCCTGCCCCGCCCCGGACCCTGCCAGTTCCGCCTCGCCCATCCCGCTCCCCCGCGTGCCGCAGCATAGCCGCCGCCGGCGCCGGCCCGAGGTGCGGTGGCGACAGAGCAGGCCCTGCCGGGCCACGGCGACATCCCCTATCATCAGGGGACACCGTCCGCCGACCCGCGAGGCCGCCCCGCCGATGCCCGACCCGACCCCCGAGCCCCGGCCGAAGCCCCCCGCGCTCACCGCCCTCACCTACAACACCGGGCTGGGGCTGGCCACCGCCGAGGGGCTGGCCGGGGCGCTGCTGGCCGAGGGGGCCGACATCGTCGGGCTGCAGGAGCTGGACGCGCGCCTCGCCCACCTCGGCGAGCTGCTGCGGGAGGTCTACCCCCACCAGGCGCTGAACCCGGTCGGGATCGCCGGCAAGGGCATCCTCAGCCGCTTCCCGCTGACCGGCATCGACCTGCTCGAGGTGGTGCCGGGCCGGCCCGACCTGCGCGCCACCGCCGAGACGGCGGCCGGGCCGGTCGAGGTGATCGTCGCCCACCCGCCCCCGTTCCGGGTCGCGCCGCGGCAGCGGCCGGAGAACGCCCTCGCCCGGCAGCAGGTGCGGACCCTCGCCGCCGCCGCCAGCGCCGGCCCGCCGGCGATCCTGCTCGGCGACTTCAACCGGGTCCGCGGGCAGGAGACGCACCGGGTCCTCGCCGCCGCCGGGCTGGTCGACGCCTTCGCCGAGGCGGGCCACGGCTGGGGCGGCACGCTGCCGACGCGCCACTTCGGCTGGGCCAAGCGCGGCCACCGACTCGGCGCGGTGCCGCTGCCGCCGCTGCTGCGAGTCGACTTCATCTGGCACACCCGCCACTTCGAGACGCTCGACGCCTGGACCGGCCCCCACGCCGGCTCCGACCACCTGCCGGTCGTTGCCCGGCTGCGCTGGCGGGAGGAAGAGTGACGAGGCCGGCGGCAGATGGCTGATGGCGGCTCGCTCCCCGACTCCCCGACTCCCCGACTCCCCGACTCCCCGACTTCTCGACTTCTCGACTTCTCGACTTCTCGACTCCGGAGAACATGATGCCGATCGACGCCGGAATGCTGCTCACCGCGCTCGCGCTCGGGCTCGCCTACGCGGCGGTGCCGGGCGCGGTCAACACCGAGGCCCTGCGGCGGGGGCTGGCCGGCGGCTTCCGGCCGGCCGCGCTGGTCGAGACCGGCGCGATCGTCGGCGACACGGCGTGGGCCGTGGTCGGGCTGGGCGGGGCCGCCGCGCTGGCCCGCTTCGACGCGTTG
>JBDHWC010000306.1:0-3162 GCA_039809985.1 Thermomicrobiales bacterium | reverse complement strand
GCCGCCAGCCGCCAGCCGCCTGCCGCCAGCCGCCTGCCGCCAGCCCCGCCCGTCATTCCCCACTAAAAGGGTTGACAAACTCGGGGCCGGGTGCCATACTCTGTCCAAGTCTACTTTGACGGTAGACAAGACGGTTTTCCCGAAGCATCCGGCGGTCGCGCCTCCTCCTTCCCGGCGCGACCGCCCGCGAACCCGATCCGGAGCGCACCCCCGCTCCAAACCCTCCCTTCGGGGGTCCGGCTGCCACCGGGCCCCCGAACCCGTTCCCGGGCCGAACACGCCGCCTCCGACCGACGCCCCTCGCCGTTCCCCCGGCACACTGCCGCTGCTATAGTGCGCAGCAGGCACCCGACCCACCACCGCGCCATTGCACCAAGGACGTGGGCCGAATCGACGTGTGGGACGCTCACCGGTCCGACCAAGCCGAGCCGTCCGTGCTGCTCCCCGGCAACCTCCTGCGCGAGGCGCGCCGCCAGCGGGGCTTGGCCGACGGCTGCGTGCCGCCCCTCTGCCTGCTCGACCCGGACGGCGACGTCGCACGGCACGCGCTCGATGCGCTGGGCGGCCGTGTCTCCCCGGTCTGGGCCTGCTACCACACCACGATGGTCGAGACGGAGACCGCGGGCATCCCGCTCGGCATCGTCGGCTGCGCGGTCGGCGCGCCGTTCGCCGTTCTGGTCGCCGAGCAGCTCTTCGCCTCCGGCTGCCGCGTGCTGGTCAGTGTCACCTCCGCCGGGCGGATCGGCAACGGGGCGGACGCGCCGCCGGTGGTGCTGATCGCCCGCTCGCTGCGCGGCGAAGGCACCAGCGCCGCCTACCTGCCGCCGTCCGACGACGTCGACGCCGACCCGGCGACGGTCGCCGCCGTCGCCGCCGAACTCGACGCCCGCGGCCTGCCCGCCCGGCCCGGCACCGCGTGGACCACCGACGCGCCGTACCGCGAGACCGCCTCCGCCCTCGCCCGCGCCACCGCCGCCGGGGCGGAGGTGGTGGAGATGGAGTCGGCCGCGCTCACCGCCTTCTCCCGCAGCCGGGGGGTGCCGGTCGTCTGCTTCGCCCACGTCACGAACGCGATGGCCGTCGACGACGGCCCCGACTTCGAGAAGGGGCCGGCCTCCGGGGCGGAGCAGGCGCTCGCCCTCGCCGCCGCTGCCGGCGCGGCCCTCGGCCTGCGGCAAGTCCCGGACGGGCGACCGCCCGGGCCGGAGAGGAGGATGTCGTGAGCGACCGGACCTCGGCGGCCACGGGCGCGCCGTTCATCGACCCCGTCCTGTTCGCGCGCGGCATGGCGGTGATCCGCGTCTTCTTCGGGCTGATCCTCTTCGCCAACGGGCTGGCCAAGATCGACCCGGCGCTGGCCCGGGTCGACGTCGGGCCGTACCACGCCAACCTGATCACCCGCGACGGGGCGCGCAGCATCCTGAACTTCGAGGTCAACGAGCGCCAGATCCGGAAGGACGCGCCGAAGGGGACCCAGGTGCCCGGCCTGCGCGGCTTCGTCAACGGCGTGGTCCTCGCCCACTGGGACGTCTTCCAGTGGCTCGTCGTCGGCATCGAGGTCGGGGCCGGGGCGCTGCTGATCCTCGGCCTCGCCACGCGGCTGGCGGCATTGGCCGACCTCGGGCAGCAACTCTTCCTCGCCCTCGTCTACGCCTCCTCGAACCGCTGGCTGTTCGAGCAGCCGCACGAGTACGTGCCGCTGCTCGTGCTCCTCGTCGTGCCAGCGGGGCGGATGTGGGGCGTGGACGCCTGGCTGATCCGCCGCTTCCCCGGCTGGCAGCGATGGCCGTTCTGAGCCGGCCGGCGGGGTGGTCGCGGCCGGGCGCGGATCCGGCCGGAGCCGGCCGGTGAGCCGCCCGCTCGCCTTGGTCACCGGCGGCGCGGGGCTGATCGGGTCGCACGTCGTCGACCGCGCGCTGGCCGAGGGGTGGCGCGTGCGCGTGCTCGACAACCTGCAACGGCAGACCCACCCGCACGGCAAGCCGCCCTGGCTGCCGGACGCCGCCGAGTTCCTGCGGGGCGACGTCCGCCGTCGCCGGGTCTGGGAGACCGCGCTGGACGGCGTCGACGTCGTCTTCCACCAGGCGGCGTGGGGCGGCTACATGCCGCAGATCGCCAAGTTCGTGGAGACCAACGGCGTCGGCACCGCGCTGCTGCTGGAGACGATCCGCGACCGGCGGCTCCCCGTCCGCAAAGTGGTCGTCGCGTCCTCGCAGGCGGTCTACAACGAGGGGGCGTACTCGTGCCCGAGCCACGGCCGGTTCTTCGGCCGGCCGCGCTCCGTCGCCCAGCTGGAACGGGCCGACTGGGCCGTCCGCTGCCCGGCATGCGGCGCGCCGGGCCGCCCGGTCCCGACGCCGGAGGACGCCCCGACCGGCGGCGAGAACGTCTACGCGATCAGCAAGATGACGCAGGAGCGCCTCTCCCTCGCCTGGGGGGAGTCGACCGGCATCCCCGTCGTCGCCCTCCGCTACTCCTGCACCTACGGGCCCCGGCAGTCGCTGGCCAACCCCTACACCGGGGTGATCGCGATCTTCTGCACCCGGCTGGCGAACGGCCTGCCGCCGGTGGTCTACGAGGACGGCCGCCAGTCGCGCGACCTCGTCTTCGTGGGCGACGTCGCCCGCGCCAACCTGCTGGCGGCGGGGGACGCCCGGGCCGACGGGCTCGCCTTGAACATCGGCTCGGGGGTCGGCACCGAGATCGGGGCGCTCGCCGCCCTCCTCGCCGACCGGCTCGGGGTGCCGGTCGCGGCCGAGCTGCCCGTCACCTTCCGCCCCGGCGAACTGCGCGCGCTGGTGGCCGACACCACCCGGGCCGCGGCGATCGGCTTCGCGGCCGAGACCCCGCTGGCGGAGGGCGTCGACCGTTACCTCGCGTGGGTCCGCACCCAGGGCAGCGTCCGCGAGTACTTCGCCGCCGCCGAGCAACGGCTGCGGCAGCGCAACGTAGTTCGCCAGAGCGTCGCGCCGCCCGGGCCCGCCGGGTGAGCGACCCCCGTCGACCGGCCCGGCCGACGCTCGCCGTCGTCGTTCCCGCCCTGAACGAGGAGGGGGCGATCGGCGCGGTGGTGCGCGAGATCGCGGCGGCGGTCGCCGCGCCGGGGCTCGGGGTGGAGCCGGCGGGCGTCGTCGTGGTCGACAACGGCAGCACCGACGCCAC
>JBDHWC010000305.1:0-3171 GCA_039809985.1 Thermomicrobiales bacterium | reverse complement strand
GCGCTGAGCGCGTTCGGCCCGCTCTCGATCGACATGTACCTGCCGGGGCTGCCGGCCCTGCAGCAGGAGTTCGGGACCTCCACCTCGCTGGTGCAGCTGACGCTGAGCGCCTGCCTGCTGGGGCTGGCGGCGGGGCAGGTCCTCGCCGGGCCGGCGAGCGACGCGCTCGGCCGGCGGAGGCCGCTGCTGGTCGGGCTGGCCGTCTACGCGGTGGTCTCCCTCCTCTGCGCGCTGGCCCCCTCGGTGCCGGCGCTGATCGGGCTCCGCTTCCTGCAGGGGATGGCGGGGGCGGCCGGGATCGTCATCTCGCGGGCGGTCGTGCGCGACCTCCACGCCGGGGTGGCGGCGGCGCGCTTCTTCTCGCTGCTGATGCTGGTGAACGGGACGGCCCCGATCCTCGCGCCGATCATCGGCGGGCAGGTGCTGCGCTTCACGTCGTGGCGCGGCGTCTTCCTCGTCCTCTTCGTGGTCGGGGTGATCCTCTTCCTCGCCGGGCTGTTCGGGGTGCCGGAGACACTGTCGCCGGAGCACCGGACCGAGGGGAGCCTCGGGGCGACCCTGGCGACGTTCCGCATGCTGCTGGGCGACCTCGGCTTCCTCGGCTATGCGCTGCCGTCGGGGCTGGCGATCGCGGCGATGTTCGCCTACATCTCCGGCTCGCCGTTCGTGCTGCAGGAGATCTTCGGGCTGACGCCGCAGCAGTTCAGCCTCGCCTTCGGCGCGAACGCGCTCGGCATCGTGGCGATCGGCCAGCTGAACGGGAGGCTGGTCGGGCAGGTGCCGCTGCGGCGGCTGACCCGGGTCGGGCTGGTCGCGAGCTGCGCCGGGGCGGTCGTGCTGCTGGTGGTGATCGGCGGCGGCCGGCTCTGGCTGCCGGGGGTGCTGGTCGGCTTCTTCCTCGTCGTCGCCAGTCTCGGCTTCGTGCTGCCGAACACGACCGCGCTCGCGCTGACCGCCTACCCGCGGGCCGCCGGCAGCGCCTCGGCCCTGATCGGGCTCCTGCAGTACGCGATCGGGGCGGCGGCCGCGCCGCTGGTCGGCATCCGGGGCGAGGGGACCGCGCTGCCGATGGCGGTGGTGATCGCCAGCCTCAGCTTCGCGGCGCTCGCGGTGTACACGGTGCTGGGGAAGTGGGGGGTCGAGCTGGAGTAGGTCGGAACGCCCGGCCCGGGACGGCACCGGCCATGCCGGGCCGCGGTCTCGCCGCGTGCAGCGTGATGCCGAGCCGCTCGGCGGCGGCGATCCGCTCGTTGGTCACTTTGACGTCGTCGGCGGTGTCCTGCGGCTTGTGGGTGGGGCTCCGGGCGGCGCGGACGTGCTCCTCGGTGTCGATCGGGTCCTTGCGGCTGGCCGGGTCGGCGAACCTCGCGTTGCCGTGCGTGCGCTCGCCCTCGCGCGGGGAGACGTCGCTGCCGTTCTCGACCTGCTCGGTCATCGCTGTCACCTCCGACCGGCTCCACGGATCCGGCACCGGTCGTCGGGCAGACGGCGTGCCATCGCCTGCGGGCGGAGGGTTCAGGGCGCGAAGGTGTCGGCCCAGGCGGCGGAGTTGACCGTCTGCTTGAAGGCGGCGAGGGCGCGGGGCGAGGAGTCGACCCGCCAGTCGGCGGCCTTGCCCTGCTCCTGGAACCAGAGGAGGGCGCGGACCAGCGGGTAGGTCGTCGGCAGCGCGCCGAGGCCGTCCCGGATCCAGGCCGCCTTGTCGCCGCCCTGCTCGGCGGAGGCGGTCTCCGCGATCATCAGCGGCCGCCGCGAGAGCGAGGTGATCCGCCGGTAGCCGTCGGCGAAGACCTCGTCGAAGGAGCGCCAGCGGGTGGCCGGGGTGGAGGTTCCCCAGTTGTAGCCGTCGAGGGCGACCCAGTCGACGGCGGCGTCGCCGGGGAAGCCCGCTTCGAGCGGACTGTGGTCGGCGGTGGCGTCGACGCACCAGACCCAGCGGACGTTGTCGGCCTTGGCGGCCCGGAAGAGGTCGCGCAGGTGGTGCCAGGCGGCAACGTAGTCGGCGGCGGCGTTGTCGTTGACGCCGATGCCCCACGGGTACCACGCGGCGTTCATCTCGTGGGCGAAGCGGAGGAGGACCGGCCCCTTGAAGGCGGCGAGGCGGTAGGCCCAGGCGTTGACGTAGGCGTCGAAGTCGCCGTTGGCGATGGCGGCAAGTCGGTAGGTCGGCTGGTCGATGCCGGCCGCGGCGTCCCACGGCTCCCAGCTGATCATCGGCACCGCGCCGCGGTCGGTAGCCGCGCTGAGGAGGGCGAGGTCGATGGTCTCCTCCGTCACCCGGCGGGCGCTGCCCCACGCCTCGAACCAGTTGACGACCCGGAGGTCGCGGCCGATCTCGGCGGTGAAGCGGTCGATGGCCTGCGGGTCGTTCGGCGCACCGTGGACGAAGCCGCCGAGGGCGACCTGCGGGCCGACCGGGGTCGCGCCGGGCGTCGCCTCCGGGCCGCGCGCCAGCGTCGGGGCGACGGTGACCGCGCCGACGGCGACCGCGCCCCCGACGAGGGCGCGGCGGGTGAGCCGGGCCTGATCGCCGCCGGGCGGGCAATGGGTCATGAGTGACGGTCCCCGGTTGCGTTTCCGCGACAGGCAAGCACGGGGACATTCGGTTGGCGGACGACGTGAACCACGCGCAACGGATCGCTCCCACTCGGATCACGGTGCGCTGCGGAGTCTACACCGGCGTCCGCGCCGGGGGTGCCTCGGTCGCCCCGGCCGGGGGACGCGAACGGGGGAGGGTCGTTCGACCCTCCCCCGCCGGCTGACGCGTGGTCGCGCCCGGGTCAGGCCCGGTAGGCGGCGACCGCTTCCTCGACGGTGGGGTAGATGCGGAAGACGCGGTCGAGGTCGGCCATCTCGAACACCGGGCCGGCGGCGGCGTCGGCCCGGGCGATGCGGAGGTCGCCGCCGACCTGCCGGGTCGCCTTCAGGCCGTTGATCAGCGAGAGGAGGCCGGAGCTGTCGAGGTAGTCGACGTCGTGCAGGTCGATCACCAGACGCCGGTAGCCGGCGGCGACGACTTGGTTGAGGCCCCGGCGGGCGGCGGCGGCGGCGGCGGAGTCGAGCCGCCCCTGGAGCCGGACGACGGCGACGCCGCCGGGCCGGGACTCGACCTTGGCGTCGGTCCGGGCCGCGGGGGCAGCCGGCACCGCGCTGAGCGCGGGGACGCCGCGC
>JBDHWC010000304.1:0-3180 GCA_039809985.1 Thermomicrobiales bacterium | reverse complement strand
GCCCTCCCCCGAACCCCCCAATTGCCGCGGCGCGGCCGCTTTCCAGCGGATGCCTACCCCTGTCAGCCGCGGCGGCGGGAGAGGGGGAGAACATGGACCGGGGAAGGGCCAAGCCCTCCCCCGGACCCCCGGGTTGCCGCTGCGCGGCGCCTTTCCATTCGCTTTCCAACGGATATCTACCCCTGTCAGCTCCTGCTGCGGGAGAGGGGCCCCGGGGGTGAGGGCGGCCCCGGTGGGACCGGCCGCGATGGGCGAAAGCCACTGTCGATCAGATGCCTACCCTTGTCAGCACCTCCCGCTCGAACGGAACCCGTCATAGCGGGACGCTACCCCACGCGATTGGCATGAATGCGCGGGAGCAGCCGGACCGTCGGCGCGGCGAGGCCGCGACGGCATGCCCGGCGAGACCCGCGGCACGGGGAGCGGCCGGGCGGCGCGGCGGCGACCCTGCCACCGCCCGGCCGCGGCTCACCCGACCTCGATCACCGTCTTGATCCCGTCCGCCTCGCGCTCGGCGATGCGGGCGGGGTTGGCGAGGCCGTGCAGCCGGCGGGTGATCAGCCGCGCGAGCAGCCCCGGCCAGAGGGCCTCGAAGCGGGCGAGGTCGGCGACGGCCATCTCGAAGTGCTCCTTGTTGGAGTTGACGCAGCCGACCAGCACCTTGTTGCCGAGCACGAACTCGCGGTTGACGCGGGAGATCGGCACCTCCCGCCGCTGCTCGTCGCCGGTCAGGCTGAGGAGGACGAGGACGCCGTTGTTGCCGAGCACCTCCATCGCCTGGAAGGCGAGGTCGGCGTTGCCGGTCGCCTCGACGATCAGGTCGACCGGCGGCAGCCCGGCGGCGACCTCGGCTAGCGTCGTCTGCCGCAGCGAGACGTAGCGGGCCCCGGCGGTCTCGACGATCCCGGACGCCCGGTTCGGCGCGGGCTTGCGGGCCGCGGTCACCACCGCGATGCCGCGGGAGCGGAGCAGCAGCGTCGTCAGCAGCCCGATCGGCCCCGCCCCGAGGACGATCGCCGTCCGCGCCGTCCACGTCGGGATCCGCCGCTGGATCAGCTCCGCCTGCTGCAGCGCCTTCTCGGCGACGCTGGTCGGCTCGGTCAGGACCCCGACCGCGGCGAGCGCGGGCGGCACCTTCACCAAGCCCGTCGCCTCGGTCGCGAACCACTCGGCCATGAAGCCGTGGCGGCCGATGATCCCGTGCTCGGTGTAGACGAGGTCGTCGCACATGTCCGACTGCCCGGCCTGGCACGGCACGCAGCCGCCCGGCCGTCGCACCGTCGCCACCACCGTGTCGCCGACGGCGACCCGGGCGTCGGCCGTGCCCGGCCCCAGCGCCTCGACCACGCCGAGCACCTCGTGCCCGAGCACCAGCTCGGGGGACCCGGCCGGGGCGGTGCCGAACTGGCCGTGGATGATCTCCTGGTCGGTGCCGCAGACCCCGACCTGGCGGACCCGGACCAGCGCCTCGCCCGGCCCGGCGGTCGGCACCGGCAGCTCGGTCAGGTGCAGGCTGTCGCGCTCGCCGGGGCGCACCGCCACGGCCGTCATCATGGTGGGGGAGGTCATCGCAGGCTCCTCGCGCGCCGTCGGCGCGCCGGTCTCGTCGTCGGGTTGCCGCATGGCCGAGGATGGTACCGCAGCCGGCGGGGCGAACAGGCCAGCGGGGACTGCCTCGTCGCGCTGGCCCGCGGAACCGGGATCGGCTAGAATCGACGGGTTCGGCGACGTGCCGGAGGCTACGTCGCGGCCCGGCCCCCGCCGGGCGTCGTCCGGGTGAGAGCGAGGTGATGTAGACGCATGCGGGTCGAACTCCGCGATTCCGAAGGCTTCGAGCAACTGCTTCGGCGGTTCAACAAGGGCATCGAGCGCTCCGGGATCATCCGAGAGCACCGGCGCGGCCTCCGGTTCATCTCCGTCCAGGAGGAGAACCGGGCCAAGCGCCGCAAGGCTGAGCGCCGCCGCCGCCGCAACGCGGCCTAGGGTCGCCCACCCGCACCCGGCTCGCGCCGGGCGCGTCGAACGACGCCGGACGGGTCTCCCGTCCGGCGTCGTGCCGTCCCCGGCCCCTGCGGTTCCGTCAGCGCCGCCCCCGGTGCCGCCGGGTGCGCTACGATGTCGCTCCCTTGGCCGCCACACCGTCAGGAGCCGCGATGCCGACCCCCGACGCCCCCCTCCCGGCTCCCGACCGGCCGCCGCCGGCCGTCGGCGCGCCCGACCCGGCCCCGGTCCTCCTGCCGTCGGCGCGGGTGCCGCGCCTCCCCGGCGCCGCCCTCGCGCCCAACGCCCCGGGCGTCCTCTACACCCCGTACGGCCTGCAGCCGTGGGTGCCGCGGGCCCGCCCGTGGTGGCGGACGTGGCTCGGCGCGCTCCTCTGGGCGCTGGTCCCCGCGCTCGGGCTCGGCATCAGCGTCGTCTGGGTCCGCACCCGGTCCCGGCCGGAGACGTTCGTCCTCTCCGAGGCCGCCTTCAGCGCGTTCCTCCACGTTGCCGGCCTCGTCGTCGCGCTGATGGCGGCCGCCGTGCTCTGGTGGGCGGTGGCCGCGACGACCGGCGGGGGCGGTCCGCGGTGAGCGCCCCGGACCGCACCAGCCCGTTTCCGGTGACCACCCCAGCCGGGCGGTCGGTGACCACCGCCCGCGGCCTCGCCCCGCTCCCGGCCGAGGTCTGGGGGCCGCCCGACGGGCCCGGCCGGGCGTGGTGGAAGACGCTGCTCGGCTCCGTCCTCTGGACGCTGGTGCCGGTCGTCGGCTGGGCGGTGGCGGTGCAGTGGGTCGACAGCCGCGCCCGGCCGGAGCGCTTCGACGTCGGCGACGCGCTGCGCACCGGGCTCGTCTGGGCCGGCTGGATGCTGCTGGGCCTCGTCTTACTGGGCGTGGCGCTCTACGGGCTGGCCCAAGTCGTCGGCCTTGGCTGAGGCGAGAGCAGCGGGCCTCGGCGCACCATGCGTCGTGCCCGTCGGCTCACGGACGAACGGACGGCAGTCCCGGCACCACCCCGCCGCGACCACGCTACCGGAACAAGCCGCCGCCGCCGCCGAACGAGCCGCCGGACCGGCCGCCGCCAGCGAAGGCCGACCCGACCCGGAGGACGATGACGGCCACCTTGAGGAACGTGGCAAGGTCGTTGCTGGAGGACTGCAACGACGTGGCGGTCAGGTTGCTGGCCAGTTGCACGCCG
>JBDHWC010000303.1:0-3183 GCA_039809985.1 Thermomicrobiales bacterium | reverse complement strand
GCGAGCGCCACCGGCCACGACCACGCGGCGACGGCCTCCGCCTCGGCCAGCACCTCGGGCGGCAGCGGCTCGCGCCGACCCGCCTCGCGCAGTCGGCCGTGCAGCCACGCCTCGGCGTACTCCGGCCCGGCGCACGGGTCGTCCGGGGCCGGTCCGGCGATCGCGTCGGCGTCGGCGAGGAGGCCGCGCTCGGCGAGATGGGCCTCCAGCACGCCCGGCACGATTGCCAGCGGCGTCTGTTTCTGGGCCTGCGGGAAGGTGGGCCGGCCGCAGGTGCCGAGGGCGTTGACGAACGTCGTCGGCGCGTCGCAGACCGTCTGGTGCAGGAAGTAGTCGGGCGAGAAGCTGGCCCCGTTCGCCAGCAGGTGCAGGCGCGGCCCGTGCAGGGCGAAGAGCACGTTCTGGGCGGCGCTGCCGGCGTTGGAGACCAAGTCGGTGTGCCGGTTGACGAGGCGGACCTGCTCCTCGAGGCTCAGTTGCTCCGGGTGGGCGACGGTGACGCCGGCCCGTCGCAGCCGCTCCTCCAGCGCCTCCTCGCCGACGAGCCGGCGCTGGCCGCTCGGCAGGCGGCTGCGGCTGAGGTAGAGCGGCCCGGCGGTCGGGGCCGCGCCGCCGGTCAGCCGCTCGGCCACCGCCCGGTACGGCTCGCCCATCCGGACGTGGGCGCGGACGGTGTGGTCCCCGGCGACCGAGCGGGGGGAGAAGAACGGCTCCGGCACCAGCAGGCGGCGGACCCGGGTCGGCTCGTGCAGGGTCGCCACCCGCTCCGGCGGCACCCCGAACAGGGCCAGCATCCGCTCCGACCAGCCGGTGGGCTGGAACCGCCCCGCGTCGGGCTGGTGGAAGAGGACGCGGGTGGTGGGCGGCACCTCGCTCAGGAACCAGACCCGCGCCAGCGACTGCATCAGGAAGTGGCCGTAGTGGTTGAACCGCCAGCCGAGGTAGACCACCTCCTCGTCGAGCAGCGGCAGCGAGCGCGGGTCGAGCCCGGCCGCGGCGGCGTCCCCGACGCCGAGCAGGTCGTCCCGCTGCCGTCGCCGCAGCCCCGTCTCGGACGCCGGCAGGAAGACGTGGTCCTCCGCCACCTCCACCTCGGGCGGCCCGTCGCGCAACTCGGCCTTCGCCGCCTGGCGGCGGGCAGCGGACTCGAGGCCATCGTAGCCGACCCAGCCGAATTCCTCCGACTGCGGCTGCCAGACCCTCACGCCCGCCTGCGTCGTCGCCATGCCCGCCCTCTGCCCGGCGCGGCCGGGCCCGATGCCCCGTGCGGGCCCGAACCGGCCGCAGCGCGTCGCGGAGTGTGCCATCGCGACCGAGGCGCAACAAGGGAGGGCGGCAATGCCGGATCCGGCCCGGGCGGCGCGCGGCCGTCGCCACCCGGGCCGCCCCGTCTATCATCCCCCGGTTGCCGCGCCGCGCCGCGCCGCGCTGCCCGTTCGGAGGATCCTCCCGATGCCGATCACCCCCGGCGCGTGGGTCGCCACGTCGAGCGACTACCGCCCCGACCGCTACTACCGCTACGCGGACCTCACCGCCCTGCTCCACCGCTGGGCGGCCGAGCAGCCCGCGCTCTTCTCGGTCGAGAGCATCGGCGCGTCGCTGCACGGCCGCGACATCTGGGCCGTGACCCTCACCGACCGCGCGACCGGCGACCCCGCCGAGAAGCCCGCCTACTTCGTCGACGCCAACATCCACGCCGACGAGGCGACCGGCGTCGCCACCGTCCTCTGGCTGCTCAACCACGTGCTGGCCAACGCCGGCTCGGACCCGGCGGTCGACCGCCTGCTGGCCCGGACGACGCTCTACCTCGTCCCCGCGGTCAACGTCGACGCGATGGACCTCGGCCTCTCCGAGGCGGCCGGGTTCATCCGCTCGTCGCTGCGGCCCTTCCCGCACCCGGAGCAGCAGCCGGGCCTCGTCGAGGGGGACGTCGACGGCGACGGCACCATCCTGACCATGCGGCTGAAGGACCCCGCCGGCCCGTGGAAGCGCTCCGCCCACGACCCCCGGATCATGACCCGCCGCGCCCCGGACGAGTTCGACGGCGACTTCTACTTCGTGCTGCCGGAGGGGACGGTCGAGCAGTGGGACGGCGCGAGCGTGCCGATCGCCCCGAGCCTGCTCGGGCTCGACGCCAACCGCAACTTCCCCGCCGACTGGGCCCCGCACTGGGTCCAGCCGGGCGCGGGGGCGTACCCCCTCTCCGAGCCGGAGACGCGGGCCCTCGCCGACTTCCTGATCGCCCACCCGAACATCCACGGCTCCCAGCACTTCCACACCTTCTCCGGCTGCATCCTGCGGCCGCCGACCGCCCGACCGACCGCCGACCTGCCCGGCCTCGACCGCGCCGTCTTCGAGGCCATCGGCGCGATGGGGACGGAGGAGACCGGCTACCCCTGCATCGGCATCCACGACGGCTTCGCCTACGACAAGAAGCAGCCGATGAAGGGCGGCCTCCTCGACTGGGTCTACGAGCAGCTCGGCGCGGTCCCCTTCTCGACCGAGCTCTGGTCGCTCGCCGCCAAGGCCGGGGTGGAGGTCACCGACTTCATCGAGTTCTTCCGCAACCGTTCCGACGCGGTCGACGCCGCGATGCTCGCCGTCCTCGACCGCGAGCTGGGCGGCGAGGGGTTCCGCGACTGGACCCCCTTCGACCACCCCCAGCTCGGCCCGCTCGAGATCGGCGGCTGGAACGTCCCCTTCACGTGGACCAACCCGCCCGGCCCGATGCTGGAGGAGGTCACCGCCCCGAACGCCCGCTTCGTCCTCCGCGCCGCCCAGACCGGCCCCCGGCTCGAGATCCGCGAGGCCCGGGCCGAGCCGCTCGGCGACGGGCTGCACAAGCTCACCGTCGTCGTCCAGAACGCCGGCTTCCTGCCGACCCACGTCACCGAGGCCGCCCGCGCCGCGGGGGTCGCCAAGCCGGTCGTCGTCGCGCTCGGCCTCGGCGAGGGGGGCGAGCTGGTCGTCGGCAAGGCCGAGGTCGAGCTCGGCCACCTCGAGGGGCGCGCCAACGCCCACGGCCAGCTCGCGTGGTCCGACGTCCACGCGGTCCGCAACCGGGCCAAGGCCGAGTGGGTCGTCCGCCAGCCGGCCGGCACCGTCGTCACAATCACCGCCCGCGCCCCGAAGGCGGGCGTCGCCCGGGCCGAGGTCCGCCTCGGGCCGTAGGCCGCGCCGCGC
>JBDHWC010000302.1:0-3189 GCA_039809985.1 Thermomicrobiales bacterium | reverse complement strand
AGGCGGGCGCGGAACGTGGCCGTGGCCGACTGGACGCCGGCGAAGTCGACGCTGGGCCCGGCGGGGTCGACCAGCGCAGCCTCGTGCGGGAGGCGGGCGGCGTTGCCGGCGAGGATCTCGCCGATGGTCTGGGGGTAGGGTGGTTCGAGGTCAGGGTCCATCGCCGACCCCTGTCGGGTTCGGGGCATCGCCCGGCCGGCGAGTGTCGGCCGGGGCGCGGGACGCGGGTTCGCCCGCGGCCGTGGGCCGATTCTACGCCTGCGGCGGGGTGGTTGACGGCCCCGAGCCCGCCTCGGCCTCGGTGAGGGTGCGGCGGGAGACCTTGCCGTTGGCGTTGCGCGGCAGGGCGTCGACGAAGCGGACCTTGCGCGGCACCTTGTCCGGCTCGACCCGGTCGAGCAGCCAGCGGCGCAGCTGGCGGGCGTCGGCCGACGTCCCGGGCCGGAGGACGACGACGGCGGCGACCTCCTGCCCGAGCCGGGGGTCGGGGACGGCGAAGACGGCGGCCTCGGCCACGGCGGGGTGGGCGGCGAGGACGGCCTCGACCGCTTGCGGGTCGACCTTGGTGCCGCCCCGGTTGATCAGGTCGTCGGTGCGCCCCAGCAGTTCGAGGTAGCCGTCGACGACGCGGCCGCGGTCGCCGGTGCGGAACCAGCCGTCGGGGGGGAAGGCGCGGGCGGTCAGCTCGGGGTCGTCCCAGTAGCCGGGGACGACGTGGTCGCCGCGGGTCTGGATCTCGCCCGTCTCGCCGTCCGCCAGCGGCGCGCCGTCGTCGCCGACGACCCGGACCTCGCGGAAGAGGGGGCCGACGGTGCCGGGCCGGTGCGGGCGCTTGGCCGATTCGAACGTGAGGTGGGTCGCCTCGCTCAGGCCGTAGGCGTTGTGCAGCGAGACGTCGAGCGCTGCCGCGACCCGGTGGCGGAGGGCGTCGGGGAAGTCGGTGCTGCCGCAGCGGACGACCCGGAGCGACGGCGCGGCACCCGCCGCGAGGGTCGGCAGCAGCGCGGCCAGCATCGCCGGGGCGAGTTGCAGCCAGGTCGGGTCGAAGCGGGCGACGAGGCCGGCCGAGTCCTCCGGCAGGGTGGGGTCGGGGCAGACGATGGCGGTGCCGCCGATCACCGACCGCAGCAGCAGGTGTTGGCCGTAGGCGTAGGCGAACGGCGGCAGCAGGAGGGTGCGGTCGCCGGGCCGGAGCCCCATCTCGCGCAGTTCCGGTCGGACCGCGGCGACGAGGTTGCGGTGGGCGCGGACCACGATCTTGGCCCGGCCGGAGGTGCCGGAGGTGCTGATCAGCGCGGCGATGTCGTCCGCCGCGGCGGCGGCCTCCGGCGCGGGCGGGCCGGCCGGCGCGCCGGCGAGCGCGACCGCGAAGGGGTCGGGGCCGACGACGACCCGCAGCAGCGGCAGGCCGAGGTCGGCGGCGACGGCGGCGGTCTGCTCCGCCTGCGCCGGGAAGGCGAGCAGCGCCCGCGGTCGGATGCGGTCGACGAGGGCCCGGAACTCCGGGTCCGGGGTGTGCGGGTTGACCGGGGCGGCGACGCAGGTGTCGAGCAGCGCGAGCAGCAGCAGGGCCTCGCCCGCGCCGTTCGGGAGGAGGGCGACGACCCGGTCCTGCCGGCCGACGCCGAGGCGGCGCAGTTCCCCCCGCAGCCGGGCGAGCGCCGCGCCGAGTTCGGCGAAGGGGAGCACGGTGCCGTCGGCGGCGATCAGCGACGGCGCGTCCGGGTCGGCGGCGGCGACGGCGGCGGCCAGCATCTCCGACACGCTCCGGGCCGCGTCCAGGGTGTCGTTCATGCCGGTCCTCGCCGTTGCGCGCAGGTCGAGATGTTGCATGGGGGGCCGTCCGGCGCGGGGCTGCCGGCCGGGGCGTGCTGGCAACATGGTTTGGGTGGGGCTGCAAGCCCCGCATGGCCCGCCAGACCGACCCTTGACGACCGCGGGCGACGCTCGGCATCGACTCGAACGCTGGCCGCCAAGGAGCGAGCGGGCCATGGGCGGACACGTCCGAGGGCCGTGCCCGCGGCCACCCGGCCCCGCGCCGGCGCGGGACGCGGGGAGCGGCGGGGCTGGGAGCGGCGTGGCGCGACCGATGCCGGGGTCGCGGTGGCCAGTTGCGTCATCCGCTCAGGCCGGGCGGAGCCAGCGGCCGGGATCGACCGGGCCGCCCTCGGCCCGGCTGGTCTCGGCGGCGTAGGCGAGGGCGAGAGCGGCGCGGGCGTCGGCCGGGCCGGGCGATGGCGTGGCACCCTCGCGGACGGCGCGGGCGAAGGCGCGCAGCTCGTCGACGTAGGCCCCGGCGAAGCGCTCGAGGAAGAAGTAGAGGTGGTCGGTGTGGACCCCCTGGCCGTCGAGCCGGAGCATCGGGGTGTCGCGGTGCTCGCCGATCAGGAGCGCGCCCTCGCTGCCGAAGACCTCGGTCCGGACGTCGTAGCCGAAGCCGGAGCGGCGGCTGTTGTCGATCACCGCCAGCGAGCCGGAGGGGAAGCGGAGGGTGACGACGCTGGTGTCGATGTCGCCCAGCTCGGCGAACATCGGGTCGACGAGGGCGGAGCCGGTGGCGAAGAGCTGGCTGGGGTCGTCGCCCATCAGCCAGCGGACGGCGTCGAAACTGTGGATCACCATGTCCCGGTAGAGGCCGCCGCAGACCTCGAGGTAGGCGCGGGGGGGCGGGGCGGGGTCGCGCATCGTCTCCCGGATGTGCTCGACCCGGCCGAGCGCGCCGCTGTCGATCAGCGCCTTGGCCTTGACGTAGGCGGGGTCGAAGCGGCGCTGGAAGCCGATCTGGAAGGGGACGCCGGCCTGCTCGACGGCGGCGATCGCGGCGTCGGTGCTCTCGAGGTCGAGGGCGATCGGCTTCTCGCAGAAGACCGCCTTGCCCGCCTCGGCGGCGGCGGCGATCAACCCGGCGTGGGAGTTGGTCGAGGCGCAGATGACGACGGCGTCGACCTCGGGGTCGGCGGTCACCATGGCCGGGTCGGCGCTCCAGCGCGGCGCGCCGACCTCGGCCGCGACCGCCTCGGCGGCGGCCCCGACGACGTCGGCGACGACGACGAGGCGGGCGTCCGGCACCTGCCCGGCGAGGGCGCGGGCGTGCCCCTTGCCGATCCGCCCCGCCCCGATCAGCCCGACCCGCACCCGGTCCGCCATCGTCGCCCCTCGCCCGTTCGCGCCGCGGCGCTGCCCGCCCGG
>JBDHWC010000301.1:0-3195 GCA_039809985.1 Thermomicrobiales bacterium | reverse complement strand
GGCGTCGCCGGCACGGGGCTCGCCGCCGGCTGCGGCGCGCGCCCGTCGCAGAGGTCCTGCTCGTTGCCGGGGGGCGGGAAGGCGTTGCCGCTGAGCTCGACCACGGTCGCCCCGGCCGCGATCAGGATGCCGCAGTCGGCCTGCCCCGGCGCGCCGGCGAGGTAGCCCGTCACCGCGTTGTCGCGGACGGCGGCGCTCCCGCCGTCCGCCACCCGGATGCCGGAGGTCGGCTCGCTGGTGGTCGGGATCGGCTCGACCTGCGTCACCGTGTTCCCCAGCACGTCCGCCTTCGCCCCCGGCCCGACCAGCACCCCGGTCAGCGCCCCGGTCACGTCGTTGCCGCTGACGCTGGCGATGGTGCCCGCCCCGTTCAGGGCGACGCCGCCGCCGCTCAGGCTGCTGCCGTCGAGGGTGAGCGTTGCCCCGTCCTCCGCCGTCGCCGCGCTGCCGCCGGCGACCGTCACCGTCCCCGCCGTCATCGTCGCCGTGGTGCCCGCCCCGGTCGCCTGCAGGCCCGCCTCGGTCGAGCCGCCCAGCGCGACGCCGCCGGCGAGGTCGAGCGCCGCGCCGGTGCTGGCGAACGCGCCGACCGGCGCGCCGTCGACCGTCGTGTTGCTCACCGTCAGCCGCGCGCCGTCGGTGACCGAGAGACCCTGCTTCGACGCGCCGTCGACGGTCGCGCCGTCGACCGTGGCCGTCGTGCCGGCGTTCCCGGCGCCGATTCCCCACTCGCTGCCGCTGACCGTGTTCGCGCCGCCGAGGTCGGCCGTTGCGCCGCCGAAGACCCCGATCCCGGTGCCGCCGACGTCGCGCACGGCGTTGTCGGTCAGGGTCGCGCTCGCGCCGTGGTTGATCTCGATCCCGCCCTTGGCGGCTCGCTCCACCGCGTTGGTGGCGACGGTCGCGGTGGTGCCCGGGTCGGTGACGAAGATGCCGAGCGAGCCGCCGCCGTCGACCCCGTTCTCGGTCAGCGTCCCGTTCGCCCCCGCCTCGACCAGCAGCGCCGGGTTGCCCGCCTCCGACACCTCGTTGCCGTCGACCGTGCCGGTCGTGCCCGCCCCGGTGAGGGCGATGCCGAAGCCGCGCGGCCCGACCAGCCGGTTGTCGGCGATCTCGCCGCTCGCCCCGTCCCGCAGCCAGAGGCCGACCCCCGCCGTGTCGCGGACGAGGTTCCCCCCGATCGTCGCGCTGGTGCCGGCGCCGACCGCGACGATGCCGTCGGTGCCGCCGGTGACGAGGTTGCCGTCGGTCACCTGCGCGCTCGCCCCGGCCTGGACCGCGATCCCGATCGTGCCGGCGTCGTCGACCCGGTTGGCGACCACCGTCGCCTCCGCCCCCTCGACGTTGATCCCGATCGCGCCGGGGCTGAGGACCCGGTTCTCGCTGACGGTCGCCGTGGTGCCGGGCCGGAAGACGGAGATGCCGAGGAAGCCGGGCCGGTCGAGCCGGTTGCCGGCGACCGTCGCGCTCGCCCCGCCGACCACCCCGATCGCGGTCCCCGGCGTGTCGGCCAGATGGTTGTCGCGGATCTCGCTCGTCGTCCCGCTGCCGGTCACCAGGATCGTCGCCGGCGCGGTCGAGGGGTCGAACTCGCCGCCCGGCACGGGGGTGCCCGCCACCGGGGTCGCCCCCGGCGTCGCCCCGGCCGAGCCGCTGCCGGCCGGCGTTCCCGCCCCCGCGACCGGGGTCGCCCCGGCCGCCGGGATGCCGGCGACGGGGGAGGCGAAGGCGAGGACCGGGGTGGCGGCGGGGCCCGGGGCCGCCCCGGCGTCCGGCCCGATCTCGTTGTCGCGCAGCGTCGCCGACGCCCCGTCGGCGACGTAGACGGCGTTGCCCGCCCCTTGCCCGATTTGGTTGCCGGCCGCGGTCGCCGCCGAGCCCGCGCCGACGACGCCGAGCCCCGCCGAGTCGCCCTTCAGCACGTTCCCCCCGGGGAGGTCGACCGTGCCGCCGCTGAGGGCGGCGACGGCGACCTGCCCGATCCCGGTCACCCGGTTGCCGCGCAGGGTGCCGGTCGCCCCCTGCTCGAACCGGACCCCGTTCTCGCTGGCGTCGACCACTTCGCTGTCGGCGAGGTCCAGCGTGCCGGCGGTGCCGCGGACGAAGATCCCGAACTGGTGCCGGCCGCGGATCACCGAGCCGTCGACCGTCAGGGTGCCGCCCGGCGCGAAGAGCGCGGTCTCCCCCGAGTCGACGATTTCCGCGTGGTCGAGGACCACCGTGCCGCCGTCGGCGGTGACCCCGATCGTGCCCGAGCGCTCGACCAGGCTGCGGGCGAGGATGACGCTGCTGTCGGCCCCGCTGGACCAGACCCCCCAGCCCGCCGCGTCGCGCAGCGTGCTGTCGGCGACCGTCACCGCCGCCCCGTTCCGGGCGATGACGTGGTTCGCCTGCGCCTGCGTCAGCGTTGCCCGCTCGAGGTCGAGCGTGGTGCCCGCGCCGTCGGCGGCGACGCTGACCCCGGAGCCGGCTACGCTCAGGTCGCTGGCCCGGGCCGCCCCGCCGACGAGGAGGCCGGTGTCGGCGGCGTCGCGGACGGAGGTGGCGGTGACGTTGGCGACCGCGCCGTTCTCGATCAGAATGCCGACGCCGCCGCCGACCACCTCGCTGCCGTCGACGCCGCCGCTGGCGGCGCCGCGGAAGTCGATGCCGGTGTTGCCGGAGCCCTCGACTCGGCTGCCGAAGACGCTCGCCGTCGCGTCGGCGATCAGGATGCCGGTTGCGCCGGTGTCGACGACGCTGCTCCCCTCGATCGTCGTCGTCCCCTCGGCCGCGCCGATGATCGCGATCCCCGCCCCGCAGGGGGTGTCGCCCGGCCGCCGCAGGTGGGCGATCTGGAGGTTGGCGAGGCGGCCGGAGGCGGCGTCGAGGCTGACCCCGGCGAAAAGGCCGTCCGGGCAGGCCGCGCTGAGCCCGGAGCCGTCGATCGTCAGGTCGAGGACGTTGCCGCGGCTGCCGGCGGTCTGGACGACGCCGCCGGTGAAGACGCCGTCCTTCGGGTCGACCACCGCGATCGTCCGCCCCATGCCGTCGAAGGTCCAGCCGTCCGGCAGGTCGATCGGGACGGAGGTCGCGCACGATGCGAGCAGGGTCATCACGCTCGACGCCGCGCTCGCCCGGATCGCCCCGGCGCTGCCGCAGTCGGGCAGCGTCTGGGCCCGGGCCGGCGGCGCCGGCTCGGCCCCGACCGCCAGC
>JBDHWC010000300.1:0-3200 GCA_039809985.1 Thermomicrobiales bacterium | reverse complement strand
GCCCGTCGTCGGACATCCCGGAGGAGATCGACCGGATGAGCGCCCTCGACCCCGAATCGCGCGACCCCGCCTACGTCTGCGGCCGGCTGCTGGCCGTGCTGGAGGCGATCCAGTACCGGGCGGTGCGATCGAACACGACCCTCGTCGACCGCTACTACGGCACCGCCTCGGCCGCGCCGGCCACCGTCTACGGCACGCTGCTGCGCAACGCCCAGAACCACCTGAGCAAGCTGGAGAAGAGCGCGCGGGGCCGCGGCGCGGGGATCGCCCTCAGCCAGCGCCTGACCGAGGTGATGGACCTGCTGACCGAGTTCCCGAGCACCCTGACCCTGCCGCAGCAGGCCACCTTCGCCCTCGGCTACTACCACCAGCGGGCCGACGACTTCCGGGCCATGCGCGAGCACCGGGAGGCCGGACCCGACGACGACGCGGACGCCGAGGAGGCGTAGGCGCGGGCCCCGGCCGGCCGAGACAACGAGCCACCACGACGAAGGAGCCAGACCACGATGAGCGAGCACGGAACCCGCCCCCACCTCGACCCGGCGCGCCGCCACGACGCGGTGCTCCTCTTCGACGTCGCCGACGGCAACCCGAACGGCGACCCCGACGCCGGCAACCTGCCCCGGGTCGACCCGGAGACGATGCAGGGCCTCGTCTCCGACGTCGCGGTCAAGCGCAAGGTGCGCGACTGGGTCGACCTCGCCAAGGGCGCGGAGGAGCGCTACAAGATCTACGTCCAGAGCGACGTCCCCCTGAACCTGATGCACCAGCGCGCCTACACCGCCCTCGGCAAGACCCCCAAGGGGTCGAAGGAGGAGCGCGACACGGTTCGGGCCGCCCGCGAGTGGATGTGCGACAACTTCTTCGACATCCGCACCTTCGGCGCGGTGATGAGCACCGGCGTCAACGCCGGCCAGGTGCGCGGCCCGGTGCAGGTCACGTTCGCCCGCAGCATCGACCCGATCGTGCCGATGGAGGTCTCGATCACCCGGATCGCGATCACCACCGAGAAGGACGCGACCGGCAGCGACGGCGGCGGCGGCAAGACGACGGAGATGGGCCGCAAGGCCCTCGTCCCGTACGCCCTCTACCGGGCCAACGTCTTCGTCAGCCCGCAGCAGGCCCGCTCGACCGGCTTCGACAGCGCCGACCTCGGCCTCGTCTGGGACGCGCTGCAGGGGATGTGGGACCTCGACCACTCCGCCGCCCGCGGCACGATGGCCTGCCGCGGCATCGCCGTCTTCTCGCACGAGAACCCGCTCGGCAACGCCCCCGCCCACCGCCTGCTGGAGCGGGTCCGGGTGGCGCGGCGCGACGGCGTCGCCGCCCCCCGCGCCTTCGCCGACTACGCGGTGACGGTCGACGACGCCGACCTCCCCGCCGGCGTCACCCTCGCCCTGCTCGGCTTCTGACGATGACCGCGAACGCCCCTGCCCCGGCCGCGCCACCGGGGTGGGACTGGGACGACGACGAGCTGGTGCTGGTCTCCGCCCTGGCGCACTGGTCGTACTGCCCGCGCCGATGCAGCCTGATCCACCTTGAGGCGACCTTCGACGAGAACCTCTACACCCTGCGTGGCTCGCGCCTCCACCGGGTGGTGGACGAGCCGGGGAGCGCCACCAGCCGGGGCGTCGAGAGCGTGCGGGCGCTGCCGCTCTGGTCGCGGCGGCTGGGCCTGACCGGCCGGGCCGACTCGGTCGAGTTCCGCGACAGCGTCCCCTACCCGGTCGAGCAGAAGTCGGGCCGGACCCGGCGCTGGACGCACGAGGCGCTGCAGCTCTGCGCGCAGGCGATCTGCCTCGAGGAGATGTTCGGCGTGCCGGTGCCGGCCGGCGCGATCTACTCCCACGCCAGCCGGGAGCGGCGGGAGATCGTCTTCACCCCGGAACTGCGGGCGGCGGTGGCCGAGGCCACCGCCGCCGTCCGGGCGATGCTCGCCAGCGAGACGCTGCCGCCGGCGGTCGACGACCCTCGCTGCCCCAACTGCTCGCTGCACGACGCCTGCCTGCCGGGCCTCGTCGGCCACCCGGCGCGGCTGCGGGGACTGGCCGGGGAACTGTTCCACCCAACGGAGACGTGAAGTCGAGAAGTCGAGGGGTCGAGAAGTCGAGGAGGACGGCCGGAGCTTGGCAACCCGTGGCGTGCCCCTCTTCTCGACTCCCCGACTTCTCGACTTCTCGACTTCTCGACTCACACGGAGACGTGCATGCGGACGCTGCTGAACACGCTCTACGTCCAGACCGACCGGAGCTACCTGCACCTCGACCACGACACCGTGCGGGTCGAGATCGAGCGGGAGACCCGGCTGCGGGTGCCGTTGCTGCAAGTGGCGGCGATCGTCTGCTTCGGCGACGCACTGGTCAGCCCGGCGCTGCTCCAGCGCTGCGCCGAGGACGGCCGGCCGATCGTCTACCTGACCCGCGCCGGCCGCTTCGCCGCCCGGCTGGAGGGGCCGACCGGCGGCAACGTCCTCCTTCGCCGGGCGCAGCACCTCGCCCTCAGCGACCCGCGGCGGCGGGGCGGGATCGCCCGCAACCTGCTGGCCGGCAAGCTGCGCAACAGCCGCTCCGTCCTCCTCCGCGCCGCCCGCGAGTCGCCGGACCCGGAGGAGGCGGCGGCGCTGCGGCAGGCCGCCGACCTCCACCTGGCGATCCTCGGCCGGCTGCCGCAGCGGCACGACGTCGACCTGATGCGCGGCGACGAGGGGGAGGCGGCGCGGGCGTGGTTCGGGGCGATGCCGTTGCTGGTGCGGGCCCGGCGCGACCTGTTCGCGATCGACGGCCGCAACCGGCGGCCGCCGCTCGACCCGCTGAACGCGCTCCTCAGCTTCCTCTACACCCTCCTCCGGGCCGACTGCGCGGCGGCGCTGGAGGGGGTCGGGCTTGATCCGCAGGTCGGCTACCTGCACGCCCTGCGGCCGGGCCGGCCGGCGCTGGCGCTCGACCTGATGGAGGAGCTGCGGCCGGTCGTCGCCGACCGCCTCGCCCTGCGGCTGGTGAACCGCGGCCAGCTCGGGGAGGCCGACTTCGAGCGGCAGGAGGGGGGCGCGGTCCTCCTCTCGGAGGCCGGCCGGCGCACCGTCCTCGTCGCCTGGCAGGAGCGGAAGCAAGAGGAGGTCGAGCACCGCGCCGCCGGGCAGCGGGTGCCGCTGGGGCTGGTGCCGCACCTGCAGGCGCGGATCCTCGCCCGCCACCTGCGCG
>JBDHWC010000299.1:0-3211 GCA_039809985.1 Thermomicrobiales bacterium | reverse complement strand
GCGTGCAGTCGTCGCAGCTGTTTCCGGTGAAGCAGACCTCCTTCCGGTTCGTCGGGTCCTGGGGGTCGACCGGTGCCGGGTCCGGGTAGCAGCGGTAGTCCCCGCCGGGGCACTTCGCGCTGCCGGCCGGGCAACTGCAGAAATTGAAGCCGTTGCAGCCCATCTCGCCCTTGCAGTTCACCGCGCCCAGCGCGCCCGGGCTGCCGGTGCAGCACTCGCCGCAGAGGCCGCGGTGGTCCGCGATGCGCAGGCAGATGCCCCACGTGGCCTTGCTGGAGACGCCGTCGTCGATGCAGCGGCACTGGTGGATCGTCGTGTCGCAGGTGATGTAGTTGGAGTAGTAGGACCCGGACGGCCCGCCGCAGTCGTCCTGCGTGCAGCACGGGTTGTCGCCGACGCTGGCGACGCACGCGCCGCCGCAGAGCATCTGGCCCGCGCCGCAGCCCGCCGTCTGGCACTGCCCGCCCTGGCAGCTCTGCCCGCTGCCGCAGGCGTGGCCGCAGCCGCCGCAGTTCGCGCCGTCGGTCTGCGTGTTCACGCAACTGCCGCCGCAGCGCGTCTGGCCCGCGCCGCAGCCGCCGGTGCAGGCGCTGCTGACGCAGCCCTCCCCGCTCGCGCAGGCGTGGCCGCACGCCCCGCAGTTCGCCGGGTCCGAGCTCAGGTTGCGGCACTTCTTGCCGCACTTGGTCGTGCCGTTCTTGCACTTCTTCTTGCTGGGCGAGACCACCTGCCCGCCCGACGCGTGGTCGTGGTGGCCGCTCCGCCGGTCGTGGCCGCCGTGGTTGCTCTGCTTGCCGCCGTGGCCGCCATGCTTGCCGCGGTGGCGCTTGCCCTTCCCCTTGGCGTCGGCCGCGTCGCCGCCGGCAGCGAGGCCGACACCGGCCAGTGCCGCGCCGAGCGCGGCGGCGAGCGTCCTCCGGTCGAGCCCCGACGCGAGGCGCTGGGTCAGGCGGTCGAACTGCCGGTCGTCCATGGGCGGCCCCTCGGGTGGCGGTCGCGGCGCGGCGCGACCGGCGGCGGCGGCGACCGCGCCGACAAGTCGTCGGCGCGGTGGGCACACGGACCACCACCATAGGGCATGGCATCATTGCACGCAAGACATCGTGTCGATTGCCGGATCGAACGGGGCCTCGCCCTACGTAGAAGTGCGTAGGTCGGGTTCCGTCTCGGCCGCTGCGCCCGGGTCTGCGGCCCCGGCCGCCACCCGGGCGCGGTCGACGCAAGAAGTGGGGGGCGCAGCAGCCAGCGAGCCGGGGCGCGGGAGAGTCCCGCGCCCCGGCTCGGGCGTGTTCGCGCTCGCTCGGCGGGGCGAACGCCCACGCCGCCCTGACTACACCGTCGCCGCGTCCGCTGCCGGCTCGAGGTCGTGGAAGCGGTCGAACTCGGCGTGGTGGTGCATCTGGTCGACCGGCACGTCGACCACGAACGGCACGCCGCGGGCGTTGGCCGCCTGCGCCTGCCGCAGCGCCGGCAGCAGCTGGTCGGCCGCCTCGACCCGCACCGCCTCGCAGCCGGAGGCGCGGGCGATGGCGACGACGTCGACGCCCGGGGCGAACGTGGACGCCACCAGCCGCCCCTCGTGCTTGCGCTTCTGGATCCACTGGATCCAGCCGAGCGCGCCGTCGTTGAGGACGACCCACGTCACCGGCAGCCGCTCCTGCGCCGCCGTGCCGAGCTCGTGCATCGACATCTGGAACGCGCCGTCGCCGCAGACGCTGACCACCTGGCGGTCGGGGGCGGCGAGCTTGGCCGCCATCGCCCCGATCACGCCGTAGCCCATCGCCGTCTGCTCGGCCGGGACGACGCAGCAGCGCTCGTTCAGCACTTGGTAGTAGGGCCAGTAGTAGGCCCACAGGTCCTGACCGCCGTTCTCCTTGACGATGATCGTGTTCTCGCCGAACACCTCGTTGATCGCGTGGACGACCGACTTCCCCTTCAGCGGCATCTCGCCGCGGGCGAGCGCCTCCTCGGCGTCGATCTGGGCGTCCTTGATCGCGGCGGCGCGGCCGATCACGATGCCGCCGACCCGCCGCTCGTTCTTCCTCGCGCCGACCGCCGCCGCGGCCTCGCGGATCGCCTCCAACGCCAGCCGGGCGTCGCCCTGCACCGCCACGTCGGGCCGCCAGTTGCGCCCCAGCTCGAACGGCTCGATGTCGATCTGGACCAGCGCCGCCCGCTTCGGGAAGTAGTCGAACGCCTTCGACTGGAACTCCTCCATCCGGGAGCCGACGGTGATCAGCAGGTCGGCGTCCTCGTAGACCTTGCGCGGCAGGGCGGTCCGGTAGAGCCCGACGAGGCCGCAGAACATCGGGTGCGTCTCCGCCACCGTGCCGCGCCCGGCCGGGGTGGTCAGGATCGCCACGCCGAACTGCTCGGCCAGCGCCGCCGCCGCCTCCCCCGCGCCGGCGGCGTAGGCCCCGCCGCCGAGGACCATCACCGGGGCCTTCGCCGCCTTCAGCCGCAGCGCGACCGCGTGCACCGCCTCCGGGTTCGGCGCGGGCGGCGCGATCGCCGGCGCGCGCTCGTAGGCCGGGATGCTCCACGTCCCCAGCCCGACGTCGCCCGGCAGCTCGACGTAGACCGGCCCCGGCTGCCCCTCGCGCGCGATCTGGGCGGCGCGGCGGATCGTCCACGGGATCCGCTCCGGCAGCTCGACCGTCGTCGCCCACTTCGTGATCGGCCGCATGATGCCGACGTGGTCCGCCTCTTGGAACGCGCCCATCCCGTTGGTCGCGCGGCTGGCCCGAACGCCGATCACGAGCATCGGCGTGCAGCCGGAGTAGGCCTCCAGCACGCCCGACACCATCGACGCGACCCCCGGCCCCGGAGGGCCGAAGCAGGCGGCCAGCGTGCCGCTGACCCGCGCGTAGGCCATCGCCATGAACGCGCCCGACGCCTCGAAGCGGACGCCGACCATCCGCGGCCCGCCGTCCGGCTCGGCGAGACGGAGCGCGTCGAGGAGGTGGCCGGGATCGCCCGGCAGGCCGAAGACGTAGGGAACCCCCTCCGCCTTCAGCCCCGCCACCACTGCTTCCCACCCGGTCATCCTCGGCATCGTCGTCCTCCCCTGCCGCACGGTCCCGTAGGATCGGGAGTGTGGGGGCGGGCGGGTGGCGCGTCAACGGGGTCGCCGCGCGCCGGGCGCAGCCACGACTGCCGCAGCAGCGGCGCGTCCGGCGCGCGGCCGGTCGGTGCCCGGCCGGCCATGCGG
>JBDHWC010000298.1:0-3212 GCA_039809985.1 Thermomicrobiales bacterium | reverse complement strand
CGACTGCTGCAGCAACTACTCCTGCAAGAACGGCTCCTGCAAGGACAACGGCTGCGGCCAGAAGGGCGACTCGTGCAAGAAGTCCGCCGACTGCTGCAGCAACTACTCCTGCAAGAACGGCTCCTGCAAGGACAACGGCTGCGGCCAGAAGGGCGACTCGTGCAGCAAGAACGGCGACTGCTGCAGCAACTATTCCTGCAAGAACGGGTCGTGCAAGGACAACGGCTGCGCCAAGAAGGGCGACTCCTGCAGCAAGAGTGGCGACTGCTGCAGCAACTATTCCTGCAAGAACGGCTCCTGCAAGTAGGGGGCTCCCGCCCGGCGCGGCCGTGGCCGCGCCGGGCGGCTACAGGTTCGGCGGGTTGACGTAGACCGGCGCCTGCTGCGCCTCCGTCAGCCAGATGCCGGAGTCGACCTCGGCCTGCACGGCGTCGGCGATCCGCAGCATGCCGTAGGCCATCGCCCGCGCCTGCTCCGGGGTCAGGATGTAGGTGTCCTCCATCCGGAGGGCGTCGCCGTCGTCCCACCGCCCTTCCGGGGTGGAGAGGACGGTGAACACGATCGACGCCGGCGTCTGGCCGTTGTTCGCGCTGGCATGGATGCTGAAGCAGGCGGCCTCGTCGACGTCGATCGGGGCATCGGCGCGCACCACGCCGACCGTGTTGATCAGGAGGTACATCTCCCCCGCGCCACGGCTGGCCGTTTCCTCGTCGTAGAACCCCACGCCACCCCCTTCGCGCGTCCTCGAACCCAGCGCTTACTATACACTCAATTGGATGGTTCGGTCCAACGAGGGGAATCGTCCAACTGGAGGGCCGCCAACGCGGGGGAACAGAGGGGCGCAGGGCGCGGCGGGGGAGGGAGCCGCCGACCCCCGGTGTCCTAGCCCTCGGCGTCGGCCTCGGCCACCGGCTCCTGCCAGTTCGGCGGGCCGACCGTCGTCACGCTCAGGTGGGTCATCGACGCGCCGGGCGACGCGCCGTGCCAGTGGCGCTCGCCGGGGCCGATGCGGACCACGTCGCCCGGGCCGATCTCCCATTGCCCCGTCTCGTCGCCGACCCGGCCGTGGCCGTCGACGACGAACAGGATCTGCTCCCCCGGGTGCGTGTGCCAGTGCGTCAGCGCCCCGTCCTCGAAGCGGACGAGCGCGGCGGCCACCCCGCCGGGCTCCTGGGCGGGGACGGTGCGCGTCAGCCACGCCTTCCCCGAGAAGGTCTCGCCCAGAGCCGGCGGCACCTCGCCGTTGCGGACCAGTTTCATGCTCGGGCCTCCTCTTCGCGGCCGCGCCCGCGGCGCGTCACGCCGCCTCGACGCGCACCCCGGCGACGCCGCGCTCGCGCAGCGCGGCGACCTCGTCGATCAGCCTCGCACGGAAGGTGCCGGGACCGCCCGCGCCGACGCCGGCCCGCTCGGCGGCGAGGCCGTAGGTCGCCAGCGCCAGCGCGGTCTGGGTGGCCGGGTCGCCGCCGATCCCGTTGAAGATGCCGATGGCGGCGGTCGCCATGCAGCCGGAGCCGGTGATCCGGCCGAGCAGCGGGTCGCCGTTGCCGACCAGCAGGGTGCGCCCGCCGCCGACCACCACGTCGACCGGGCCGGTGACGGCGACCGTCAGGCCGAACCGCTCGGCGGCGGCGGCGGCGACCGCGCCCGGGTCCTCCGAGCCGGTCGCCTCCACGCCGCGCACCTCGCCCGCGCCGAGCAGCGCGCCGACCTCGCCCCGGTTGCCGCGCAGCACCGTCACCGGCAGCTCGGCGAGCAGCCGCAGCGAGCTCTCCGTCCGGAACCGGGTCGCGCCCGCCCCGACCGGGTCGAGCACGATCGGCACGCCGTGGGCGGCGGCGGAGCGGCCGGCGATCAGCATCGCCTCGACCTCGCCGGCGGAGAGGGTGCCGATGTTGAGGACCAGCGCCTGCGAGATGGCGGCCATCTCGGCCACCTCCTCCGGCGCGTAGGCCATCACCGGCAGCGCGCCGTAGGCGAGGGTCAGGTTGGCCGACTGGTTGGTGACCACCACGTTGGTGATCTGGTGGACGAGCGGCTTGGTCGAGGCGATCCGGTCGAGCGCCGACCGCGCCTCCGCGACGGGGTCCATGCGTCCTCGCTCCCTTCGTTGTTCGGGACAACGCCCGTTCGGGGACGAGGACGAACGCCGTCTACGCCGCCGACCCGTTCGCTGCCAACTGCAATTCTGGCATCTCGTCCCAGCATCGGCCGTCGAGTATTCTGCCGCCAGCCTTCGGCGTTCGGCCGCCCCATTGCTTGTGGAAGAAGGCCACGCCGCTGTCAACGCAGCGATCGCGCATGTCACGCACCCATTCCGGATCGCACGGACGTGCGCCGAACCCGCTCTCGCCGCCGGTGATCACCCAGTGGATGCCGTCAAGGTTCAGGCTGTCCACCGGGCCGAGCAGAGGTTCG
This sequence comes from Thermomicrobiales bacterium, assembly GCA_039809985.1. Classification (GTDB taxonomy): domain Bacteria; phylum Chloroflexota; class Chloroflexia; order Thermomicrobiales; family UBA6265; genus JAICJJ01. The sequence goes on along the minus strand of JBDHWC010000298.1, from coordinate 794 downwards.
GCACTGACAAACCGCACCGCGACTGGCACGCGCCGAAGGAAGTCCGCCCGCCAAGCGTAGTCGTTCGACTCGACCGAGACGCCGGCCCAGATGTGCGCCGGCCACGGGAGCGACGGGGCCATGCGCGCAAGGCGCTGCGGGCGCTTGGTGAGCACTTGGTAGGTGTGCCAATCGGCTTGCACCATCGTCGCGAACACCCGATGAACGAACTCGTCGGGCACGTCGGCGTGGAACAGGTCGGACATCGAGTTGACGAAGATTCGGCGCGGCTTTCGCCAGCGCAGCGGCAACTGCAGCCGTTCCGGCCAGAGGCGCAGATCAAACCCTTGTTCATAGGGATGACCGGGCGTACCACGGAACCGCTCAGCGAACGCGAGCGCGTAACAATGGTCGCACCCCGGCGACACTCGATCGCAGCCTGTCACCGGGTTCCACGTGGCGTCGGTCCACTCAATCGCGGAATTGAGTGCCATGCGGGGCCTCCTTCCATGAATGCGCTACGTCGGTAACGTGACGATGCGCTCTCTCCCCAACGTCGCCCTGCCGTGCCGCTTTGGGCGGCGAGCGGCAGGAATATCAACTGAGATTCGGCCCTCATGTTCAAGGGCGATCAGTGCATCCTGAACGTTCTTCAGCGTGTATGGCGTTCCCGGGCTCACAAATTCGTATACGCTCCAGACTCTTTCCGAACGCCCAGACAGAGACGACACGATCTTACCCTTGAGTGCAGTCAATGTGTGGGGGCGGCCAAGATCTGAAAACAGTTCCATCTGCATCGACTTCGTAGCAAGCAG
>JBDHWC010000297.1:0-3226 GCA_039809985.1 Thermomicrobiales bacterium | reverse complement strand
GTCGCGCTCGGGGTGAGGCCGGAGGACGTCGCGGTCGAGCTGGGGGAGGGCGCGGCCGACGGCCGGGCCCGGCTGGCGGCGGTGGCGGCGCTGGTCGAGCCGGTCGGGTCGGACCTGTTCGTGAACGCGACGACCGGGCCGCTGGCGTGGACGGCGCGGGCCCCCGCCCGGCTGGGGGTCGCACCGGGGCAGCCGGTGACGCTGGCGCTCGACCTGACCCACGCCCACCTCTTCGGCGAGGACGGGCGCAACCTGGACCCGGAGGGGGCGGGATGACGGACGCGACGACCCGGGAGCGGCTGCTGGCGGCGGTCGACCGGTTGGAGCCGGAGCTGCTGCGGCTGACCGCCGACCTCGTCGGCTGCCGGACCGACAGCCAGTCGGCGGGGAACGCCGACTTCGCCGGAGAGGCGCTGCGCTGCCGCGAGGTCGCGGCCGGGTGGCTGGCCGGGCTCGGGCTGGAGCTGGAGCAGTGGCTGGAGCCGCCGCGCTACCCGGTGCTGGCGGCGCGGCTGCCAGGAACAGGAGGCGGCCGCTCGCTCGCCTTCAACGGCCACCTCGACGTGGTGCCGGTCGGGGAGGCGGCGGCATGGTCGCACGACCCGTGGGCCGGGACGATCGACGGCGGGCGGCTCTGGGGCCGCGGCGCGACCGACATGAAGGGGGGCGTCGCCGCCGCGCTGACGGCGGTGCGGGCGGTGGTCGAGGCGGGGCTGCGGCCGGCGGGCGACCTCTGGGTCCACCTCGTGGCGGACGAGGAGGTGGTCGGGTTCAGCACGCGGCGGCTGGCGGCGCGGCTGCCGAAGGTGGACGCGGTGGTGGTGGCGGAGCCGACCGACCTGCGGCTGATGCCGGTCGAGGGGGGGCTCGTTCACTTCCGGATCGAGGTCGAGGGGCGGGAGAGCCACGCCGGCAACCGCTACATGAGCGTCCACGCCGGGGGGCTGGGGGCGCAGGGGGGCGTCAACGCGATCGAGAAGCTGCTGAAGCTGATGGTCGCCTTGCAGGAACTGGAACGGCAGTGGGCGAACCTGCGGCAGCACCCGCTGCTGCCGGCGGGGTTCAACAGCCTGATGCCGGGGATCGTCGCCGGCGGGCCGGGGGGCGGCCGCGACGGGCAGCTGGCGCTGGTCTCCAACCCGGGAACCTGCCCGAACTACGCCTCGGTCGAGTACAACCTCTGGTTCCTGCCGGGGGAGACGTTCGAGGCGGTGCGGGACGAGGTGGAGGCCTACGTCGCGGCGGTCTGCCGGACCGACCCGTGGCTGCGGGAGCACCCGCCGCGCTTCACGTGGAAGCTGCGCGACATCTTCTTCCCGGCGGCCGAGACGCCGCCGGAGCACCCGTTCCTGCGGGTGCTGGGCGAGGCGGCGGCGGCGGTCGGGGCGGACCCCGCGCCGACGGCGTTCACGGCGGCCAGCGAGCTGGCGTGGTACGCCGAGCAGGGGATCGCCGGGGCGATCTTCGGCCCCGGCCGGATCGCGCAGGCGCACAGCCCGGACGAGTACGTCAAGGTGGCGCAGCTGGTCGCGGCGGCGGGGGCGATGGCGCTGACGGTGGCGGGGTGGTGCGGGGCGGGCGGGTAGCCTCGCCGCCGGGCGGGAACGCCCCGGGCCGTGGCAACGCCGTTCCCCCAATCTGTCTAGAATGACTTCTTCGTCGACGGCGACGGGAGGCTCGCAGGGTGGCCGGCAACGAACTCTGGTTCGGGGACAACCTGCACGTGCTGCGCGAGCAGTTCGGGGACGCGTCGACCGACCTCGTCTACCTCGACCCGCCGTTCAACAGCAAGCGCGACTACAACGTGCTGTTCAAGGAGCGGTCGGGCCGCGACTCCGAAGCGCAGATTCAAGCCTTCACCGACACGTGGTCGTGGGACGAGGCAGCCGTCCTCTGCTACGAGGACGTGACGCACAACGCGCCGGAGGCGGTGCGCCGGACGATCGTCGCGATGCGCGACCTGCTCGGCCCGAACGACCTGCTCGCCTACCTCGTGAACATGACGGTCCGACTCGTCGAGTTGCACCGAGTGCTCAAGCCGACCGGGAGTCTCTACCTGCACTGCGACCCGACGGCGAGCCACTACCTGAAGGTCATCCTGGACGCGATCTTCGGGCCGAAGCAGTTTCGCAACGAGGTCGTCTGGAAGCGGACCACCGCGCACAGCAGCGCCAAGAAGTACGCCCCGGTTCACGACACCGTTCTGTACTACGGGAAGACGGCGAAGGTCACGTGGAACACGCCCCGCACCGGTTACGACCCCGCCTACTTGGACAAGTACTACCGCTTCGACGACGGCGACGGTCGCCTGTACTGGCGGGCTGATCTCTGCGCCGCGGGGAAGCGCAACGGGCGGTCGGGCCTGCCGTGGCGCGGGATCGACCCCGCCGCGAAGGGGATGCACTGGAAGTTCACGATCGACCGCCTCGACGAACTCGACGCGGAGGGGCGAATCTACTGGCCGAAGCACGGGACGATGCCGCAGTACAAGCGGTACCGCGACGAACTGCAGGGACTCGCCGTCCCCGACATCTGGGACGACATCGACCGGATCAACCCGGTCGGCGGCGAGCGGCTCGGCTACCCGACGCAGAAGCCGCTGGCGTTGCTGGAGCGGATCGTCGCGGCGAGCAGCAACCCGGGCGACATGGTGCTCGACCCGTTCTGCGGCTGCGGGACCGCGACGGTCGCCGCCGAGAAACTCGGCCGGAACTGGGCTGGCATCGACGTCACCTACCTCGCGATCCAGCTCGTGGAGCGGCGAATCCGCGAGATGTTCCCCGAGGCGGAGTTCGCGGTGCGCGGCGTGCCGACGGACGTCGAGGGCGCTCGGGCGCTGGCGCAGCGCGACCCATTCTCGTTCCAATATTGGAGCCTCGGGCTGGTGGAGGCGCGGCCGACGGCGGAGCCGGGCCGGAAGGGGGCGGACCGGGGCATCGACGGCGAGCTGATCTTCTCCGACGACCGCGACGGGCGGCCAAAGCGGGTGATCGTCTCGGTCAAGGGCGGGGAGCGGTTCACGTCGGCGGCCGTGCGCGACCTGCGGGGCACGGTCGGACGGGAGCGGGCCGAGATGGGGTTGCTGCTGACGCTGAAGGAGCCGACCCGGGAGATGATGCGGGAAGCGCACGAGGCGGGGCGCTACCGGTCCGAGGGGTGGGGGCGCGACTTCCCGCGGTTGCAGATCGCGACGATCGGCGACATCTTCGCGGGGAAGGGACCGCAA
>JBDHWC010000296.1:0-3226 GCA_039809985.1 Thermomicrobiales bacterium | reverse complement strand
TCGGCCCGGCCGTCGCGCCGCCGTCGGCGGACCGGCTGCGGGCCCTGCTCGACGAGGCCCGCGACCTCGTGCCGCTCCTCGCCGCCACCTCGGCCGCCGCGGTCGACCAGCGCGCGCTCGCCGCCGACCTCGACGCGGCCCTCGCCGCCAACCGGCTCGAGATCGACGACCTGCGGGCCGCGCTCGAGCGCGCCCGCGAGCACCCGCGGGACATCGACACGATCCTCGACCTGACCGGCCGCGTCGACTCGGTGATCCTCCTCCTCGACGCCCACGACCGGCTGCGCTCGTCCGTGGCCTCCGCCGCCGAGCGCCTGCGCGCCTCGGCCCGCTGACCGTTCCCGCTCCCCCCGGCGCGAGACGCGCCAGAGCGGCGGGCCCGGGTCGGGGCCGCCGCTCTTCCGCGCGTCGATTGCGGCGTTCTCGCGTCAGACCAGCGTCTTCTGCTTCGCCCCGTGGCAGTGCTTGTACTTCTTGCCGCTGCCGCAGGGGCAGGGGTCGTTGACGCCGACCTTGCGGCTGCGCCGCGGCCGGTGCTCGGCCTCCTCGCCGCTCCCGTTCGGGGTCGGCGTCGGGTTGTCGGCCTCCTCCGTCAGCTGGGTGCGGACCGGCTGCTGCGCCGCCACCGGCTGCACCCGGTACATGGCGTGCGCGACGTCGTGCTGGATGTTGTCGAGCAGTCCCTGGAAGTACTTGTAGCCCTCGGTCTTGTAGACGACCAGCGGGTCCTTCTGGCCGTAGGCCTGCAGGCCGACCCCCTCGCGCAGTTCGTCCATCGCCGTCAGGTGCTCGACCCACAGCTTGTCGATCACCGCCAGCATCACGTGCCGCTCGACCTTGCGCATGATCTCCGGCCCGAACTGGTCGGTGACCACTTGGTAGCCGCGCTCGGCGTCGAGGTCGAACCGCTCGATCAGCTGGTCGCGGTCGAGCCCCTCGAGGTCGGCCGCCGTCAGGCGGCTGGTCGGGACGAGGGTGCGGAACGCCTCGGCCATCCCCTCGAGGTCGGTCTCCGTGTCGCGGCCGTCGCCGAGGTGGCCGTCGACCAGCCCCTCGATCTCGCCCTCGACCATGCCCCAGACCCGGTCCTGCATGTCCTCGCCGGCGACGATCTCGTGCCGGTCGGCGTAGATCACCTCGCGGTGCTTGTTCATCACGTCGTCGTACTGGACGACGTGCTTGCGGATGTCGAAGTTGTGCCCCTCGACCTTGACCTGCGCGTTCTCGATCGACTTCGTGATCACCCGGTGCTCGATCGGGACGTCGTCCTCCATCCCGAGCCGACCCATCAGCCCCGAGATCCGGTCGGAGCCGAAGCGGCGCATCAGCTCGTCCTCGAGCGAGACGTAGAAGCGCGACGACCCCGGGTCCCCCTGCCGGCCGGAACGGCCGCGCAGCTGGTTGTCGATCCGCCGCGCCTCGTGCCGCTCGGTGCCGATGATGTGCAGGCCGCCCGCCTCCGCCACGCCCGGGCCGAGCTTGATGTCGGTGCCGCGCCCGGCCATGTTGGTCGCGATCGTCACCGACCCCGGCTCGCCGGCGCGGGCGACGATCGCCGCCTCCCGCTCGTGCTGCTTGGCGTTGAGCACCTCGTGCTCGATGCCACGGGCCGCGAGCAGTTTCGACAGCCGTTCCGAAGCCTCGATCGAGGCGGTGCCGATCAGGACCGGCCGGCCGGCCTCCCGCTTCTCCTCGACGTCCTCGATCACCGCGTGGAACTTGCCGAGCTCGTTCTTGAAGACGAGGTCGCCCATGTCGTCGCGGATCATCGGCTTGTTGGTCGGGACCACCACGACGTCGAGGTTGTAGATCCGGCGGAACTCCTCCGCCTCCGTCTTCGCCGTGCCGGTCATGCCGGCCAGCTTCTCGTACATCCGGAAGTAGTTCTGGAAGGTGATCGTCGCCAGCGTCACGTTCTGCCGCCGGACCCGGACCCCCTCCTTCGCCTCGATCGCCTGGTGCAGCCCCTCGGAGTAGCGCCGCCCCTCCATCATCCGGCCGGTGAACTCGTCGACGATGATCACCTCGCCGTTGCGGACGATGTAGTCCTTGTCGAGGTGGAAGACCGCCTGCGCCTTCAGCGCCTGCTCGAGGTAGTGGGTCAGCTCGATGTGCCGCTCGTCGAAGATGCTCTCGCCGGCCGGGATCTGGGCCATCGACTCGACCCGGTCGATCCCCTCCTCCGTCAGCGTCGCCGTCTTGTGCTTGTGGTCGACCTCAAAGTCCTTGCCCGCGCGCAGTTGCCGCACGATCTGGGCGAACTGGTAGTAGCGGTCGGTCGCCTGCTCCGCCTGGCCGGAGATGATCAGCGGCGTCCGCGCCTCGTCGATCAGGATGTTGTCGACCTCGTCGACGATCGCGTAGACCAGCTCGCGCTGCACGCAGCGGGCCTGCTCGGCGACCATGTTGTCGCGCAGGTAGTCGAAGCCGAACTCGTTGTTCGTGCCGTAGGTGATGTCGGCCCGGTAGGCCTCGGCCCGCTCGATCGGCCGCAGGTTGCGCAGCCGCTCGTCCTCCCCCTCCCAGTCGGGGTCGTAGAGGAAGGCCGACTCGTGCTGGATGCAGGCCGTGCTCAGTCCGAGGCCGAAGTAGACCTGCCCCATCCACTGCGCGTCGCGCTTGGCAAGGTAGTCGTTGACGGTGACGACGTGGACGCCCCGGCCGCCGACCGCGTTCAGCGCCACCGGCAGCGTCGCCGTCAGCGTCTTCCCCTCGCCGGTCCGCATCTCCGCGATCTTGCCGGAATGAAGCACCGCCCCGCCGAGCAGCTGGACGTCGTAGTGGCGCTGCCCGATCGTCCGCCGCGCCACCTCGCGGGTGGCCGCGAACGACTCCGGCAGCAGGTCGTCGAGCGTCTCCCCCTGCTCCAGCCGGTCGCGGAACTCGTCGGCGAGCAGCTTCAGCTCGAGGTCGGAGCGGGCCGCCATCTCGTCCTCGAGGTCGTTGACGTCCTCGATCACGTGCTGGAAGCCCTTGGTGGAGACCTCGTTCGGGTCGCCGAACACCTTGGTCAGGAACTTGCGCATCGAACGGCCTTCGCGAGCGCCCGGGACGGGCACGGTGTCAACGTCATCGGCCAAGTATACGGTCCGGCCCCCACCCCGGACCCATTCCGGGCACCCCCTGGGCCATGGACGTGGAGATCGCGAAACCTCCGCGCCGTGGCAATCCGCGAACCCGCGGGGCTCGACTCGCCCTCGCAACGCGCTTCCGGTCTCCCGTGGCG
>JBDHWC010000295.1:0-3244 GCA_039809985.1 Thermomicrobiales bacterium | reverse complement strand
CAGCCGACGTAGCTCAACTGGCAGAGCAGCTGTTTTGTAAACAGCAGGTTGCGGGTTCGACTCCTGTCGTCGGCTCCAGTTCGGTCAGCCAGTCTCGCCGTCAATGATTCCACGCGACTGGCCGACTGGGGCCTGACCCGTGGCCGCTCCGCTCCCCGTTGCGCCGACAATCGTGCCAACCGGCTTCTGCGTTTGCCCCACGGCCGCTCCATGCGATTCGCCGCGCCGCGGTGCGCCACGGCCGCGCGCAGGCATCGGTGTTGCGCGTGGTGCACGTCCGCGCTTGAGCGAGCACCGCCGCCGCTGTTCGCGCTCTTGACCCAGTTCGCCGTCGGCATTGGTGCCGCGCGCCGACACTCGAGGATTCGCCGGCACACCGAACGCCATGCCCCGAGTGGCTCGCGGCCAGCAACCATCACCCTCCGTGGCCGTGCCCGGCCGCCGAAGCGCTTCGTCCCCGGCGTTGACGAGGAACAGCGATCCGCACCCGCGGTCGCGCCGCCGCACAGGCCGCGGCCTCCGCCCCGCCGAACTCGCCGCAAGACCCCGCCGAGCAGACCCACCACCACGCGCCACCCCGTCGGGACGCGTCATGCCCCGACCCGGCGACCATCTTCCCATCCGGGCATGGATGCACTACGATGGCGTCGCTCCATGCAGCCACCACCCCACCCTCCGTCGGAGGACCGGCCATGGACGACCAGCGGTTTGACGCGATCTCCCGCTCGCTCGGAACGGCACGCAGTCGGCGCGGCCTGCTCGCCCTGCTCGGCGGGGCCGTCGGCCTTGCCCTCGACGAGGCCGGGGCAAGGCGGCGCAAGCGCGGACGGAACGACGATGCCATCCACCCCGCCGGTGTCAGCGCGGTCTGCGCCGCTGCCGGCGGCGTCGCCTGCAACCCGGAACGGGTCAAGTCCGGCGCCATCCTCAAGGACTGCCATTTCGTCTACTCCGACTTCTCCGGCAGGAAGATCAACGCGGCCAACCTGACGCGGACGAACTTCACTTACGCCAACCTGAGGGGGACGAGCCTCGCCGGGGCCAACCTCGCCGACGCCTGCCTGGAACTCGCCGACCTGACGGGGGCCAGACTGAACGGGGCGAACCTGAAGGGGGCCGACCTGACCGGGGCGGACCTGAGCGGCACCGACCTGCGGGGCTCCAACGTCAAGCCGGCCCAATTGGCGGCGGCCCTGGTGACGTGCACCACGCTCCTGCCGAACGGGAGAGCCGGAACCTGCCCGCCCGGAACGGCCTGCATCGACGGGGACTGCGTGACCCAGCAAGGGACCTGCCCGACGGGCGAGGACCTCTGCCCGGACCTCCTCGCCTTCGAGTGCAACGGCGACCGGTTCTGCAGTTGCTTCACCAGCACCGAGGGCTCCACCCGCTGCGCGAACAACTCGGACTTCGGCGGCACCGGCAGTTGCCGGCAATGCCGGTCGAGCGCGGACTGCGAGGCGTCGTTCCCGGACATCCCCGGCGTCTTCTGCGTCCGCACGGTCGGCACGCTCTGCTGCGACGGCGACTCGTTCGGGTTCTGTCTCGCTCCCTGTCCGACCATCCTCTGACCGGCAGGCCGGAAACGAGCGTTGTACGCCCCCGCCCCTGCCCGCCAAGCCGCGTTGAGAGAGAAACCACACCCCCGGGCCGCCGGGACGCCACCCTCAGCAACGGAGGCAGCGCCGTGGACCACCACCGTTTCGACATCGTCGCCCGCTCGCTCGGCACGGTCCGCAGCCGCCGCGACGCGTTCGGCCTGGTGGCCGGAACCGTCGGCATCGCACTCTCCGCGGCCGTCGCGGACGCGAGGACGGGGAAGCACAGGACGCCGCGGGGCAACGGGAAGGCCAAGCGCAAGCCCACCCGGCCCGCCGCCGTCAGCGCGGTCTGCGCCGCCGCCGGCAGCAAGAGCTGCGCGGTCGCGCAGGCCAAGCCCGGCGCGGGGCTCAAGGACTGCGACTACAGCGCGGCCGACCTCGCCGGCACGGCCCTCAACGCCGCGAACCTGACCCGGGCCAGCCTCGCCCATGCCGACCTGCACGGGGCCAACCTCGCCGGGGCGACCCTCGCCAACGCCTGCCTGACCGGGGCTGACCTGCGCGGGGCCAGCCTGCGGGGCGCCAGCCTGAGCGGGGCGGACCTGACCGGGGCCGATCTCTCGGGCGCGGACCTGCGCGGCTCCAACGTGAGGCCGGTCCAGTTGGCGACGGCGACCGTCTCCTGCGGAACGACCCTGCCGAACGGCAGGAAGGCGACCTGCCCGGCCGGCTCGACGTGCGAGGACGGGGCTTGCGTGAACTGGCAGGGCACCTGCCAGACCGGCTTCGACACGTGCGCGACTCGGGCGATGTACGTCTGCAACGGGAACCGGGGCTGCTCCTGCTTCACCAGCACCGAGGGCGCCACCCGCTGCGGGCTGGCGAGCCTTGGGAGCCCCTCGGTGTGCGGCCAGTGCCAGTCGACGTCGGACTGCGTCGCCGCCTTCCCGTCCGACCCCGGCGTCTTCTGCGCCCGCACCGTCGGCGCCGCCTTCTGCTGCGGCGGTTCCGGGGCCGGCTTCTGCATCCGCGGGTGCCCGCCGCTCTCCTGACCCGCGCTGGCGGCGCGGCGAATCGACCGACACGCCGACCGGCTGCCGCGCCGAGGCCGCGCACGGCCCGCGCCATCGGCGAGCGGACGCCTTCGACCGCGCGAGGCGCCGGAGGTAATACCAATCGCGAGGGCTTGCGTCCCATAAGGGCGGGTTCGGCTCGATCAGGCGGTGCCGAGACGCGTGGACGACATTCGCGCATCGACTAGCCGGACGGAGAGGCAGCGCGGCCGTCTCCCCGCGCGTGAACAGGGCGTTAGTTCGCACAATTGGTATAACCATCCCACCACGCCGCCGTCGAGGCCCTCGGTCGCCGGGCAGGCGGGCCATCGCCGGCCCGGTTCGGGGAGGTGCGTGCGGCCGTCGCTGGGCGTCGTCATCGCACAACCCGGCCACACCACCCGCCCACGGCGCTGGCCGTCAAGGCACCGCACCCAACGCGCGCGTTCGCCGGAGGCGAGATTCTCGGCGACGGACACGTGAATGCCTGCCCCGCCTCTTCCCAAGCCACCAAACCCTCCCTAAGATGCGCGAGCAATCCACGCAACGAGGGAGGACTCGGCATGGACGACCACCGCTTCGACGCCTTCGCCCGCTCGCTCGGCACCGCCCGCAGCCGCCGCGGCGCGCTCGGCCTCCTCGCCGGGGCCG
>JBDHWC010000294.1:0-3256 GCA_039809985.1 Thermomicrobiales bacterium | reverse complement strand
GGAACGCCACGAGGGGGAGCGGTCACCCGCTCCCCCTCGCGTCAACTGGTTCGTCGAGGTCCCTCCCCGGCCGAGGCCGGGAGCGGCGACCTAGCTGACGAAGGCCAGGTTGTAGTTGCCACCCGAGGCATCGGCGATGCCGGTGCCGCCGCTGGCCGAAACGCCCAGCGAGGTGTTGTTGCTGCTGCTGCCGCCGTCAACCGCGACCGGGCCCCAAGTGTCGCCAACGCCGATGGCGCTGCCGGCATTGCCGCCGCTGTTGATCGAGCCGAGCGAAACCGCGCCGCCGTTGGCCCCGGCCGACGCGACGCCGCCGTTGCCGGCCGACGCGGTGTACTGCGCGAAGAGCTCGTCGCTCATTTCCGAACACCCTCCCAGGGCCGCACCCGGCCCCTTCCGCGAATCCCTGCCCTAGCGGGCCTGTCCCCGATGAAGCAAGCGGCAGTGCCGTTCCCCGCTTGACGACGGTGGCCTTGGTCGGGTCGCTGCCCGGGGGGCGGAATGCGGAGCGGCGGCTTCGTCGGCGGTGGCACCCACCCGTCTTCACCCGGTGCCGGTGCCTTCGTGCCTGCTGCTCCCGTCGGACGCCTTCCGTCCCGAGCCCGTTCTCCCTTCCTCGGTGAGTGTCGGTTCCCGCGCTGCCGCGCTTACACCCGAAGTTCGGTGCGGGCGGTCGCTGCCGCCCGGAGTCAGTTTAGCTCACGAACGAGAGGTTGTGGTCCCCGCCGCTCGCGTCCGCGATCGCCAGCCCGGGGTTGCCCCCGATGAAGCCGCCGCTGGTCGAGGTCGAGACCGGGCCGACGATCGGCCCGCCGCCGCCGGAGCTCGTGATCGTGCCGCCGCTGTGGCCGCCCGTGTTCACGTTCTGGAACTCGGAGACCATGCCGCTGCGGATCTGCTCGCCGAGGTCCCCGGCGCTCTGGGCGAAGGAAATCTTGTCCATCGAGGTGAGCCCTCCCTTTGCACGCTCCGCCGGAGCCTACCGTATGCTCGGCGCACGGCACCCTCGGTCAGACGCCATCCAACCGGAGTGCCAAAGCGTTCCCCACGCCACGCTACCATCCGCGCCTGAGCCTGTCAACCGCGGGGCGACCGGCCGCCGGTCGCCGGGCACCGGCCCGAAACCGATGCCCCGTGACGTTCTGCCCCCGGAACGCCCCGGCGGCCCGGCTCGTTTCCCGCGGGGCACATCCCCCGGGACCGTCGACCCCCCCGGAACGGCCCTCCGACCGGCCAGCCCTCCGGGGAAGCGGCCATCTTACGGGCCCGTCCCCGCCGCGCAACCTGCCCGAAAGTCACGACTTTGCCGCTCCCCGGCCCCCGCCGAGCCGACAGGAGGGAGCCTCTGACCGACGGCGGCGTCCGTGCCTCGCCGCCCGGCCCACCGGCACTGCCCGCCCGCTCGGCGTCCCGCACCCCCCGCGGCTACGGCGGGCAAGGCGAGGCACCCGACGGAAAGCGGCCGCGCCGCGGCACCCCGGGGGGTCCGGGAAACGGCTCGGCCCTCCCCCGATTCCGTTGCTCCCCCGCTCCCGCCGCCGCGGCTGACAGGGGGAGGCATCCGTTGGGAAGCGACTGGAATGCGGCCGCGCCGCGGCAATCCGGGGGTCCGGCGAAGGGCTTGGCCCTCCCCTGAGCCAGTTTCTCCCCCTCTCCCGCCGACGCGGGAGAGGGGGGTGGGGGGCGAGGGCGGTCCCGGCGGGCCCGGCCGCGAGACCCCGACACCGCTACCCCATGGATACCTACCCCAGTCAGGCCGCCGCGGGAGAGGGGGCCGGGGCTCACGGCATGACCGTTTGAGAAGCCGGCGGCAACGGGCCTGACAGCGACCCCAACCGGACCGGGGCAGGACCGGCGGGGCCACCTCGGTCCGACGAGCCGCTGGGTCCCAGCGCGGAGGCCCGGTGGCCTCTCCGAGCCGGACAGGGGGGCGGCGGGGGCGGGCCGCTCCGGCTCCGGTGAGGAGGACATCCGTCTTGGGGACGGCAAACGGTCATGAGACGAGGGGGTTGGGGGTGAGGGCGGGCCCGGCGGGCCCGGCCGAGTCGTGCAACAGCCGCTGTCGATCCGAGACCTCCCCCGGTCGGCATCGTCCCCGGGAAGGCCGTGGCACGGATCGCGCGCGACGGTTCGCGGGGCATCCGCCGCGGACCCGGCCGCCCGTCCCTCGACGCCGCTGCGATGCCTCGGGCGGATCGGCGGCGGAGGAGCGTCCCCAGCCCCCTCTCCCGCGAGGCCCGGCCCCGCGACGGACCGGGCCTCCGACCTTCGCTTCAAGCAGGAGCACTGCGACGATGACCGACTCCCCGGACGCCCGCTCCCTTCCTCCCGCCCCGGTCCCCGCCGTCGCCCCGGCGGTCGCCGCCGCCCTCGACCACGTCATGGCGGAGCGGTTCGGCGTCGACACCCTCCAGCTCATGGAACTGGCCGGCCGCGCCGTCGCCGACGAGGCCCGCCGCCGCCTGCCGGGGGCCGACGCCCGCCGCGGCCGCGTCCTCGTCCTCGCCGGCTCCGGCGGCAACGGCGGCGACGGCCTCGTCGCCGCCCGCCTCCTCCACGCCTGGGGCGCCCGGGTCGACGTCGTCCTCAGCCACCCGCCGGAGCGATTGCGCGGCCCCGCCGCCCACCACCATGCCGCCCTCGTCGCCCTCGGCGTCGCCCCCCGCCTGCCGCCGTCGCCGGGCACCGTGCCGGACCTGCCCCCGGCCGACCTCGTCGTCGACGCCCTCCTCGGCTCCGGCCTCGCCGGCCCCCCGGGCGGGGCCAGCGCCGCCCTCGTCCGCGCCGCCAACGCCCACCCCGCGCCGGTCCTCGCCGTCGACCTCCCCTCCGGCCTCGACGCCGCCTCCGGCACCCCCTTCGACCCCTGCGTCCGCGCGGCCGCCACGCTCACCCTCGCCCTGCCGAAGACCGGCCTCCTCGCCCCCGCCGCCCGCGCCGTCGTCGGCGAGCTGCTCCTCGCCGACATCGGCGTCCCCCCCGCCGCGTGGACCGCCGCCGGCCTCGACCCCGCCCCGCCGCCCCTCTTCGCCCAGGCCGCCGTTCTCCGGCTGGTGGCTGGCGGCTGATGGCTGGCGGCTGATGGCTGATGGCCGGCAAGGGCGGAGCCTCGGCCGTCACCCCCCACCCGCCAGTGACCGGCCCGACGGCCGCCCGTCCAGTGCCGTCAGGACTGGCAGCCGACGGCCCTTGACCCGCCCGAGCAAGATGCGACACTCCCCGCCAGCCGCCAGCCGCCAGCCGCCAGCCGCCAGCC
>JBDHWC010000293.1:0-3276 GCA_039809985.1 Thermomicrobiales bacterium | reverse complement strand
CCGCCAGCCGCCAGCCGCCAGCCGCCAGCCGCCAGCCCGTCGCCGAGGCCCCGTGTCCGCATCGCTCAGCCGCAACCGCGACTTCAACATCTTCTGGCTCGGGCAGGGCTTCTCCTCGCTCGGCGACGCCGTCGCCCTGATCGCCGTCCCCCTCCTCGTCCTCCAGGCCACCGGCTCCCTCGCCCGGATGGGCCTCGTCACCGCCCTCGCCGGCGTCGGCTCCCTCGTCATGGGCGTCGTCGCCGGCCCCGTCGTCGACCGCTACGACCGCCGCCGCCTGATGGTCCGCTGCGACCTCGGCCGCTTCCTCGTCTACGGCCTCGTCCCGATCGCCTGGGCCGTCCTCGGCCCCAGCCTCTGGATCGTCTACGCCGCCACCCTCGTCGGCTCCGCCCTCGCCATGCTCTTCGGCGTCGCCTACATCACCGCCGTCGCCAACCTCGTCGACCGCGACCAGATCACCGAGGCCAACGGCCGCCTGCAGGCCACCTACGCCCTCGCCTTCGTCCTCGGCCCGATGCTCGCCGGCCTCGTCTCCGGCCGCTTCGGCGGCGCGACCGCGATCGGCATCGACGCCTTCACCTTCCTCGTCTCCGCCCTCTCGCTCCGCTTCGTCCGCCTCCGCCCGCCCGCCCCGCGCGAGGGCGGCCACCCCGCCGAGCGGGCCGGCGTCCTCGGCGAGTTCCTCGCCGGCGTCCGCTTCCTCGTCGAGGAGCCCGTCTTCCGCTGGCTGACCATCGTCGTCGGCGCGCTCGCCTTCCTCTCCACCGGCATCAACGACCTGATCATCTACTTCCTGCGGCACGACCTCGGCGAGCCCGACCGCACCGTCGGCGTCGTCTTCGGCATCGCCAGCCTCGGCGCGGTCGCCAGCGGCATCCTCGTCGCCCCCCTCCGCCGCCGCCTCGGCTTCGGCCCCCTCTTCGTCGCCGGCGTCGTCGTCAGCGGCCTCGCCCTCCTCGCCGCCGGCCGCTCCGCCGCGTGGTCCGGCCTCGCCCTCGCCGCCGTCGTCTTCACCTTCAGCGACAGCACCCGCGGCGTCGTCACCATGTCGCTGCGCCAGGAACTGACCCCCGACCACCTCCTCGGCCGCGTCACCGCCGCCTTCTGGACCGTCTTCGCCGTCCCCGGCCCGATCGGCGCCGTCCTCCTCACCCAGCTCGGCGAGCGGATCGGCGCGACCACCGCCCTCAGCCTCGTCGGCGCGGTCGTCCTCGCCATCGCGGTCGTCGCCGGCCTCAGCCCCGTCCGCGCCCGCAATCCGCGAGTCGGGGAGTCGTGAAGTCGGGGAGTCGGGAAGTCGGGGAGTCGCGGACTCGGGGAGTCGAGGAGCCGGGCGGCCGAGTGGTGGAGGCTCGTGAAGCACCACCGACGCAACGTCCCCACAGACTCTCCCCGACTTCACGACTCCCTGACTCCCCGACTCGCCATCCCTGTACGTTCACCCCCGCGTCCGTTACCATGCGCCCGGCGGGCCGCGCGCAGGGGTGGCGGCCCGCCCGCAGAGTCGAGATCCGGCCGGGCGCCGGAGCGCCCGGAACCAAGGAGGAACCAGCCATGGCCGAGCAGGCCTACTGCGTCAAGTGCCGCGAGAAGCGGGAGATCAAGAACGCCGAGGACGTGACGATGAAGAACGGCCGCCCCGCCGTCCAGGGCGTCTGCCCCGTCTGCGGCACCAAGCTCTTCCGGATGGTCAGCGGCGGCGCCGCGGCCAAGGAGAAGAAGACCGCCTAGCCGCCAGGCGGCGACGGCCCACGGGCGCGGCCCGCCTCCCCGAGCGGGGGCGCGGGCCGCGCCCGTCCGCGTCCCCGGCCCCGCCCCGGCCATCCGCTGCCGCCCTGCCGGCCCGACTTAGTGTCATCTTGACAATTACTCCTGCCCCCGCTATCCTCGCCGTGTCAGGGGGGAACACGCGCGGCGCGCCGGCGTGGCGCGCGGCCCGGCCCCCGACCTGTCGGCCCGGCGGGCGCGCTCCCGGCCGGGTGCGAGGAGCGGTACCGAGCGATGACCATCGAACTGCCGACCCGACCGGCCCCGGCCCCGGCGGCCAGCGAGCCCGCGGCCCCCAGCCCCTGGTTCGTCAACCCCCAGCTCCCGACCGCCTCCTGCGTGCCGGAGGAAGGGGAGGGCGCCTACGACCTGCTCCACCGCTACGGCGTCTCGCCCCTGCGCCAGGAGCGCATCCCCCGCGAGTACCTGAAGATGCCCGCCGAGGAGCGCGACCCCCGCATCTGGGCCCTGCGCCACCAGCTCGGCGACCGCCTCGTCATCCTCGGCCACCACTACCAGCGCGACGAGGTCATCCAGTTCGCCGACATCCGCGGCGACAGCTTCAAGCTCTCCCAGCAGGCCGCCCTCCGCACCGACGCCGAGTTCATCCTCTTCTGCGGCGTCCACTTCATGGCCGAGAGCGCCGACGTCCTCTCCTCCCCCGGCCAGCAAGTCATCCTGCCCAACCTCGAGGCCGGCTGCTCGATGGCCGACATGGCCAAGCCGGACGACGTCCGCGCCGCGTGGGACGCCCTCGCCGGCCTCGGCGTCGACGGCATCGTCCCCGTCACCTACATGAACTCCGCCGCCTCCATCAAGGCCTTCTGCGGCCGCAACGGCGGCATCGTCTGCACGTCGTCCAACGCCAGCCGCGTCTACGACTGGGCCCTCGCCCGCGGCGAGCGGATCCTCTTCTTCCCCGACGAGCACCTCGGCCGCAACACCGGCTGGGCCAAGGGCATCCCCCTCGACCAGATGGTCGTCTGGGACCCCTTCCTCCCCCTCGGCGGCAACACCCCGGACGCCCTGCGCGCCGCCAAGGTCATCCTCTGGAAGGGCTACTGCTCCGTCCACGCCCGCTTCAGCGTCGAGCAGATCGAGGCCGCCCGCGCCGCCGACCCCGACGTCAACGTCGTCGTCCACCCCGAGTGCCGGCTCGAGGTCGTCCAGGCCGCCGACAGCTTCGGCTCCACCGAGCACATCATCACCACCGTCCGCAACGCCCCCTCCGGCTCCTCCTGGGCCGTCGGCACCGAGATCAACCTCGTCCGCCGCCTCGCCCTCGAGATGCCCGACAAGCGCGTCCAGTGCCTCGACCCGGTCGTCTGCCCCTGCTCCACCATGTACAGGATCCACACCGGCTACATCCTCTGGGCCCTCGAGCACCTCGCCGCGGGCGAGGTCGTCAACCGCATCGTCGTCGACCCCGACACCAAGCGCGACGCCCTCGTCGCCCTCGAGCGGATGCTCGCCCTCCCCGGCCTCCCCCCCAAGCACCGCGACTAG
>JBDHWC010000292.1:0-3279 GCA_039809985.1 Thermomicrobiales bacterium | reverse complement strand
GTGTGGGGTGCCTTACGGGGCACGATCCCGTAACCTCCTGTTCCACAGACAGGCGCTCTGCCGATTGAGCTAAAGGCACCATGTGCGTTGGGTGAGGACATGGGGGAGGGGAGTAAGCCGAGTTCTGTTCGTGATGGTCATCTCTCTCGGCCCCGAAGGACCGGCCGCGTCGTCGCCTTCGCGGCGGCTCTCGTCTTCCGGCCTCGGCGAGCAGCCTGATGGCGGCCGTGTCGGAGATTGCTGCGGGGAGGATTGCCCTTTTCACCCCGCCGGTCGCCCGGCGGTCCTCGTCGCTGTTGCTCTCGCGCCGTCGCCGGCGCGCCGGTCTGGACTGTCGACGCCCTCGCGGACGCCTCCCCGGCTTTCACCGGGCACCCTTGCTCTGCGCAGCTCGGACTTTCCTCTGGCCCGTCGGGCCAGCGACCATCCTCCCTGCCCCACGCCTCGGTTGTTAACGTGCGCCACCCGCCCGGTCGTGCCGCTCGGGTGTCGGTGCCGAAGGGGAGATTTGAACTCCCACGAGGTTACCCTCACTACGCCCTGAACGTAGCGCGTCTGCCGGTTCCGCCACTTCGGCATGGCTCGCTGCGGGCACCGGCCGGAGCCGATGCGACGACCGCGCGTTTGGCGACGCGCGGTCCCGAGCCTCGGGATTCTAGCACGGGGCGGTCCAGTCGGGCAACATTCTTGGGGATTGGGGATTGGGGAGGGCGGGTGGTGCGGGTTGGGTTGGTGGCGTGCGGCAAGGGGCGGCTCGGGCACGGCGCGCCCGCGCGCGCGTTCTACAACGGCTCGCTGTTTCGGAAGGCGAGCGGGTATGCGGCGGCGCGCTACGACGCGTGGTTCGTCCTGAGCCCGATGCACCATCTGGTCGCGCCCGACCAGTGGGTCGAGCCGTACGACCTGTCGCTGCGTCACCTGACGCGGGCGGGGCGCGAGGCATGGGCCGACGAGGTTGTTCGCCAGCTGCGGGAGCGGGGACTGGAGGAGGCGGAGTTCTTCCTCCACGCGGGCGAGAACTACGCCGACCCGCTCGGCCGACGCCTGGGGCGAACCCGTCGACCCTTGCAAGGGCTCGGCATCGGCAGGCAGTTGGCTTGGTACAAGGAACGGGGTTGCTGAGGGGCGTCTGGAGCCGACCGCGGGACTCGAACCCGCGACCTGCTGTTTACGAAACAGCTGCTCTACCAGCTGAGCTAGGTCGGCCTGCGGCTCCCAGACTGGCCGAGTCTAGCACGCCCGGCGAGCGGCGGGCAATCGGCGGAGCTGCCTGAATGCGGCCGGGTCAGGGGCGGCGGACGACGCTCATCTCGACCCCGCGGCCGATCGGCACCGTCACGGTCTCGATGTCGGGCCGGGCGCGGAGCATGGCTTGGTAGGCGCTGAGGTCGTGCGAGATGACGTTGTCGGCGAGGACGAGTCCGCCGTTGCGAACCTTGCCGACAACGCGCTCGAAATGGGCGATGTAGTCGTCCTTCTCGGCGTCGATGAAGACGAGGTCGAACGGGCCGGCGAGGCCGGCCACCGCGGTCAACGCGTCGCCGGGGAGGACGGTGGCGACGCGGCCGAGCCTCGCCTCGGCGAGGTGGGCGTTCGCCGCGGCGGCCCGCTCGGGGATCAGTTCGGTGCCGGTGACGTGGCCGCCGGTCTCGGCCGCGGCGGAGGCGAGCCAGAGGGTCGAGACGCCGTTCGAGGAGCCGATCTCGAGGATCGCCCGCGCGCCGGTGGCGAGGACGAGCAGGCGCAGCCAGTGACCGGTCTCCCGCTCGAGGTTGCGGGTGCGCTGGGAGGAGGGGAGGCCGGCGGCGCGCTGGCGGGCGTCGTCCGCGTAGAGGCGGTCGAGCACGGTGTCGAGCGGGCTTGGCACGGCTGGCTGCTCCTTGCGCACGGGCGCGGCGAGTCAGGCGGGCTCGGCGACGAGGGCGTCGAGCAGGGCGGGCAGGTCGTTGACGACGATGTCCGGCAGCACCGGCGAGGTTGCCAGTTCCTCGCGGGTCGAGACGCCGGTGAGGACCAGCACGGAGAGGGCGCCCGCCCGGCGGGCGGCGAGGATGTCGGTGTCGAGCCGGTCGCCGACCATCACGGCTTGGTCGGGGCCGACGCCGAGCCGCTGCATCGACTGGACCAGCAGTGTCGTCTCGGGCTTGCCGATGACGACCGGCTGCACGCCGCTGCCGGTCGCCACCGCCGCGACGAGGCTGCCCGACCCCGGCACGAAGCCGGTCTCGGTCGGCAGCGTGGCGTCGGCGTTGGTGGCGACGAAGAGCGCGCCGCCGTGGATCGCGGCGCAGGCCGCCTTCAGTTTGTCGTAGGTGAAGCCGAGGTCCATGCCCATCACGACCGCCGCGGGCTGTTCCTCCCCGAACTGGACCGGGCGGAACGCGGTGCCGCCGAACAGTTGCTCGCGCATTCCCGGCATCCCGATCGCGAAGATTCCGGCGTCGGGCGGCAGCGTCTCCAGCAGGTAGTCGCGGGTGGCGAGGGCGGAGGTGAGGATCGCCTGCGGCGGGACGTCGATCCCCATCGCGGCGAGTTTGGCGACGTACATCTCCGGGGTCGCCATCGAGTTGTTGGTGGCCAGCATGAAGCGGCGGTCGCGCAGGAGCAGCGCGTCGAGCAGCGGCCGCACGCCAGGCAGGGCCCGGGTGCCGCGGTAGAGGACGCCGTCCATGTCGAACATGAAGCCGGTCGCGGCGCGCAGCCGGTCGAGCGCGCTCGGCAGTTGGGGGTCGTTGTCCACGCGGCTCCTGTCCTCGTCGTGACGGCGCTTCTGGCCCGCATCCTACGGCGGGGTCGGCGGCGTCGTCGAGTGGAGATTGGTAGTCAGCCGCCGATCCGCCGCATCGGCGCGGCGCGGAATCCTTCCGCCCGCGCCGTTCCGGAATCGGCCCAGATGCCGAGACGGCCCTCGGTGCGCTCGCCGCTGGCGTCGGCGAGGACCACCTCGCCGGCAAGCGAGACCTCGAGGCTCGGCCCGTTGGCGACGAGCCGGAAGGGGAGCGGGTCGCCCTCGGCCCAGCCGGGCGGCAGCGGGCCGCGCTGCAGTTCGCGGTGGCGGGTGACGGTGCCGCCGAGCCACGGCGGCGGCGCGGGGAGCCACTTCAGGAGGAGCGCCTGCCGCTCGCGCGGCCGAACCTCGACGAAGTAGCCGCCGCCGTCGGCGTCGAGCCGGAAGCCGATGCCTCCGACCGGCGCGGCAAGGTGGAGGGTGCCTTCGGCCAGCACGTCCCCGAACGACGCGTCGCTGGCGAGCAGATCGAAGTCGTCCGCGGCGTCGAG
>JBDHWC010000291.1:0-3279 GCA_039809985.1 Thermomicrobiales bacterium | reverse complement strand
GGAGGGCTTGGCCCTCCCCCGATTCATTTGCTCCCCCTCTCCCGCCGCCGCGGGAGAGGGGGTTGGGGGGTGAGGGCCGTCCCGACGGACCCGGCCGCGAGGCCCAGCCGCCGCTATCGATCAGATACCTACTCCTGTCAGGCCGCCGCGGGAAAGGGGGCTGGGGGGTGAGGGCCGCTCCTGCGGCCTCGATGCCGTGATGCTGCGACGGAACGGCGACCGACAGGCTCATCCCTTGATCGCTCCCTCGGCGAAGCCGCGGAGGACGGCTTTGCGGAAGAGGATGGCGAGGACGACGACGGGGATCGAGGCGAGGGTGGCGGCGGCGAGCATCTGGCCGACGCGGGTCTGGTACTGGCCGGCGAACTCGGAGATGGCGATCGGCACCGTCTTGGTGTGGGTCCGGGTCAGGACCACGGCGAAGAGGAACTCGTTCCACGACTCGATGAAGGCGAAGACGGCGGCGGCGAAGAGAGGCGGCCACGAGATCGGGAGGACGACGAGGCGGAAGGTCTGCCAGACGCTCGCGCCGTCGACCGCCGCCGCCTTCTCCAGTTCCGGCGGGATCGCCTCGAAGAAGCCCTTCAGCACCCAGATCACCACCGGCAGCACGAAGGAGAGGTAGACGACGACCAGCGACTGGCGGGTGTCGATCAGGCCGAGCCGACTGACGACGATGAAGAGGGGGATGACGATCACGATCCCCGGGAACATCTGGGTGGCGAGGACGAGGAGGGCGATCCGGTCGCCGCCGGGCACCCGGAGGCGGGCGAGGGCGTAGGCGGCGGCCGCGCCGAGGGCCAGCGCGACCAGCGTGGTGCCGAGGGAGACGACGGTCGAGGTGGCGAAGGCGGGGCCGAGCTCGCCGCCGGTCTCCAGCACCGCGGCGTAGTTGCCGAGGGTCCACGACGCCGGGGCGAGGTCGGGCGGGCGGGCGGTGAGCGCCTTCGTCCGCAGGAGACTGGAGGCGACCATCCAGACGACGGGGGCGAGGGTCCAGACGACGAAGAGGGCGAGCCCCGCGCCGACGCCGACGCGGGAGAGCAGGTCGCGACGGGCGCGGCTCATCGGGCGACCCCCGTCCGCGGCGCGCCGGGGCGCATCACCTTGGTGACGACGACGGCGAGGACGAGCATGATCAGGAAGATGACGTTGGCGATCGCCGCGCCGTAGCCGAAGTCGAGGAAGTTGAAGGTGACCCGATAGGCGAGGAAGTTGAGCAGCAGCGTGGCGTCGGCGGGGCCGGCCTTGGTCAGGACGTAGATCAGGTCGAAGACCTTGAACGACCAGATCGTCTGGAGGACGACCGCCAGCGTCAGCGGCACCCGCAGCCCCGGCAGGGTGACGAAGCGGAAGCGCTGCCAGGCGTTCGCGCCGTCGAGCAGGGCGGCGCGGTGGAGGTGCGAGGGGATGTTCTGGAGCCCGGCCAGCAGCAGCAGGGCGATGAAGGGGACCGACTTCCAGACGTCGGCGAGGAGCAGCATGCGGAGGGCGAGGTCGGTCCGGCCCAGCCAGTTGACGGGCTTCTCGACCACGCCGAGCTGGAGCAGGAGGGCGTTGAGGACGCCGTAGTTGGCGTTGTAGATCCACTTCCAGAGGACGGCGTTGGCGACCGGGGCGATCGCCCACGGCACCAGCAGGATGACCCGGAAGAAGGGGGAGCGGCCCAGCGGGTGGTGGAGGAGGAGGGCGGAGGCGAGGGCGATGGCGACGACGAGGAGCACCTCGCCGACGGTGAAGAAGGCCGACTGGCGGAGGGCGAGGCCGAACGCCTCGTCGCTGCCCATCCTGGCGTACTGGTCGAGGCCGACGAAGCTGGTGGCGAGGCCGCCGGGGCCGAGCTCGGCGTGGGTGAGCGAGAGGGCGGCGGAGCGGAGGATCGGGTAGAGGACGACGGCGGCGAGGACGAGGAGGGCGGGCAGGACGAGGAGCAGCCCGGCCCGTCGCCGGTCTCGCTCCCAGCCGCCCGTCGTCGTCGCCACCGCCGTCGCCCGCTCCCGCCCCGCGCTAGCCGAGCCGCTTCTTGACGATCTCGGTCACTTGGTCGGAGGCGTCCTTGAGGGCGACCTCGGGGCTCTTCGCGCCGCCGAGGGCCTTCTGGATCTCGGTGCCGAGGGCGACGGTGACCTCGTTGTAGTCGGGGGTGACGAAGCTGTCGTAGGGGAGCTTCGACTGCTCGAGGACGACGGCGGCGTTCGGGGCGGCGGCCTGCACCTCGGGGTCGGCGAGGACCGAGAGGCGGATCGGCAGCCAGCCGGTGTCGAGCCACTGCGCCTTCTGGACCTCGGGGCTGAGGTAGAAGCCGATCAGGTCCATCGCCTTGTCGGGGGCGGCGCAGTCGGCGGCGATGGTCCAGGCGTCGGTGCCGTCGATCGAGGCGGAGGTGACGGGGCCGGCGGGGAGGATGGCGGAGCCGAGCTTGCCGACGATCTGGGAGGACTCGGGGTCGTTGGCCGGCTTCCACATGAACGGCCAGTTCATCATCATCGCCGCGTTGCCGGCGGTGAGGACGTTGGTGGCGTCGTTGATGCCGACGTAGGAGAGGGAGCCGGGGTCGGTGGAGCCGTTGGTCATCATCTCGACCATCAGCTTCAGGGCGTCGACGCCGGGGGCGTCGTTGAAGACGGGGAGGCCGTCGTCGCCGTACATCTTGCCGCCGGCCTGCTGGAGGAAGGCCATCCAGTAGGAGGCGACGCCGCCGATCCCCTCCGGCGCGCCGTAGTTGAGGACCCAGCCGTAGCGGCCGTCCTTGGTCAGCTCGAGGGCGTAGCCCTTCAGCTCGTCCCACGTCTTCGGCGGGGCCTTGATCCCGGCTTGGTCGAACAGCTCGGTGTTGTAGAAGAGGGTCAGGAGCGAGAGGGTGAAGACGACGCCGTAGCGCTTGCCGTCCCACGTGGTGGTCGAGAAGGAGGAGGGGGGCAGGTCGGCGACGAGGTCCGCGGGCAGCATGGCGTCGAGCGGGGTGAGGAACTTGGAGAACTCGGGCACCCAGCCGGAGCTGTACATCACGTCGTAGACGTGCTGGCCGGAGGCGAAGTTGGTCGCCATCTTGTCGTGCAGCTGGGGCCAGGCGACCGCCTCGTAGGTGACCTTGACGTCGTTCTTCGCCTGCCAGTCGGCGAACTGGGTCTCGGCGAACTTGGCGACGCCCGGCGGGGCCGGGTCGGGCGCGAGCGGCGCGAGGACCGTGAGGTCGGTGGCGGCGGCGACGCCGCGAGCCCACGGGCGGGTGCCGACGGGCACCACGGGCGAGTTCCCCTCGCGGACCCCGGAGGAGTA
>JBDHWC010000290.1:0-3284 GCA_039809985.1 Thermomicrobiales bacterium | reverse complement strand
TGCTTGTCGATCACGATCGACATCGGCTGGCCGAGGTGCTGGCTGGTGAACTCGAAGAAGCGCTTCGAGGCGTCGCCCTGCAACTCGAAGGCGACAACCTGCCCGATCCCGGCGCTGCCGGTCGAAACGTAGGCGTTCTTCAGGTCGGCCCCGCTGATGATCGTCTGGTAGACCGGGCCGGTGGGCGAGTTCGCGCCGGTGGTGCCGGCTGCCGGGGTGGCCGCGGCGATGGGGGTCGCGCCGGCGGTCGCGGTCGCCCCGCCGACCGGGGTCGCCCCTGCCGTCGGGGTGGCGTCGCTCAGGTAGTCGGCGGCGGTGCCGAGCGTGGTGTCGACGATAGTGCCCGCCGGCAGGTAGCGCCCCTGCGTGTCGATGATCTCGAGCAGCGCGGTGCGCTGGAGGACGTTGACGGCCTCCTGCGGGTCCTTGACGCCCGGCAGCTCGACGATCAGCTGGTTGCTGCCGCGAGTCTGGATCAGCGGCTCGCTGACGCCGAGGCCGTTGACCCGCCGTTCGAGCGTTGTCTTCACCCCGCTCAGGGTGCTGGCGTCGACGACCTGCCCGGCGACCGGCCGGGCCTCCATCACGACTTGGAGGCCACCTTGGAGGTCGAGTCCGAGCCGGACCGGGTGGTTCGCCTTGAACCGGCCGGGGTCGGGCCCGTTGGGGATCACCACCCACGTGGTGAACGCCGTCAGCACAACGATGAAGATGAACGTGATCCAGGTTCGTCTGCGCACCCGGCGCGGCTCCCATCGGTCCGAGGCCCGGCGGGTCTTGGACAGCGTCGTCGTTCGGTGTCGTCCCGCACGGGCGCGGTCGGTGGCGACGAGTATAGGAGCGGCTCGAGAAGGGGCGCAAACCGTCGCCGCGGCCGGGGAGCGTCCGTCGGCGCGTCGTCAGGCGGCGGGGGCCCGCCGCCCGTGCGGGGCCGACTCGTCGAGCGGGAGATGGTGCGCGGCGCGGCCCTCCCGTGCCGGGCGAGCGCCTTCGTGGGACTCGAGGTCGTAGAAGGCGTGCCGCTCCCCGGCGATGACGGTGCGCGCTTCGGGCGCGCCCATGCCGAGCCAGCGGAGCGTCTGGCGAACGAAGCCGAGACCGGTCTCGAATTCCGGCTGGATCACGTCGTTCGCTCCGGTCGCCTCGAGGGCCCGAACCGCGCTGCTCGAGTCGGCGAGCGCGATCACCCGGATGCGCGGGTTGAGTTCGCGGGCGACCCGGATCGCCGCCGAGGCCGAGACGAGGTCGGGGATGGCCACCGCCAGCACGCGCGCCTGCCCCACGCCGGCCCGGGCCAGCACCGGCTCGCTGGCAGCGTCTCCGTATATCGAGCGGACCCCCGCCTCGCGCAGGCGACGCACGACGGAGGGGTTGAGGTCAACCACCGTGAAGGCGGTGCCGGTCCGCTCGAGGATGCTGCCAAGTTCCGCGCCGACCCGAGCGTAGCCGCAGATCACGGCGTCCGCGCGCCACGGTTCGTCCGCGGCCGGAGCGGCGAGCGCCCGCTCGCGCCCGGCGATGCCGGGGAGGTGCTCGGTCAGCCGGACCAGACGCGGCGCGACGGTCAGCATGCCCGGCGCGAGCATGATGCTGGCGAGGGCGATCGCGAGGATGAGGCCGTACTGGTCATTGTTGAGGATGCCGTTGGCGACGCCGATGCCGGCGAGCACGAAGCTGAACTCGCCCATCTGGGCGAGGACCGCCGCGGAGAGCGTGGCCGTCCGCGGGTCGACGCCGGCCGCCAGCAGCGCGGCCCCCGCGATCAGGAGCTTGCCGACGACCGCTGCGGCGACGAGGAGCACCACGACGCCGAGGTGACCGACCAGGAAGGCCGGGCTGAGCAGCATGCCGACCGCGACGAAGAAGATCGTGGCGAAGAGGTCGCGGAGCGGGATGATCTCGGCCAGCACCTGACCGTCGAACTCCGACGTGGAGACGACGATGCCGGCGAGGAACGCGCCGAGCGCGAATGAGAGACCGGCGGCTTCGCTGGCGAGACCCGTGCCGAGGGCGATGACGACGACCACCATCAGGAAGAGCTCGCGCGAGCCCGTGCCGGCGACCGCGAAGAGCACCTTCGGCACCAGCCGCATGCCGACCACCGCGACCACCACCAGCGCGAGCGCGGCGATGCCGATCGACATGCCGAGCCGGACGGCGATGTTGCCCGACGTGCCGGTGAGCAGGGGAAGGAGGGCAAGCATCGGCACGACGCTCAGGTCCTGGACCACGCCGACGCCCATGGCGACGCGGGCTTGGGCACTTTGCGCTTCGCCGCGCCCGAGCAGGAGCTTGATCGCCACGATCGAGCTGGAGATCGCGATCGCCGCCCCGAGCAGCAGCGCTGCGGGAAGCGCCCAGCCGATGGCCAGTCCCACCAGCGTGCCGAACGCGAGGGTGACGACGATCTGGGCCCCGCCGGCAAGGAGGGCGACGCGGCGGACACGCACCAGTTCCGTGAGCGAGAACTCGACTCCGAGGGCGAACATCAGGAGTGCCACGCCGAGGTTCGCCAACAGCTCGACGCGCTCGTGGTTGGCGACCAGGCCCGGTGTCTCGGGGCTGACGAGCACTCCGGCCAGGATGTAGCCGAGCAGGGTGGGCTGCCCGAAGCGCTGGGCGATCGACCCGCCGACGAGCGCCGCGCCGAGCACCAGAACGAGCGTGGCGACAAGCTGCAGATTCTCCAAGCCGTTCCTCCTGTGCGCGCATCGGTGCCGCCCGGCCACTGCGGCGATGCGCGCCGGTCGTCGTGTCCGCTGACCGACTCGGGGCGCGACGTCCGCGGGAGGCAGCCGCCCGCGGGGCCGCCGGGACCACGGGCGACCATGACCACCGCCGGCGACGGGTGATCGTGCCAGCAAGGTGCGCCCGAACGACAACCCGTCCCATGTGGTCGCTTGATCAACAGAATGAATCATTCATGCGAAAAAGTCAACAATATGGCGGATGAAGTCCTTCTGTGGTCAATATATGGTGCTATCAGCAACGGTGTCGTCTGTCTACTCGTCAGCGCGGTGATCTCGGGAGGCATCGGGTGGGCGTTCGCAGGCACACCGCGAATCCCGCACAATGGCGGGCGTTGGCCGATCATGGTGCGGGGGTGGCGGAGGGAACATGATCGCGGCGGTGGAGGCCAAGGATCTGTTCGACGCGCCGTTCCGGCTCCCCTTGGCGTTCGACTTCGGAGCGACCGCGCTCTGGGCCCTCTCCGGGGCGCTCGTGGCGGCGCGGCGCCGGTTCGACATCGCCGGGATCGTGGTGCTGGCCATCGTCTCGGCCGC
>JBDHWC010000289.1:0-3319 GCA_039809985.1 Thermomicrobiales bacterium | reverse complement strand
GGGCGGGGATCGCGGACGGCGCGTCGGCCCGCTGGTTCGACCCCCGCGACGGGCACTGGCGGCCCGCGACCGCGGCGACGGCCGCCGACGGCGGCGTCGCCTTCGCCGCGCCGGACGACGCGGACTGGGTGCTCGACCTCCGTCGGTGACGGAGCGGCGGGGAGGGCGACCGGGATGGGCACGGACGGCGGGCCAGCGCACGAGACGATCATCGCCGGCGGCCGGGTGGTCGACCCAGCGAACGGGGTCGACGCCGTGCGCGACGTCGCGATCGCGGGCGGGCGGATCGCCGCGGTCGCGGAGCGGATCGCGCCGGGGCCGGAGACGCGCGTGGTCGACGCCACCGGCCGGATCGTGACGCCGGGGCTGGTCGACCTGCACGCCCACTGCTACTGGGGCCGCGACTACTTCGGGATCGACCCGGACAGCCTCGCGTGGCGGAGCGGGGTGACGACCTGGGTCGACGCCGGCTCGGCCGGGGCGTTCAGCCTGCCGGGCCTGCGCGAGCACGTCGCGCGGCGCTCGGCGGTGCGAGTGCTCGGCTTCGCCAACATCTCGTACCTCGGCGTGCCGGGCCTGAACTACGACGACTACTGCAACCCGCGGGCCTGCGACGTGCCGCTGCTGACGCGGGTGATCGCCGCCAACCGCGACTTCGTGGTCGGGGTCAAGACGCGGATGGGCCGGGGCACCTTCTGCTCGCCCGACCTCGGGCCGCTGCGGAAGGCGGTCGCGGCGGCGGCCGGCCTGCCGGTGATGTGCCACATCAGCGACGCGCCGCCGGGGGTGGCGTCGGTGCTGCGGCTGCTGCGGGCGGGCGACATCGTGACCCACGCCTTCACCGGCGGCGGACAGAAGCTGGTCGACGACGCGGGCCGGCTGCTGCCGGCGGCGCGGCGGGCGCGGCAACGGGGGGTCCGTTTCGACGTCGGGCACGGGGCGGGGTCGTTCTCCTTCCCGACGGCGGAGGCGCTGGTCGGCCAGGGGTTCTGGCCCGACACGATCTCGACCGACCTGCACCAGCTGAGCCTCGTCGGCCCGAACCTGCTCGAGGACCAGGAGGTCATGCCGCGGGTGCGGGCCGACGCGACGCCGTCGCTCACCCTGCCGCTGGTGATGACGAAGTTCCTTTGCGTCGGGATGCCGCTGCCGGAGGTGGTGCGGGCGACGACCACGGCCCCGGCGGCGGCGATCGGTCGACCTGACCTCGGCACGCTCGCGCCGGGCGCGCCGGCCGACGTCGCGGTGCTGCGGCTCGAGCGCGAGCCGGTCGAGCTGGTCGACATCGCCGGCCACCGCCGGGTCGCCGACCAGCAGCTGCGGGCCGAGCGGACCTTCTTCGCCGGCCGGGAGCTGGAGCCGCGGCCGATGCCGCCGCCCCCGCCGTGGTTCGTGATGGTCGACGACGCGGAGCGGCCGGCATGAGAACCGCGGCGCGCGCACCGACCGAACGCGACGGCGGACGCGTCGCGGAGGCCCCGTCAACGGCACGATCCGCCCAAGAGGGCACGAACGAACGCGACGACGGGCCATCACCGTCGCAACGAGGACAAGCGGAGCAGAGGAGGCAGGGATGAGCCACGAGCAGGAACGCGAGCTCCCGGTCGGGATGGCGGGGCTGCGCTACCCGATCACCCAGGTCTCGCTGGCGGTGAAGGACCTTGACGCGACGATGGCGCTCTACCACCGCGCCTTCGGCTGGGCACCGTGGCAGGTGTTCGACCACGTGGCCCCGGTCCACCACCGGACCGAGTTGCGGGGGCAGCCGGTCGAGTATTCGCTGCGGGGGACGGAAGTCTACGTCGGGTCGCTCAACTTCGAGCTGTTGCAGCCGCTCGCCGGGCCGAACCTCTGGTCGGAGTTCATGGACCGGCGAGGCGAGGGGATCGCCTCGATCGCAACGATGTTCCTCGAGCGGCACGACGGCGACGCGGTGAAGCGGGCCTTCAAGGACGAGTTCGGCTGCGACGTGATCATGAAGGCCGACATCGGCGACCACATCGAGTACTACTACCTCGACACCGAGCGGCAGTTCGGCTGCCTGATCGAGTCGGGCAGCGGCCACGCGATCGACTTCGTGAAGCCGGTGCAGGTCTACCCGCGCCCCGGCGCGGAGCCCGGCCCCTCGCCGGTCAGCGGCATCACCTACCCGATCACGCAGGTCTCGGTCACCGTCCGCGACCTCGAGGCGAAGATGCGGGCCTACCACAAGGCGTTCGGCTGGGGCCCGTGGAAGATCTTCGAGGCCGACGGCACGACGGTGATGCACGACTGCGAGTGGCAGGGGAAGCCGGCCGAGTTCAAGGTCCGCTGGGCGGAGACGATGGTCGGCGACCTCAACTTCGAGCTGCTGGAGCCGCTCGGCCCCGGCAACCCGTGGTGGGAGTTCCTCGAGACCAAGGGCGAGGGGATCTCCTCGGTCGCGGTGATGTTCGAGAGCGAGGCGGAGTCGGAGCGGGTCAAGGCCCAGTTCGCCGCCGACGGGATCGGCACCACCGCGGTCGGCCACATCGGCGACGACATCGAGTGGTACTTCCTCGACACCGAGCCGGCCTTCAAGTGCGTGATCGAGTCGGGCAGCGGCCACGCGCTCGACGACGCGGCGGTGCCGTTCGGGACCTACCCGTAGCCGGGAGGTCGCGCGGCCGAGGCGGAGCAGCACGATGGCGTCGACAGAAGGCCGGTTCGCCGGCAAACGGGCGGTGGTGACCGGGGCCAGCAGCGGCATCGGCCGCGCCACCGCGCTGCGGCTGGCCCGCGAGGGGGCGTCCGTCGCGCTGGTGGCGCGCGGCGCGGCGCGGCTGGAGAGGATCGCGGCGGAGATCGGGGACGCGGCGCGGACGGTGGTGCTGCCGGCCGACTGCGCGGACGAGGCGTCGATCTCGGCGGCGGTCGACCGGGCGGCGGCGGCGTTCGGGGGCCTCGACATCGTCGTCTCCAACGCCGGGATCGAGGTGCTGGACGAGGAGGAGCGGGTCGACCTGCTGGAGCTGGCGGTCTGGCACAAGCTGCTGCGGAACAACCTCGACGGCCAGTTCCTGACCTGCAAGCACGGCATCCGCCACCTGCTGGCGGCGGGCGGCGGCGCGGTGGTCTGCGTCGGCTCGAACACGGGGCACCTCGGGATGGCCCTGCGGGAGCCGGCCTACAGCGCCAGCAAGGGGGGCGTCTTCGCGATGATGCGGGTGATGGCGATCGACTACGCCCGGGAGGGGATCCGGGTCAACATGGTGGTGCCCGGCTTCATCGACACGCCGATGAACGGGCCGGTGATGGCGGACGCCAAGGAACTGGCCTACTGGTCGGACCAAGTGCCGCT
>JBDHWC010000288.1:0-3322 GCA_039809985.1 Thermomicrobiales bacterium | reverse complement strand
CCCCGGTCGCGGTCCCCGTCGGCCCGGCCCCCGCGGCGGAACCCTCGGCCGGGGCGGCCGCCCCGGCCCCAGCCCGCGCCAAGACCGACCCACTGCGCCTGAGCTGGGTGTAGGCGCTGTCCGGCCGCGGGCGCGGCCGGCTACCGGTTCGGCCGTTCCCCCAGCGTCACCTGCACCGTGCGCTGCCCCGCCCCCCGCTCGATCGTCACCGGCACCGTCTGGCCCGGCTTGTAGGCGAAGAGGGCCTCGGTGAAGCTCGTCTGGGCGTCGAGCTTGTGGTCGCCGACGGCGACGATGATGTCGCCCGGGGCGATCCCCGCCTGCGCCGCCGGCCCGCCTTGGCCGACGTCGGTGACGTAGGCCCCCCAGTCGACCGGCAGGTCGTTCAGGCTCGCCACCTGCGGCTGGATCGACTCGTAGTTGATGCCGAGGTACGGGTAGCGGACCTGCCCCTGCTGGATCAGCTCGGCGACGATCCCCTGCACCGCGTTCGACGGGATGGCGAAGAAGAGCCCCTGGGCCGGGGTCCCGTCCGGCATCGTCGGGATGCCGAGCGTGTTGACCCCGATCACCCGCCCCTCGAGGTCGAACAGCGGGCCGCCGGAGTTGCCGGGGTTGATCGCCGCGTTGTGCTGGATCAGGTTGGAGTAGCCGGGGTCGCCCCGCCCCGGGTCGCTCGGGAAGTCGCGGTTCAGCGCGCTGATGATCCCGTCGGTGACCGTGCCGGTGAACTCGCCCAGCGGCGAGCCGATCGCCAGCACCGGCTGCCCGGGCCGCAACCGGTCGGAGTCGCCGAAGGCGACCACCGCCGGCACCGGCGGCGCGATCTTGACCACCGCGATGTCGCTGACCGGGTCCGCCCCGACGAGGGTGGCGTCCCGCTTCTCGCCGCTGCTGAGCAGCACCTCGAACTGGTCGCCCCCCTCGACCACGTGGTCGTTGGTGACGATGTAGCCGTCGGAGGAGATGATGAAGCCGGTGCCGCGCCCGGCCTCCTGCGCGACGCCGCGGCCGAAGCCGCGCCCCTGCTGCTCGTTGACCACCGTCACCACCGCCGGCGTCACCCGGGCGACGACGTCGGCGGCGTCGACCACGCCCGGCGAGATCATCGTCGGCGGCGTGCCGTCGCCCGCCGGCATCGCGCCGCCGGGGATCTGGGCCGCCGCGGTCGGCACCAGCGTCGGCGCGACCGGCGTCGGCCTCGGCCCGGCCGGGCCGCCGCAGCCGGCCAGCACCACCAGAGGGATCAGTCCCGCCGCCACCAGTCCCGCGACGCGCCGTCGTGCCCTGCCCATGCCGTGCCGGGTCCTCCTGAACCGATCGCGCCCACCGGCGGTCGCCGTCGCGCCTGTCGCCAATAGTGGCACGTTCGCGCCAGCCCCGGGGCGCGCCGCACGACGCCCCGGCCCTCCCGCCCGCCGTCCGCGCGAGGCGACGCCGGGCGGCGGCCGGACGACGTCCGCTCGCGGACAATGCCGCCGCCCGGCGCCGCGCGAAACCGATGCGACCATGAGCACACCTCGTCCCGATGCCGACCCCGAACTCCCCGACGTCCTGCGCGACCGGCGCGACGGGTTCCTCGCCGCCGGGCGGGGCGCGGCCGTGCGCCGACTGCGCGACGACCCCGCCCCCCGCGCGCTGCGCGACGGTCCCGGCCCCGCCTTCGCGGCCGGGATGCCCGATCTCCTGCCGCGACTCACCGTCGGCCGCCCGCCCCGCTTCGAGCCGTTGCGCGAGGCGGGCGACGCGACGCTGTCAGGGCTCTCCCTGTCCCTCCGGTCGGGCTCGTTGCCGCGCGCCGAGTTGCTCGACGCGGCGTTCGACGCGGCACGGGTCCTCCGGCCGTCCGGGCGGCTCGCGATCGTCTGGGCAACCCGCCGCACGGACGCGGCGGGGGTGGTCCCCGGCGACCTCGCGCTGCTCCTCGACGCGGCGGGGCTGCGGACGGTCGACCGCGACTCGGCCCCCGGCGCCGGCCGCGTCTGGCACCTGCTGCTCGCCGTGCGTCAGGGGCCCGGGTCGGGCGGGCTGGAACGGGTGCAGGCGATCGTGGCCCACGACCGCAAGACGGCCACCTACAAGCTCGCCTTGGTCCGCGCGCTCTGCGCGGTGGGCCGCACCGAGCGACCCCGGGTGGCGTGGGGCGACGGCGAGGTGCGCGTGCCGCTGCGGTCGCTGGCAGCGCACTGGCTGGAGTGGTACTGGCCGCTGCTGACCGGGCCACGGTTCGTCGCCCAGCTGCACGGCGAACGGCCGGACTCGACCAAGCCCGTCGCCTTCCGGCGGGCGCTGGAGGCGCTCGCGGACGACTACGGGGCCGACGGCCTGCCCGCGCTCCTGCGCGACCTCGGGGAGCGGCCGGGAGCATTCGACGAGCCGCTCGCGGTGGTCGCGCAGACGATCCGGAAAGGCCCGGTCCGCTACGCCGGCACCGCCGCCGCGCCGGTCTTCCGCTGGGAGCCGCCCGCGACCGGCGAGCGGCCCGGGACGGGGGCCTTCGGCTGGGTGGTCGTCCCCGAGGAGGTCTGGATCGACCTCGCCCGGTTCGAGGGGTGGGTCGAGGACGCGGTCATGCTGCGGTGGGCGGCGCTGACGGCGGATATGAACCCCGGCCTGCCGCTGGCGGACGCGCTGATGCTGGTGCTCGCCCGCGACGCCGACGCCAAGGTCGGCCACGATGTCCGGGCGGGGCTCGCGCGGTCCCGGTTGCCACTCGCCTGCGTCTGGACCGGCCGAGCCGTGGACGAGCGCAGCCTCGTCGTCCACCATCTCCTGCCGTGGAGCGCGTGGGGCCGCAACGACCTTTGGAACCTGCTGCCGGCCGATCGGCGGACGGTCGCGCGCAAGTCGGACGCGCTGCCGTCGCGACGGCTCCTGCTCGAGCGTCGGGACGCGATCGTCGGCTGGTGGCGAGCCTACGCCGCCCTCTGGCCGGACCGCTTCGCCGAGCAGGTTGCCCGCGGCCTCGGCGCCGAATCCGGGCGGGACGACTGGACGGGCACGGCCTTCGCGGGACTGGTCGAGACGGTCGAGCGGCTCGCCGCCGGCCGTGGCATGCGGCGCTGGGAACCGTAGCGACGGCCACGGCCACCGACCGGGCAACAGTCCGAGGCCGTGCGCTGCTGCACCGCCGCCCGGCGGAGCGGCCGGTTGTGCGATCGCCGCGCCGTTGGCAGAATCGCGGCCGGGACGGCGCGACGCCGGGAGGCACCAGCATGACGGCGCAGACATCGGACCCCGCGGCCCGGCCCGAAGCCCGGGCGGACGTTCCCCTGACGCGGCGGGCGCTGCTCCGCTCGGCGGTCGCGGCCGGCGGCGTCGC
>JBDHWC010000287.1:0-3333 GCA_039809985.1 Thermomicrobiales bacterium | reverse complement strand
CTCGGCGGGGCCGCGGGATGCCTGCGCGAGGGCCCCGCGGGTCGCCGGACGGGGGAAGCCCCCGCCCGCCCCGCCCCGTTCCGGCCCGGTGGGGGCGCTGCCGGGCCCGTTGCCGCCGGCTTCTCAAACGGTCATGCAGTGAGGGGTTGGGGGGTGCGGGCGGTCCCGACGCACTCGGCCGCCAGGCGCGACCGCCGCTCTCGATCCGCCATCCCCCCTTGTCATGGTGTGAGGGGAGCCGCCCCGACGAACCCGGCCGCAGATGGCGGGCTCCACCATCAGCCTGATGCCGACCGCTGTCAGACTGCGTCAACCTTCGGCGATCAGGCCGTCACCCGTGGAGGCGGGTCGCCAGGCAACCGCATGGTCGAACGCTGCGTCCGTGCTGCTGGACTCCCGGCGGCTCTGCTGTTATGTTCACGCGGTTGCGCTGCCCCACCGTGGGACGAACGCGTCGTCGTCAGCGAGGATGCCGTCGCCGTGCCGACCTCCCGTCGCCGTCTCGCCGCGCTCGGGGGCGCGGCCCTCGCCGCCGCCCTCCCGCGCCCGACCCGCGCCGAGCCGCTCCCGGCGGCGTGGACGGTGATGGTCTACATGTCGGGCGACAACAACCTCGAGAGCCTGGTCACCAAGGACTTCGAGCGGGAACTGGCGGCGGTCGGCTCGACCGCCGCGGTGCAGGTGGTCGCCCTCGCCGACCGCAAGCCGGGGCGCGACCACGGCCGCGGCAACTGGACCGGCACCAAGCTCTTCCACGTCGAGCAGGGAATGACGGCGACCGCCGACAACGCGGTCGAGGCGTGGGGCGAGCGGGACATGGGCAACCCGAAGACGCTCGTCCGCTTCGTCGACTGGGCGAAGAGCCACTGCCCGGCCGACCGCTACGCGCTCTACCTCTGGGGCCACAGCTGGAGCTGGCACCCGCAGGTGACGATGTGGGACGGCACCGAGAAGGACGCCCTCAGCGCCGCCGAGCTGAAGCGGGCCGCGGCGAGCCTCGCCCCGCTCGACGTCGTCGGCTACGACAGCTGCAACGCCGGCGCGATCGAGGCCGAGACGCTCTGGCGGGGGTCGGCGCAGGCGATCGCCCACTCGCAGGAGTGGGTCAACACCGACGGCTTCGACTACGGCCACATCCTGCGGGCGCTGAACGACCGGCCCGGCATGACCGCCGACGACCTCGCGGCGGTCAGCGCGCAGAGCGCCGAGGGGCTGGAGCGGACGTGGTCCGCCGTCGCCCTCGACCAGCGCTTCGACGATCTCCTCGCCGCGGTCGACCAGTGGGCGGGCCTCCTCCTCGACGGCCTCAAGGTCCACCGCAAGGCGTACGACCGGGCCCTGAAGGGCACCCAGCGCTTCGTCGACGCGCCGATGGACCGCGACCTCGCCGACTTCGCGGCCAACATCGCGGCGACGGTCGACGACACCGCGATCCGCGCCGCCAGCGAGGCCGTCGCCGCCGCGGTGGGGAACGCGGTGCTCTGGGAGTGGCACCGCGACACCTACCCCGGCGCCCACGGCATCAC
The DNA here is from genome assembly GCA_039809985.1 of Thermomicrobiales bacterium. Taxonomy (GTDB): domain Bacteria; phylum Chloroflexota; class Chloroflexia; order Thermomicrobiales; family UBA6265; genus JAICJJ01. The sequence continues at coordinate 1,807 of JBDHWC010000287.1, read as the reverse complement.
CATCTACCTGCCGCCGAAGCTGCCGAAGAAGGGATGGCGCGCCTACCGCGGCCTCGACTTCGCCGCCGAGACGCGCTGGGACGACTTCCTCAGGGCGTACGTCGGGAAGTAGGCCCCGGCCGCCCTGCTCGGCGCGGACGACGCGCCCGTCGGCCGAGGGACCCGCCGTCGCTACGTCCCCAGCATCCGCACGTGCAGCATGTTGGTGCGACCGGCGACGCGGGTCATCGGCAGCGAGCCGATGATCAGCGCGTACTCCCCGGCCTCCGCCAGACCGTCGGCGACGATCTGCTGGCCGGCGACCCGGAAGAGGTGGTCGGGGTCGTCCTCCAGCGGCACCACGGTCGCCCGCACGCCCCAGACGAGGTTCAGCCGGCGGGCGACCTCCTCCTTCGTGACCACCGCGACGATCGGCTGCCGGGGCCGGTACTTGGCGACCCGGCGGACCGAGGAGCCGGTCAGGCTGAAGGCGACGATGTGGTCGATCGGGGCCTCGTCCGCCAGCTCGCGGGCGGCGCGGGCGATCGCGTCGGCGAGGAGCATGCTCGGCTCGTCGGTGTTGAGCGACTCCGGCAACGGCCGCATCGCCGCCGCGGTCCGGATCGGCCCCTCCTTCTCGGCCTCGCGGATGATCCGGCCCATCGTCTGCACCGCCTCGACCGCGTACGCGCCGACCGCCGTCTCGGCCGAGAGCATCACCGCGTCGGTGCCGTCCCAGACGGCGTTGGCGACGTCGCTCGTCTCGGCCCGGGTGGCGACCGACTGGGTGATCATCGACTCCAGCATCTGGGTCGCGGTGATCACCGGCACCGCCCGCTCGTTGGCGACCTGGATGATCTCCTTCTGCGCCCGCGGCACCCGCTCCGGCGGCATCTGGACCCCGAGGTCGCCGCGGGCCACCATCAGGCCGTCGGCCACCTCGGCGATCGCCCGCACGTTGGCGAGCGCCTCCGGCCGCTCGATCTTGGCGATCAGCGCCGGCGGCTGCTTGTTCCCCCAGCCGGCGACCTCGCGCGCGATCAGCAGGTCGTGGGCGTCGGTGACGAAGCTGAGGCCGATGAAGTCGACCCCCTGCTCCACCCCGAACTGGAGGTCGTCGCGGTCGCCCTCGGTCAGCGAGCCGCCGGTGATCCTCGCCCCCGGCAGAGTGACCCCCTGCCGGCTCAGGAGCAGGCCGCCGCGGCCGACCCGGCAGTGCGCGACGTCCCCGGCGATCCGGTCGACCAGCAACTCGATCAGGCCGTCGGAGATCAGAATCCGCGACCCCGGCCCGATCACCTCGAACAGCCGCTCGTAGTCGATCCCGATCCGGGTGGCTGTTGTCGGCTCCGGCCGGTTGACCACCTCGACCTTGCTGCCGCGGGCGATCGGCACCTTCTCGTCGGTCGCGAGGGCGGTTGTCCGGATCTTCAGGCCGCGCAGGTCAAGCAGGATCGGGACGAGCTTGCCGATCTCCTGCGCCACCCCGCGCACGGTGTCGATCAGCCGGGCCCGCGCTTCCGGCGAGCCGTGGGCGGCGTTGACGCGGACGACGTCGACCCCGGCCTCGACCAAGGTGCGCAGCGTCTCCCGTTCCGAGGACGCCGGCCCCAGCGTGGCCACGATCTTGACGCGGCGATCGTCGTAGACACCCACCCGCGAACCCCTCCCCTCGGCACGACTCCGGGCGGATGGTACCAGCCCGTGCCGCCGGGCGGTCGGCCGCGGCCGCCGCGGGCCGGTCGAGACGTCGGGCGGTCGCCGGCGATGGCGGTCAGACCCGCCCGATCCCCGCCTGCCGCAGGCGGGCGGCGGCCTGCCGGGCGAG
>JBDHWC010000286.1:0-3354 GCA_039809985.1 Thermomicrobiales bacterium | reverse complement strand
CACGCGAACGCGCCCGACTGGCCGCCGCTCCGCCCCTTCCCGGGCACCGCCACACTCCCTCCGTTCCCCCGCGCGCCAGCCCACAACCAGCCGATCCCCGGGCCGCGAACGTGCGGTCGGCGAGGCTGTGGGATGGTGCCACAGGCACCGCCCTCGGCACCCGTCTGGCGGGTTGTGCTGGTTCGCGTGCAGCGCGGACGGGGGGCGCTCGGCTGTCGGCTCCGGCCGCCGGCCCCGCGCCCGTGCCGTCGGTCGCGACCCCGAACGTGGCAACCTTGCGGAGACCCGCCCCGACCCGGGTGCGCGCGTGCCCGGCGTCTCGCCGCGACTCACACGGCCTCGGGCGCGCTTCGGCGGCGCTGCGCCGTCGCGAACGGCTTGCCCTTCCCGTCGCCGGCCGTGGCCGACGACACCAGCCACGTCGGGAGCGCCGACATCTCGCTGGCCGCCGTCGGCGACGCGCCCGCGGGATCGGCCACGCCGTGACGTGCCCCCGCCGAAGGGCGAGGCGAGAGGACGCCGCCGTGCCGTCGGCCATGACCGCCGTCTTGACGCCGGCCGGCCCGGTCAGGCGAAGCGCGCCGGGTCGAACGGGCGGAGCACCTCGGGCGCGTTGCCGCCCAGCAGCTCGGCCACCGCGTCGCCGGTCGAGGCGGCGAGGGTGACGCCCAGCATGGCGTGGCCGGCGGCCAGCACGAGGTTCGACCACCCCTTCGCCCGCCCGATCAGCGGCAGGCCGTCGGGGGTCATCGGCCGCGGCCCGACCCACGGCCGGAGCCCGTCGAGCCCCTGCGGCCAGCCGGGGACCGCGGTCGCCATGCCGCGCGGCAGGGCGGCGGCCCGCTCCGGCCGGATCCGGTCGTTCAGGCCGGAGAGCTCCATCGTGCCGGCGAGCCGGACCATGCCGTCGAGCGGCGTGACGGCCACCCGCAGCTCGTGCAGGTAGAGCGAGCGCCCCAGCGGCGGCACCCCGGCCGGCGGCGGCGCGTAGTCGACGTGGTACCCCTTGCCCGCCTCGATCGGGGCGCGGACCCCGGTCCCCTTCAGCACCTGCGGCGTCCACGCCCCGGCGGCGACGACGACCTGCTCGGCACCGAGGCGGCCGGCGTCGGTCTCGACCGCGGTCACCCGGCCGTTCGCGCCGGTCAGGCCGGTGGTGCCCGCCCGCAGGAAGACGACTCCTTGCCGCTCCAGCCACGCGGTCAGGCCGGCGACGAGAGTGACGGGGTTGACGCTGCGCTCCTCCCGCGCCCACCAGCCGCCGGCGAGGTCGCGGCGGAGGGCGGGCTCCAGCGCGTGCAGGGCCGCGCCGTCCATCAGCGGCGGCACCTCCAGCCCCGCCTCGGCGATGGCGCCGAGGTGCGAGTGGTCGTGCCGCAGCACGGCGTCGTCGGCGTAGACGAAGAGGATGCCGGTCCGGTGCTCCTCGAAGGCGACGCCGTCGGCCCGCATCCGGTCGTAGAGCGGCAGCGCGGTCGCCGCCAGCCGGGCGGTGGCCTCGAAGCCGGCCCGGTGCGCCTCCGGGTTGCAGTGCCGCCAGAACTCGGCCAGCCAGCGGAGGAAGCCGGGGTCCGCCCGCGGCGCGATGTAGAGCGGGCTGTCCGGCCGCACCATCCACTTCATCGACTGGGCGACGAGGCCCGGCGCGGGCACCGGCTCGGTGAGGGAAGGGCAGACCCACCCCGCGTTGCCGTGGGAGGCGGCGCGCTCCGGCGGCCCCGGCTCGACGATCGTCACCGCCGCCCCGCGCCGCGCCAGCGCCCACGCCGTCGCCAGACCGATGACCCCGCCGCCGACGATCGCGACCCGCTCCATGCCGCCCCCCTCGCCGTGCCACGCATTGCCGACCCCGCGCCATCCCGGGAGCGGCGCGGGAAGTATCCCGCGTGCGGGAGGCGGCGTCTGCGGGATGGCGAGCAGGTGCCGGTTGTGCCTGATAGAATCGCGCGACCAGTCAGACTGTTTGCGGCAATCACGCCACTTTGAGGGCATGGCCTGCATGGCCACGACCACCCGCGACCCCTTCGAAACGCTCGGCATCACGCCGGACTTCCCGTCGCGCGAGGTGAACCGCCGCTGCGAACAACTTCGAGTGCAACTGAGGCTCACCCAGAAGACGGAGGAACTTGAGCGGGTCGACGAGGCGTGTCGCACCCTGCGGGATCCTGTGCAGCGGACGACCGCCCTCTTCTGGTCCTACCTGCTGTCTGAGTCGCGAGACGTGGACCCCGCCTCGGCACCTTCCGTAGAGAACCACCTTGCTTGGCTCGTTGCGCCGGACACCCAAGCGTCGCAGCCAGCCGGGTTTGCGATCCACGACACGGCCGTGCTGGCAACCCGGGTGTTCGTCGCAGGCGGTTCCTCGAGCACGTCCCTCGAGCGGGCACTGCTCGGCTGGAAGGCGATCTCAAAGAACGGCGCGTTCTGGCAGGCGTTCGGGGAACGTGCCGGCGCTCGCGACCCCCTGATCGCGGCCGAGGTGACGCGGCTGCGTGAGGCCGTGCTGACCGACGCGGCGCGCCGGTTGGAAGCCGGGTTTGACGCCTCCAACACCACGGCCGACCTGAACAGGATCAGAGATCAGGTCAAGGTCATCAGGGGATGCGGGCTGCCCCGGGAAGCCCAAGAATCCCTCGTCGACCGTGCGACTCGATCCACCCGTCACAGGTCTCAGGATGCGCTCGAGCGACTTTCAGGTGAGGTCCGAGAACTTCGGGACTCAGATTCGTCAGCCAAGAGCGCCAACAGGCTCGCGGTGCGCGAAATCGTCTGCCGGTACGTGTCGGGGCCTGGCCAAGACATCCTCGCATTGCGAGCAGTGGATCCAACCAACCCGGACACGTCGGTCGATGACGGGTTGGCTCGAGCGTTCATGGAGCTCGCAGGTGCGGCACTGGTCCTCGGCGGGGACATCGCAGACGCGATCCGGATCGGGAACGAGGGGCTGCGCGTCGCGCGCTCTGAGTCGGTCAAGGTCGAACTCCGGGCCGACGCGGCACAGCTCCTCATCCACCACCACGAAAACTCGGCCGAGTCGGCTTGGAACATCGGTGATCCTGCGAGCGCTGTCGCACACCTCGAATTGGCCGCCGAGTCCGTCACTGAGGATCAGCCCGCGGCGGTCCTGCGTGAGACAGCAAGAAAAATCCGGGCACGTCTGGGCAGAGGCGTTGCCGCCCAAGTTGAGGCGAGAAAAGCCGAGATACGGCGTCAGATCGCGTCATTCCACGGGCCTCTCAGCAATCTGTGCGTGCCCGTTGCCCCCCCTCCGCCGCCACCGCCTCCCGGGCCGAAGCCATCGGCTCCGCCTCCCGGGCCGAAGCCATCGGCTCCGCCTCCCGGGCCGAAGCCATC
>JBDHWC010000285.1:0-3369 GCA_039809985.1 Thermomicrobiales bacterium | reverse complement strand
GAGGTCGCCGCCCTGCAGGTCGACGACGACGGCACGGGGCTTGCCGCCTACCTCGCCGACCTCGAGACGACGCCGCTCCTCGACGCGCTGCTCGCGATCTCGGCCGAGGCGGGCGGCGGGGTCTCTTGGACCGGGACACTTGGAGCCGGCCACCCGCCGCCGGGGGCACCGGCGGCGCACGAACGCCAAACCACGCCGCGCGCGGCAAATGCGAAACAGGTTGGCAGGTGAATCTGGGCAGCGAAGGCTGGCGGTGCGAAGGAGGTCCTGCCGATGGGCATCGGCGTGGGCTCGCTGGACCGGCGTTCACCGGAGCAGGCTGCGGCGGCGGAGCGGCGGGCCCGGGTGTGACGCCGCTGCCGGGCGGTGCTGTTGCCGGGGGAGGGGCAGGTGCCGGAGGTCGTTGCCGCGGGGCTTGGCTGCAGCCGACCCAGCGTCCACGGGTGGGCGGCGGCGGGGGCTGCCGGGCAGGGCGGGCCGCGCGCCCGCTGGCGGCGTGGCGCGGCTGAAGGAACGGGCGGGACCGCTGCTGGCAGCGTTGCTGGCGGCCGCCCCCCAACGCGCCGGCAGCAGGCGACGGGGAGGACGGTGCCGTTGCTGCGGACCGAGCTGGCGGCGGCCGGGTCGTGGCGGGGGAGCGGGTGATCCGCCGCGCCTGGCAGCGGCTGGGATGGCGCTGGAAACGCCCGGCATGCGTGCCCGGCCGACCCGACCCGGCCTATGCCGAAGAAAGGGGGCCGTCGTAGCCCGGGCCGCGGCGGCGCGGGCGGCCGGGGGCGAGGCCTGGGTCGGCGACGAGACGGTGGTGCGGGCGTTCCCGCCGCTGCGCGCCGCCTGGAGCAACCGCGGCGCGCAAGCCGTCGTCGCCGTCAGCGGCCGCAACGCCCCGCGGACCTCCTACGGGGCGTTGCGGGTGGCGAGCGGCGAACCGGTCGACCTCGTCCGCGAGCGGGCGCGGACGGCCGACGCGGTCGCGTTGGCGGAGACGGTCGGCGCGGTGCGGCCGGGCGTACCCAGGCTGCTCGTCTGGGACAACGCCCCGTCCCATGCCGCGGGAAGCGTCGTGGCGGGGAGTCGAGGTTGGCGTCGCCGCCAACCGCGCCTACCCGACGATGGACGAGCTGGCCGAGCGCGCCCGCGCCTCGCTCGACGCCATGGCCAAGGACCACCGCCTGCGCCGCCGCGGCCTCCGATCGTCCACACTTGGCCGGCCATCTACTTGGCCTGTACAGTATGTTGCGGAGGACAGGCTCGCTAGCCTCCGACTACGCGACGCGACGCGACGCGACGTGACGTGACGTGCGAGGAGTGAACAATGCCGATGGAATCGAGACCCCTTTCCCGGCGGACGGCGCTGCGGGGCACCGCCTTGGGGGTCGCCGCCGGGGTCGCGGGCGGGCGGTTCGGCGCGCTGGCCCAGGAGGCGACGCCGATGGCCAGCCCGGTCCCCGGCGCGGCCCCCTCGGTCGACGAGATCACGGCGATCGCCATGGACGCCTACATCTACGGCTACTCGCTGGTCACCACCGAGGTGACCCGGGTCCAGATGACGAGCGCCAATGACCCGTCCAACCTGACCGGGCCGATGGGCCAGTTCATCAACGTCCCGAAGTACCCGCCGGCCGGCTACCGCGGCGTCTCCGCCCCGAACGCCGACACGCTCTACAGCGTCGCCTGGGTCGACGTCAGCGAGCCGCAGGTCTTCAGCCACCCGGACATGGGCGACCGTTTCTACCTCTTCCCGATGACCGACCTCTGGATGATCGACTTCGCCAGCCGGGGCACCCGCACCGGTGGCGGGGCGGCGGCGAACTACTTGCTGACCCGCGAGGGGTGGACCGGCGAGGTGCCGGCGGGGATGACCCGGATTCCGGTCCAGACCCGCTACATGGTGATCCTCGGCCGCATCTACGCCGACGGCACCGAGGCCGACTACCAGGCCGTCAACGCCCTCCAGGCGCAGCTGAAGATCACCCCCCTCTCGGCTTGGGGCACCGACTACACCCCGGTCGCCCTGCCCCTGACCAACCCCGGCTTCTCGCTCACTGACAAGCCGCAGAAGGTCATCCTTGACATGGGGACTGAGGGCTACTTCGCCAAGCTGGCGGAACTGATGTGCGACACCGCGCCGCCGGTCCCAGCCGACGCGCCGATGGTGGAGCGGATGGCGCAGATCGGGATCGTCCCTTGCCAGCCGTTCGACAAGAGCAAGATCCCGGCGGAAGCGTGGGACAAGCTGCAGAGCCTGCCAGAGGACGCGCTCGCCAAGCTGCAGGCGAACAACGCCGCGCTCGGCGTCAAGGTCGGCCAGTGGATTGTCACCAAGGGACTCGGCACCTACGGCACCGACTACCTGAAGCGGGCGGTGGTTGCCGCCTTCGGCTGGCCGGCGAACGTGCAGGAGGACGCGGTCTACCCGAACACCGGGGTCGACAGCGACGGCAAGCCGCTGAACGGCGCGAACCGCTACACCCTCACCTTCGCCAAGGGACAGGAGCCGCCGGTCAACGGCTTCTGGTCGATCACGATGTACGAGATCGACCAAGGCTGGTGGTTCGTCCCGAACGCGCTGAACAAGTTCACAGTCAGCCCCCGCAACAACCTGACGACGAACGCCGACGGCTCAACCACGCTCCTCTTCCAGCACGAGTCGCCAGGGGCCGACAAGGAGGCCAACTGGCTGCCGGCACCGACCGGCGACTTCATCCTGATGCTGCGGATGTACTGGCCGAAGGACACCCCGCCGTCGATCCTCGACGGCAGCTGGGCGCCGCCGGCGGTCGTCAAGACGAACTGAGCCGACGCCCGCCGGAACCGGGCCGGGAGAGGCCGTCGGAGGGCAGTGGGCGACCCCGGCGGGGATCGGCGGCCGCGGCCTGCCGTTCCTCACGCCGGCCCCCGCTCCCGCCGCGGCGGGAGCGGGGGCGTTCCCGCGAACGGCGGAGCGGTCGTTGCCTGGCAGTGCCACGGCGCGCCGGGCGCGCCGTGGCATCTCAGGGCGAGAGAGACGGGTTCCTTCCCGAGCGTTCTCGCCTTCGCCCGCCAGAACTTGGCAGAGGGAGACCTCGGGCGACCCTCCCGCCGCGTCGCGGCAACCCGTGGGGCGTCGGCGACGGCCTGGCTTGCCTTCGCCCTGGTGCTCCTCGTCTCCTGCTCCGGCCGGGCCGGGGCTGGGCGGCGAGGGCGGTCCGCGACCCCTGGCTCACGGCCGGAACCTGACGAACTCGGGCCGCCCCGCGCCGGCGTTCCCGCTGCCCGCGGCCGCCCGCCGGCGCGAGGTCTCGACGCCCGGCGGTCCGCCCCGTCCGGTGTGCTAGCATCGCGCCGACTCGGCCCGAGGCCGACCGACCGGGAGACCCGCATGCAGAT
>JBDHWC010000284.1:0-3408 GCA_039809985.1 Thermomicrobiales bacterium | reverse complement strand
TCAAGCTCGGCCTCGCCACGCCCGTGATCATGGCGTTGCTCGACGCCGCGCCGGAAGCCGGCGCAGCCCCGGCCCCCGGCATGCAACCCGCCCTCCCGGCTCCGGCCCAGGAGGGCGGCGACATCTTCACCAACCTGATCACGGCCGGCACCGAGGACTTCGACCCCCACTACTCCTACTCCACCCTCTCGTCGACCGTCGCCATGGCGGTCTACGAGATGCTCCTCCAACTCAAGGGCGACAGCACCACCGAGTTCGAGCCGATGCTCGCCGACTCGTGGGAGGCGAACGCCGACGGCTCGGTCTACACCTTCAAGATCGCCCCGAACGTCACCTTCCACGACGGCACCCCCTGCGACGCGCAGGCGGTGAAGGACTCCTACACCCGCTGGATCGAACTCGCCGGCTCCCCCGTCAACGTCATCACCCGCTTCGTCGACTCGCCCGACCGGATGAAGGTGGTCGACCCCCTGACCATCGAGTTCGACCTCGGCAAGCCGCAGCCGCTCTTCCTGTCGGCGATGGCCTCCCAGTACGGCCCGTCGGTCATCAGCCCCACCGCCATCAAGCAGAACGCGACCAAGGACGACCCCTACGCCCACGAGTTCTTCAAGGCCAACGCCGTCGGCAGCGGGCCCTACCAGCTCGTCTCGAACCAGATCAATGAGGGGATCGTCTTCAAGAAGTTCGACAAGTACCACCGCGGCTGGGAGCACCCGCCCTTCGACGGCGTCAACTTCCGCGTCGTGCCCGAGGACGCCACCCGCCGCCAGCTGATCGAGTCGGGCGACGCCGACGCCGCGGCCTACAACCTGACGATCGACGCCATCACCCAGATGAAGGGCGAGCCGGGCATCAACGTCGTCACCTACCCCTCGACCGCGGTCACGTGGGTGATCCTGAACACCGCCCGGCTCAACCTCGACGCCCGCAAGGGGTTCTGCTACGCCTTCCCCTACGACGACGTCGTCAACGTCGTCTTCAAGGGCCTGATGAAGCGCAACGGCCCGATCGCCGACTCGGTGCGGGGCTGGGACAAGGACGTCTTCCTCTACCCCACCGACCTCGACAAAGCGAAGTCGATGATCACCGGCGCGGGGTTCAAGGAAGGCGACAGTTTCGAGTACCTCTGCGACGCCAACGACCAGCGCGAGCAGACCATCGCCCAGCTCTTCCAAGCCAACGTCCAGAAGATGGGCTTCCAGCTCCAGATCACCTCGGTCGACTACTCCACCGTCGAGAGCACCATCTTCGGCGACCAGCCGGTCGAGGAGAAACCGGACTTCATGGGCGGCTGGGGCTGGTGGCCCGACTACAACGACCCGTGGAACCAACTCGCCCCGAACTTCCTCAAGGACCAGATCGGCAACGGCGGCGGCAACGGCGGCGGCTACGCCAACGACCGCTTCGAGGAGCTGATGGCCAAGTCCGAGCACTACGTCGACGAGGCCGACCTCGACACCTGGATGAAGGAAATCCAGAACATCGTCACCGAGCAGGACCCGCCGGCCATCTACTACGGGCAGAACGTCCGCTACACTGTCATCCGCGACGACATCCAAGGGTTCGTGCCGAACCCGCTCTACCTCGACTCCTTCCCCTTCGCCACCATGTGGCGGAAGAAGGGGAGCTAGCCCGGCCCACCGGTCGGAACGCGCCGCCGGCCCCGGCAGTGCCGGGGCCGGCGGGACGCGGCGGGGAACGGCATGCTGGTTCGTCTGATCGTCCGCCGCCTCTTGTTCCTCGTGGTTGTCCTCTTCTTCCTGTCGGTCATCACCTTCGCCCTCTCGCACATCATCCCCGGCGACCCCGCGCGCTTGATGGCCGGCCCCCGCGCCAGCCGCTCCGCGGTGGAGAAGATCCGCGAGAAGTACGGCCTCAACGACCCGTGGGTCGTCCAGTACGGAACCTACATGCAGAACATCACCCACGGCGACTTCGGGATGTCGTTCACCACCCGCCGCCCGGTCAGTCAGGACCTCCAGCGCTACCTGCCGGCGACCGCCGAGCTCGGCCTCTACGCCTTCATCCTCTCGACCCTGATCGGCGTCCCGCTCGGCGTCCTCTCCGCCGTCAAACGCGACAAATGGCCCGACCACCTCGCCCGCTTCATCTCCATCTCCGGCCTCGCCCTGCCGGTCTTCTGGCTGGCGATCATGGCCCAGTTCGTCTTCTTCGGCCGGCTCGGCTGGCTGCCGGACGGCGGCCGGCTCCCGATCGGCGTCGACCCGCCGCGCACCATCACCGGCCTCTACACCATCGACTCCCTGCTGACCGGCAACATGCCGCTCTTCCTCCTCTCCCTGAAGCACCTCCTCTTGCCGACGATCGTGCTCGCCTACGGGTCGCTCGCGGTCATCACCCGGATGGTCCGCGGCGGCATGCTCGAGGTCCTCAACCAGGACTACATCCGCACCGCCCGCGCCAAGGGCATCTCCCAGCAGGGCGTCGTCCTCGGCCACGCCCTGAAGAACGCCCTGCTGCCGACCGTCACCTCCATCGGGCTGCAGATCGGCCTCCTCCTCTCCGGCGCGTTCCTCGTCGAGATCGTCTTCTCCTGGCCCGGCATCGGCCGCTACGCCGTTGACGCCATCCAGCGTCTCGACTACAACGCCACCATGGCGACCACGCTGATCATCGCCCTCATCTTCGTCCTCCTGAACCTGCTGGTCGACATCGCCTACCTCTTCCTCGACCCGAGGATCAGCTACTGATGAGCATCGACCAAGCCTCCACCACCACGGGCCTCGCCGACCCCCTCGCGGCCGCGGCACCGGCGACCGGCGCGGGCGCGCTGGCGCTCGCCCCGCAGCGCACCGCCGGGAACCAGTTGCGCCGCAACCTGCGCCGCTTCCTGATCGGCAACAAGCTCAACCTCCTCGGGCTGATCATCGTCGCCCTCTTCTTCTTCCTCGCGATCTTCGGCCAAGTCGTCGCCCCCTACGACCCCTACGCCCAAGACATCACCAACTCCAAGCTGCTGCCGCCCTCCGCCGCCCACCTGATGGGCACCGACGAACTCGGCCGCGACGTCTTCAGCCGGGTCCTCACCGGCACCCAGATCAGCCTTCAGGTCGCCGCCGTCGTCCTCACCTTCGCCGTCGTCTTCGGCACCCTCGTCGGCTCCGTCGCCGGCTACTTCGGCGGCTTCGTCGACGAACTGCTGATGCGCTTCACCGACCTGTTCCTCGCCTTCCCGGCCCTGATCCTCGCCATCGCCATTTCTGCCTCCCTCGGCCGCGAGCTGAAGTGGACGATGGTCGCCCTCTCGACCGTCTTCTGGCCGTGGTACGCCCGGCTCGTCCGCGCCCAGATCCTCTCCATCCGCGAACGCGACTTCGTCACCGCCGGCCAGAGCATCGGCCTCACCGGCCCGCGCCTCCTCTTCCGCCACATCCTGCCGAACGC
>JBDHWC010000283.1:0-3431 GCA_039809985.1 Thermomicrobiales bacterium | reverse complement strand
CCGGCCGGATGATCAGCCCCGGATCGTCCGCGTCGAGATCGAGCTCCCGCCGCACGTCCCGCAGCACCGCCTCCGACGCCGTTCCCGTCAGGGCCACGAACGGCGGCCTCCGGCCGTCGTGCTGGCAGTAGTCGGCCGCGATCCGCCCGAGGTTCAGGTACGCCGTCCGGAAGTCGTGCCCCCACTCGGAGACGCAGTGCGCCTCGTCGATCACCAAGTACGAGACCGGCCGGCTTTCCGTCGCCGTCCGGAGCAGGTCGCGGAACTTCTGGATCTGCAGCCGCTCCGGCGAGATGAACACCATCCGGTACTCGCCCCGCGCGAACTGCCACTCGATGCGTCCTCGCTCCTCCCGCGGCGTGTCGGAGTTGATCTGGATCGCGTCGTCGATCCCGACCGCCCCGAGGTTCTCGACTTGGTCCTGCATCAGGCTCTTCAGCGGGTCGATCACCAGCGCCATGCCGGACGACAGCAGCGCCGGCAACTGGAACGTGATCGACTTCCCCGCCCCGGTTGGCAGCAGCCCGATCACATCCTGCCGTCGCAGCACCCGGTCGATGATCGGCAATTGGCCGTCGCGGAACTCCTTCTTCCGGAACAGCAGCTGCAGGAAGTAGCACAGTCGCTCCTCGTAGGCGGCCCGTTCGGCCGACTTGATCTGGTCCTTGGTTGGGGCGGCCGGCACCGCCATCGCCCGCGGCTCCGTCCACTGCTCGACCTCGTACCCGCTCTGCCGCTGCGCCGTCCGCAGGCGCACCGTCCTCCCATCGCTCAGCCCGGCGTCGCTGAGCGGGTCGGTCGGGTAGCGTCGCGTCGGGTGCGCCCCGACCGACACGTCGACCGCGAGATCGACCTTGGTGCCAGCGCCCGCTCCTGCCAGCGATTCGACCGAGACCTCAATCCCGTCAACCGCGGGTCCGGCAGTCTCGATGTCGGCCATCCCGGCGAAATGCTCGCAAGCGACCAGCAGCCGCACCCGCCGCACCCCGAACGGGACGCCGTACAGCCCGCACAGGTTGGCGAGCGTGTCGAGGAAGTCCCGCACCGCCAGCTCGGCGCACGGCACCTCCCGCTCGACAACCGCCACCGACCACTCGCTCGCGTCGAGCCGCAGCAGCCCGTCCATGACCGACCGGGCGAGCGCCAGCTGCACCCGCGCCACCGCGTGCGACGTCAGCAGCAACTGCGTCGCGGCGGCAGGGATCGTGTCGGGAGCGCCGCCCGAGGTTGCGCCGAAATGGGCAAACGGGAAGGCGTTGTGCTCCTTGATCGCCTCGACCCGGGAACGGAGCGTCTTGAGATTGTCAGGGTCGAGTTGGTGGTCGCGAGTCCGCACCCGCACGGTCTCCCAACCGTGCTTGCGGGCCAGATCGTCCCTGGTCTCGTCGATCCTCATCTGCGTCGGATCGTCGTGGTGCGGCCCGTCGAGCTCGACGATCAGCCGGATCGGCTCCGGGTCGCCCGGAATTTCCAGCGCGAAGTCGACCCGCCCGCCCCCGCCTTCGAAGGACTTCCCTTGGAGATCCTCCCGGACCAGACTCTCGAACGGCCGCTGCAACTCCACCCAGCCGATCGCGCTGCCGAACAGGTCCGTCAGCTCGCCGCGGTAGAACGCCTTCTCCGCCTCGCTGTCGCAAAGCTCGGCCAGCACGGCCCCGTCGGCCTCGAGCCGCGGGTCCCCCCGCAGCAGCGCGCCGAGGACCGCTCCCTCCCACGCCGGCAGGTCCTCGGGCGCGTTCGGCGCGAGCCGCTGCCCGACGCCCCCCGCCGCCCCGCCAGTCAGCGCCAGCCCGAGCCCGCCGACGCCGAGCGACGCCAGCAGCGCCCCCTCCACCGCCGGCGACGACAGCGTCGGCCAGCCCCGGCAGAGCAGGCCCAGCATCAGCCGCCCGACGAACTTGGCGTCTGCCGTCGGCGGCGCGACCGCGTTCGGGACGCCGCCCGCCGGCACCCAGACGACCGAGCTCAGCGCCCGCTGCAGCCGCTGGACGCGCTCCGCCCCCTCGCGGCCGACCAGTCCGTCGACCGCCGCCAGCCGCGCCCCGAGTCGGTAGGTGTGCCAGTTCCTCGGCGCGGGCATCGATGGCCCCCGGGCCGTGCCTCAATCCGCAGATTTTCGATGGTTTGGCAGGATACGACGGCGGGCCGGCCTGTCAAGCCGACCCGCCCCGCCTTCGTCACGGCGTCCGCGCCGCGGCGCGTTGCCTGCCCGCTGCGGCTAGACGCCCCACCGCCGCTTCTTCTTGCGGTAGGGCGCACTGCCGGCGAACGGCCCCACGACCGGCCCCGGCTCGGGCTCCGGTTCGACCCGGAACGCCTCCGCGAACTCGTCGCCGCTCTGCCACGGCGTGCCGAGCCGCGGCAGCAGCCAGCGGTCGAGCCCCCACCAGCCCGCCGTCCGCCACGCCAGCACCAGCAGGGCGCCGAGCGCGAAGAGGATCGGGTTGCTGCTCGCCGTCCCCGCCAGCCCGAAGTTCAGGTTCAGGAACGTGCCGAAGAAGGCCGCCAGCCCGACCAAGGCCCCGACCAGCAGCCCCAGCCCGATCAGGATCTCGCCCCAGACCACCACCTTCGCGAACCACGTGTACCACTGGTGGTCGAGCATGTACTGCAGGAACCGCCGGTACCAGTCGTAGGTGACCGGCCCGGACCCTGCGTCGTTGACGGCCACCGCCGACTTCCAGAACCCCGCCAGCGCCTGCCCGTTGTCGGTCCACGCCGGGTTGCCGACCTTGTGCAGCCCCGCCGAAAGCCAGTCACGGCCGAGGAAGAAGCGGAGCGGCAGCCAGAGGAACGAGACGAGGACGTTGCCGAACAGCAGCTTCGAGACGAGCGGCTCCGACACCTGCCCCGGCGTCCCCGCCGACTCGTCCGGGTAGGTCAGCGTCAGCCCCTGCGCCGGCAGCCGGCGCGCCTGCCGGCTCCCCGCCCAGATCACCGCCAGGATCAGCAGGTAGGTGATCAGCGGCGAGTCGACCCACGACGCGCCGTTCCAGAGCGGCCACGGCCAGAGCAGCCCGTCCGCGAAGAGCCAGCAGAGCACCACGAAGACGACGACCGCCAGCGCCGTCAGCCTGAGCGTCAAGTCCCGCGTGATCGTCGCGGATCGCGTCATGGCGTCACCCTTCCCGAGTCCCGCCGCGGCCGGGAAACCACCGCCCGGCCCGATGCCCCGAGGGTAGCACCCGGGGCCGATCCGCGCAGCCGCGCCGGGCACCGTCCGCCCCGGGGCCGATCGTCGCACTACTATGCCCACGGCGTCGCGACGACGCGGCCGACCACCGCCGGCCCCGATCCCGACACGCGAACCCTCAGGAGCGTTGCATGCGACCCCGGTCCCTACCCGCCGCCTCCCTCGTCCTCGCGCTCGCCGCCGCGACCGTCGGCGGCGCCGCGCTGCCGCGCCCCGCCGCCGCCCAGGGTGCCACCCC
>JBDHWC010000282.1:0-3443 GCA_039809985.1 Thermomicrobiales bacterium | reverse complement strand
GGCCGCAGCTCGAGGATCGCCCGCCCCTCGGTCACCCGCAGCCCGTGGCGGGCGGCGGCCCCGGCCACCAGCGGCGCGAGGCGCGCCCGGGCGGCGTCCTGGTCCTCGGCCAGCCGGTAGTGGACCGTGCCGGTCAGGCGCTTGTTCTCGATGATCGCAACGCCTCCCAGCGGCGTGCCGGCCAGCCCGTCGGCGATCTCGGCGAGGGCGGCGGCAACCCCGTCGACCGCTTTCGCCGCGCCCGGGTGGTCCCGCGCCACCCCGTCGCGCAACTGCTCCATGCCGTGGTTGCCGACGTAGAGGAGCCCGGGCAGACCGACCATCTCGGCGGCCGCCGCCGCCGACCGGCCCGAGACGACGGCGACAAGGTCGAGCCGGGCGGCCAGCCGGGTCAGCGCCGCGCGCGCCGCCGGGTCCACGAACGCCTCGCCCGGCGTCGGCGCGATCGCGCTGACCGTCCCGTCGATGTCGCTCGCCAGTCCCGCCGGCCGCGCCCGCAGCACCGCAAGGCACCGCGCCACCGCCGCCGCGTCCGCCGCCACCACGCCGTCCCCTCCCCCGCCCACCTCGCCCCGGCCTCCCCGACTCCCCGACTCCCCGACTCCCCGACTCCCCGACTCCCCGACTCCCCGACTACTGATACGTATACATCGTCCAGTTCGTCGCGCTGACGAAGTAGTCGCGCGTTTGCCCTTGGTCCTCGACCGCGACGTGGAAGACGAGCCCCTCCGGCGTGCCCGGGGGCCCGAACGGGTTGCCGGGGCCGTTCAGCCGCACCTCGACCCCGCTCGCCGGGCTGAGCGGCACGTCGTCCTCGTAGCCGGCGCGGGCGAGGGCGACGTGGAGCTGGCTGAACGAGACCAAGTCCAGCGGCAGTTGCTTGACGCTGCCGGGGTCGACCTCCGCCGGGTCGGTCTGCTCGGTGTCGCTGTAGTAGAACGACTGGGCCGCCGCCGAGAAGAAGGTCCCCTGCCAGCGGTAACTGTCCTCCAGCGGCTCGCAGCCGACCTTCAGGCTGACGAGGGTCGCGTCGGGGCGCCAGTTCCGGGCCTGCGCGGTCGCGGCCTCGATCCCGGCCCGCCACTGGGCATCCATCTTCGCCAGGTCGCCGACCGTCAGGTGGGCGGCGGCGCACGGCGCAACCGTCGGCGACGGCTTGACCGGGTGGTGCATCGGTGTCGGCGAGGGGGCGGCCGTCGGCTGCTCCGGCGGGGGCGGGGGCGGGGCGGCGAGCGGGGCGCAGCCGGCGAGGAGAAGCAGCGCCGCCAGCGCCCACGCCAGCGAGGCGAGGGGGGGCGGCACGCGGCCGGCAAGGCTCGGCTGGTCGGGTCGGCGTGGGGACTGCATCGTCCGGGCGTGGTCCTCGGCGCGGCGGCTCGGGGCGGGGTGGTGGCGGGGCCGCGCTGTTTCTACCACACGCACCCCCGACGCACGTGGCGGCAACCGGCTCGGATATACTCGGGCAGCCGCCCGGCACCGGCCAATCGCGGGCAACGGAGCGTGAGGGAATGCAGCTTTTCAACACCGAGACCGGCCGCGTCGAGCGCTTCACCGCTCGCGACGGGCGGGTGGGGATGTACGTCTGCGGCGTCACGCCCTACGACACCACCCACATGGGCCACGCCTTCACCTTCCTCACCTTCGACATCCTCCTCCGCCGGCTCCGCGACCTCGGCCTCGAGGTCACCTACGTCCAGAACGCGACCGACGTCGACGACCCGCTCTTCGCCAAGGCGAAGGAGCTCGGGATCACGTGGGACGAGCTGGCGAAGCGGGAGACCGCCCAGTACCTGCAGGACATGGCGAACCTGAACGCCGTCCCGCCGGACCACTACGTGCTCGCCTCGGAGACGATCGCCGAGATCCTCGCCCTGACCGGGGAACTGGTCGACAAGGGCTTCGCCTACGCCGCCGGCGGCAACGTCTACTTCGCGGTCGACACCGACCCGGACTACGGCAAGCTGAGCCACCTGACCCGCGAGCAGATGCTGCCGATCGCCAACGAGCGCGGCAACGACCCGGACGACCCGAACAAGCGCAACCCGCTCGACTTCGTGCTCTGGAAGGCCTCCGCCGAGGGCGAGCCGTCGTGGGACTCGCCGTTCGGCCCCGGCCGCCCCGGCTGGCACATCGAGTGCAGCGCGATGTCGAGTAAGTTCCTCGGCGACAGCATCGACATCCACGGCGGCGGCGCGGACCTGATCTTCCCCCACCACGAGAGCGAGATCGCCCAGTCGGAGAACGCCACCGGCGTCGAGCCGTTCGCCCGCGTCTGGATGCACGTCGGCCTCGTCGGCTACCAGGGCGAGAAGATGAGCAAGTCGCTCGGCAACCTCGTCTTCGCCCGCGACGCCGTCGCCAGCCACCACCCGGACGCGATCCGGCTCTACCTCTTCTCGCACCACTACCGCGAGCCGTGGGAGTGGTTCGACCACGAGATGGACGCGTGGGACCGCGTCGCCGAGGACCTGCGCGAGGCGGCCGACTTCCCGGCCTACGGCGTCGAGGAGGTGCTCGACGTCGGGCTGCAGCGCGACCGCTTCCTGCTCGCGCTCGACGACGACCTCGACACGCCGACCGCGATCGAGGCACTGACCGAGATCGCCGCCGCGATCCTCGAGGCCCCGGAGGAGGACGACGTGCGCGAGGCGCAGGCCACCCTGCGACACCTCGCCGGCCTGCTCGGCCTCACCCTCGCCGCCTAGCCGGACCCGACCGCGCGGCCGGACCGACCCACCCCGAACTGGCGTGCTATGCTTTGGCGTTCCCCCGCAACGGGCGGGGGACGACCCTTTCTGCTCTGCGGACGGGCTGGGCGCGCAACCCCGGCCGACGGTCTCGCAGGGCTTGCCCGGGGAGAGGAGGACTCGTTGCGCAACCTGACGCGCGCCCCGCGAACCTACGAATTGATGACTATCATCCACCCGGAGGTGCCGGAGGACGAGCTCGGCGCGGCGATGGACCGCGTCGCCGGCTACGTCACCGACGCCGGCGGCACGGTGAACGAGGTCCTGCGCGACTCGCCGTGGGGCCGCCGGCGGCTGGCCTACCCGATCCGGCACAACAGCCGCGACGTGCGCGACGGCTTCTACACCGTCTACCACTTCGACCTCGCGCCGGCGAAGATCGACGACGTCGAGCGCGAGCTGAAGCTGAACACGCAGGTGATCCGCTACCTGATCACCACCTGGGCGCCGAAGCCGCTCGACCCGCGCGAGGTCGAGCAGGCCGAGATCGAGGCCGAGGACGCCGCCGCCGCCGCGTACGCCGCGGCCAAGGCCGCCGAGGCCCGCGCCGCCGAGGAGGCGGTCCGCGCCGCTGCCCGGGCCGAGGCCGAGGCGGCCAAGGCCGCCGAGACGGCCGAGGCGGATGCCCCGGCGGCAGTCGAGGCCGTCGCCGAGGCCGAGCCGGTCGCGAAGGCCGTCGCCGAGGCCGTCACGGCC
>JBDHWC010000281.1:0-3471 GCA_039809985.1 Thermomicrobiales bacterium | reverse complement strand
TGGCGGCGCGGGTCGGGGGTCGGCAGCGGGGCGACCGCCGCCTCCTGCTCGGCCCGCAGCCGGAGCGGGGCGCGGCTGGTGGCCAGCACGGTCAGGCCGGGGGCGGCGGCGAGGAGATCGCCGACGGCGCGGGCGGCGGCGGCCTGCGGCCGGAACTGCTCGAGGTTGTCGAGGACCAGCAGCAGCCGCTTCGGGGCGAGGTGGCGGGTCAGCGCCTCGCGCAGGCCGAGGCCGCCCCCCTCCCGCACGCCGAGGGTGTCGGCGATCTCGGCCGGCAGCAGGGCGGGGTCGGTGACGGCGGCGAGGCCGACGAGGAACGCGCCGTCCGGGAAGGCGTCGATCGCGTCGGCGGCGAGCTGGAGGGCGAGCCGGGTCTTGCCGACGCCGCCGGGGCCGGTCAGGGTCAGCAGGCGGGTCGCCGGGTCGGTCAGGCGGGGGAGGAGGACGGCGAGGTCCGCCTCGCGGCCGACCAGCTCGTTCGGCTGGGCCGGCAGGTTGGTCGGGTGCGTCTCGAGGCTCTTCAGCGGCGGGAAGCGGTCGGGCAGCCCTTCGAGGACGAGCTGCCAGACCTCCTCCGGCTCCAGCAGGTCGCGCAGACGGTGGCGGCCGAGGCCGCGCAGGCTCGCGCCGGGCGGCAGGCGGTCGCGGGCCAGCCCGGCGGCGAGGTCGGTCAGCAGCGCCTGGCCGCCGTGGCCGGTCGCCAGCAGGCGGGCGAGGCGGTTCAGGCAGGGGGCGAGGTAGTCGCCGCTGACGGGGGTCGCCTCGCCGACGTGGACGGCCATCCGGACCCGGATCGGCCCCGTCTCCGGCCACGGCTCGGCGGCGAGGGCGCGCTGGGCGGCGGCGACCGCGGCGACTGCCGACGGGACGTCGGGGAAGGCGGCTTGGTAGGCGTCGCCGATCGTCTTGAAGTGGAAGCCGCCGTGGTCGGCGATGGCGGTGTCGAGGATGGCGTTGTGGCGGTGGACGGTGCGCCACATCGCCGCCGCGTCGCGCTCCCAGAGGCGCGTGCTCCCCTCGATGTCGGTGAAGAGGAAGGCGACGGTGCCGCTGGGGAGGCGGTCGGTCATCGGGGGCGCCCGGGTGACGGGGTGTTGGGGTGACGGGGTGTTGGGGCGGTGGGGAGACGGTCCGGCGGCATGCGGGGACGGTCGGCGGCGCGGCGCGAGTCGCCGCCAGCGAGTCGTGCCGTTGCCCGTGCGCGTCCCACGCCAGTCTCAGCCTCCGCCTGCCACGCCCGTCCCTCCCCACCACCTCAACACCCTACCACCCCATCACCCGACCACCCCGTCACGTCGCCACCACGAGCAGCAGCGCGACGCCGGAGACGACGACGCCCGCGCCGAAGCAGAAGACCGACCACCGGAAGAGGCGCAGCTTCTGCATCGCGATCCGGGCGTTGACGATCAGCTGGGCGGCGAGGTCGTTGTGCACCTCGTGCAGGACCGGCTGCGGCACCCGGTCGTAGCGGGTGGCGAGGGCGAGGGCGAGGGCGGCGGGGTCGTACTTGGCGACGTGGCCGAAGAAGTAGAGGTTGTCGTCCGGGTCGGGGGTGTCGAGCCGGGTCCGCATCCAGTCGGGGAGGGCGGTGGCGGGGAAGAAGGACCAGACGCCGATCAGCAGGCTGGCGGCGAGGAGGAGCGCGCCGCCGACGACGAGGCCGGCGGAGACCTGGGAGAAGCCGGCCTCCCGCAGCAGGCCGACGGCGACGAGCAGCACGCTGAGGCCGCCGCTGGCGAGGCCGACGATGCCGACGTTCTTCGCCTCGGCGAACTTCAGCCAGTCGTTGACCAGCTTCAGCAGGTCCAGCAACCGGGTCTCGGTCGGGTCGGCGGCCATCGGCGGCAGGCTCCGGGGTCAGGTCGAGGCGGCGTGGGGCGCGGCGCGCTCGGGCCCTATGGTACGCCGATTCACTTCCGCAAGGACGTTGCAGCCCGCGGCCGGCCCCTGTCTCGTCCGTCGGAGTGGCCGGGTGCCGGCCGGCTGGCATCGCGCCGGTCGCCGGGTGCGGCGTGGCGCGCTCAGGGCCGCGCCGCGTGCGATGCTGGCTGCGCGGGACGGCGCTTCCGGGAAGGGCTCCGTCTGGTCGGCCGTCGGTCGCGCGGACGCCGGCAACGGGCGCGGGTCGGGTGGGGAGGCACCGAAGATGGAGACGGCAGAGGTCCCCCGGTATCACCGGCTCGAGAGCCCGACGCAGACGCCGGACCACGCGCGCCGGCAGATGAGCAGCGGCGAGATCTGGGGGCGCGGCGTCGATGTCCGGGGTCAGCCCCCAAGAGTCAAGGCGGACGCGCCTGCCCTGCCGGACGGGGCCGTCGGCATCGAGTTCACGACTGGCGTGCTGCCGGATCGGGGCGCACCCCCGCGGTATCCGACGTGGTCCCACGGCAGGGAAGGGGTTCGGCTGGAGGACGGCTTCGCGAAGATCCGGGTGACGATCACCCGATGCACCCAGGACGTCCCGGCGTCGGAAGAGCCCGCCGGTGCCTGACCAGACGGGCGGACTCCGCGGCGTCAGGCCGTGCCCTGCGCTACAACTGGATCGTCGGCGACGGGACCACGAGGACGGGCGATGACGACGCTCTCAGCAACCACTCGCCACGAACGCTGGCCGAGCAACCGGAGCGAGGTGTTGGCCGACCTCGACGTCCCGTTCGGCGATCTGGTTCGCGACCTCGCCCTGCCGGTTGAGCGACTGACCGACGACCTCGGGGAACTGGAGGTGGCCGCGGCTCGGCTCGGGCGGTCGCGGCAGGTCTGGTTCTACCACTACGTCGCCGACCCGGTGCCGTCCACCCTCGTTCGGGTTGACCGGGGCGATCTCGACCTCGGCACCTTGGCCGACCTTCGGCGCGCGCTCGGCGAAACGGTGGCCGTCGTCTGGCGGAACCCCGAGGCGGAGGAGCCGGGTCGGCCCGAGCCCGGCGACGCGGCCGATGCGGGCGGGTTCGCGGCGGCTGGGGCGTAGGCGGCGGTGGGCTGACTGACCGGGAACGGTCCGGCGCGCCGTGACGGTTGTCGTGTCGGTGCGCAAGGATCTCTGGCCGTGGAGGCAAGGTCCGGCCGGACCGCCGACGCGGGCACGACCGCCCGCGCCAGCGAGATCACGGCGACCATCGACGTGGGCGAGCCCCCGGGGGTCGAGAAACTCGACCCCGACGATTTCGCCCCCTTCCTGAGGCACCGGGACGGGTTCCCGGTCTTGCCGGCCAGCATCCAGAGAGCCCTCGGCGCGGCGGCCGAACGCTGTCCCGTCGGCACGACGCGAAGCGGTGGCCTGGACGGGGGGGCGGCGAGCCGCTCAGCCGGGCGCGAACGGCCAGCCGAGTTCCCGCACGACCCGGAACGCCCCCCGGCCGACTGCCCCCGGCTTGTCGCGGATGCTGGCGGTGAGCCGCGCGGCGGTGGCCGGCGGGCCGGGCATCCCTCGGACCTTCGCGGCCGACCGCGTGCCCCTGTCGACGCCGCCCG
>JBDHWC010000280.1:0-3473 GCA_039809985.1 Thermomicrobiales bacterium | reverse complement strand
CGAGAGGGTGCCGGCCACCGCGGCGGCGGCGGCGGCGATGCTGCTGATCGCGGCACCGTCGAAGCCGAACCCGCCGACGCCGGTCGACGGCAGGGCGACCACGGCCGCCGCCTCGACCGGGGCGGCCTCGACCGGAGCGGCCTCGACCGGGGCGGCTTCCTCGGCGGCCACCGGCGGCGGCCCGCAGAAGGTGTCGCCGACGCCGATCGAGTTGCCGGCGTTGCTGCCGCTGTTGATGTCGCCGAGGCTGACCGCGCCGCCGTTGGCGGACGAGGTCGCGACACCGCCGTTGCCGGCGGAGGCGACGTCGCTGCCGACGCCGATGTTGTTGCTGCCGCCGGAGGCGTCGGAGATGGCGGTGCCGCCGTTGGCGGAAACGCCGAGCGAGGTGTTGTTGCTGACGGAGCCGCCGGAGATGGCGACGCCGCACTCCTGGCCGGCGCTGCCGGTGTCGGCCTTCTTCGCCGACGCGTCGGTCGCGACCAGCAGGCTGCCGCCCACCAGGAACGCGGTCACCCCGAGCGCCGCCGCGCGTGTTCCCTTCATGCCCGTGTGTCCTCCCCTCACCGTGCCCGTCCGTGCCGGAGCGACCCGGTCCTCGCCAGCGCGGGGCCGGGCGCACCGCCCGGGCACCCTGCCCGGGGTCGGGAATGCGACCGGCGGTGCCGAGCCGCGGGCCGACGTCCCCGCGTTCCCAGCTCGCGCCGCCCGGCCCGGCCCGGGAACCCCGCAGCCGACCCCGCCGGAACGTCGCGACGGTGCCGCACGCCTGGCGGGCCCACGACACCGTCGATACTGTATCAACCGAAACCCCGTCGCGTCAAAGGGCACGAAATGTACGTTCAGCGACTTTTTGCCCATGTGACAGATGGCAATCCCCGCACTAATCCCCTTCACAGGTTCGACATGCAGACTGGCTGGCTCACGATCGTTGCCTGTGACGCGGCTCACCCACTCGGGTCGCGACTCGAATGGCGCGTTGGTGGTCGCGTCCTTGCGCGTTTCCGGGCGAGCGTGCCTCGCGGTCACGGTGCGCGGGCCGCTGTGCGATAGTGTCCGGCATCTGATCGGGGCGGAGCGAGGGGGAGGGGCGTCAGCCGATGGCCGAACGGTACCTGGTGGTGGTCACGTCGGACCGGTACGGGAACGAGAACTGGGGGCTCGAGCTCGAGCAGGAGATGATCGCCGGGGTGGACGACATTCCGGTCGACCTCGTCAGCCGGGCCAGCGTCTCCGAGGACGAGCTGATCGAGGCGGCGGCCGACGCCGACGCGCTGCTGGTCAGCACGCGCGAGGCGATCACGCGGCGGGTGCTCGAGCGCCTGCCGCGGACGAAGGTGATCAGCCGCTACGGGGTCGGCCTCGACAACGTCGACCTCGACGCGGCGGCGGAGCACGGCATCGTCGTCACCCACTACCCCGGCTACTGCACGGCGGAGGTCGCCGACCACGCGCTGGCGATGATCCTCGCCCTCAACCGGCGGATCGTCGAGCAGGACCGGAGCCTGCGCGAGGGGGCGTGGCTCGAGCACGGGCCGGCGACGCGGACCATCCTGCGCGGGCCGATCGAGCCGCTGGCGAGCCAGACGCTGGGGATCGTCGGCTTCGGCCGGATCGGCACCTCCGTCGCGGCCCGGGCCAAGCCGTTCGGGATGACGATCCTCGCCGCCGACCCGCACCTGCCGCCGGAGGCGGTCGCCGCCCGCGGGGTGGAGCCGGTCTCGCTCGGGGAGCTGCTGGAGCGGGCCGACATCGTCACCCTGCACTGTCCGCTGACGCCGGAGACCCGGGGCATCATCGGCGCGGCCGAGCTGGCCCGGATGAAGCCGACCGCCGCGCTGGTGAACACCGCGCGCGGCCCGCTGGTCGACCTCGAGGCGCTGGCCGACGCGTTGGAGGGCGGCCGGATCGCCGCCGCCGCGCTCGACGTCGTCGACCCGGAGCCGCTGCCGGCCGGCTCGCGCCTCTACGGCCTGCCGAACGTGATCCTGACCCCGCATTCGGCCTACTACTCCGAGCGGTCGGTCGACGTGGTGCGGCGGGAGACGCTGAACGCGGCCCTCGACGTGCTGCGCGGCAGGATGCCCGGCACCGTCGCCAACCCGGCGGTGCTGGCGCGTGTCCGGCTCGAGTCGTAGCGGGAGCCGGCGCAGCCGATGGCCCGCACGCGTCGGCCGTGGTCGCGGTCCAGACCGGCCGACGGCCCGGCCGGGACGCCCGAGGTGCCGCCGCCGCCGCTGCCGGCGCCCGCGCGCGAGGACGACGACCTGCTGCGGCGGGCGCGGGCCGGCGACCTCGACGCCTTCAACCTGCTGGTGCTGCGGCACGAGCGGGCGGTCTTCAACGTCTGCCTGCGCATCCTGCGCGACGCGCCGGCGGCGGAGGACGCGACCCAAGACACGTTCATCCGGGCGTGGGGAAGCCTCGACGGCTTCCGCGGCGACGCGGTCCGGCCGTGGCTGTTCAAGATCGCGACCAACCGCAGCTTCGACCTGCTGCGGGTCCGCAACCGGCGCACCGCCTCGTCGCTCGACGCCGAGCCGTTCGAGATCGAGCCGGTCTGGACGGCGGGCGGCGCGCCGGACGAGTCGCCCGACGCGGGCGCGCTGCGCAAGGAGCTGGGGATGCAGCTGGAGCGCGCCCTCGCCCTGCTGCCGGAGGACCAGCGGACGGTCGTCATCCTCTGCGACGTGCAGGGCCTCGACTACCACGAGGCGGCGGAGGCGACCGGGGCCGCGCTCGGCACCGTCAAGTCGCGCCTGAGCCGGGCCCGCAGCCGGCTGCGGCAGATCCTGCGCGACGACGCGGCCTCGTCGGAACTCTTCGGGCGATTCACCCGTCTCCAAGGCAAACGGGCGGAGGGCGAGCCGCCGGACGGCACGCCGGACTCAGCGGGCGGGAACGATGGCATCTGACGCGACCGACCTCAACGGACCGCCCGGAGCGCGCCCCGCCGGCTGGCGGGACCGCGACGGGGAGGTCTCCCGCCATCTCGACCTCGACCTGCTGAGCGCCTACATCGACGACCAGCTCGACGCCGCGGCCCGGGCCGAGGCGACCGCCCACCTCGGGGTCTGCGCGGCGTGCCGGGCCGACCTCGCCGAGACGGAAGCGGTCGTCGATCTCCTGCGCACCCTGCCGCAGTTCTCCCCCGGCCGTTCCTTCGCGCTCGAGCCCCGCCATCTGCAACAGGGACGCGGCCACGACTGGTTCGCGCCGATGCTCGACTTCCTGCCGGCGCTGCGGCTGGCGACCGTGGCGGTGGCGGCGCTGCTGGTGATGGTCACCGCCGGCGACATCGTCTCCACCCACCGGGCCGCGCCGCCGGCCGGCGGCGCGGTCGGGATCGTCGCCCCGCGGGGGTTCGCGCCGGCTGCCGGAACCGGAGTCCCCGCCGCGGCGTCCTTTGAGATGAACGCGGCGACCGAGCCCTCGGCGGCGCTGGCGGCCCGGTCGCAAGCGGCCGCGCCGAG
>JBDHWC010000279.1:0-3508 GCA_039809985.1 Thermomicrobiales bacterium | reverse complement strand
GCGGCGCGCCGGCGGTCGCCGACCTGCTGCCGCTGCTGGAGGCGGACCACGCCCGCTTGGTCGCCGGCCTCGCCGACCCCGGCTCGGTCGTCAACCGGGTCCGGGCCGAGGTCTGGGACGCCTGCCTCGCCGCCGCCGCGCTGCCGCCCGGGCTCTTCCGGCTGACCGTCCCGACCGGCGGCGGCAAGACCCTCTCCGGCCTCGGCTTCGCGCTGCGCCACGCCGCGGCCCACCGCCTGCGCCGGGTCGTCTCGGTCGCGCCCTACCTCGCGATCACCGACCAGACCGCCGACGCCTACCGGCGCGCCCTGCCGCTGCCGCGGGCGGTGCTGGAGCACTTCGGCGGCGCGGGCGAGACGGCCCCCGACGACCAGTCGGCCGACGGCACCGGCACCCCGGCCGAGGCGTGGCGGCGGCTCGCGGTGCAGGACTGGGACGCGCCGGTGGTCGTCACCACCGCCGTCCAGTTCTTCGAGAGCCTGCTCGGCAACCGCTCCCGCGCCTGCCGCAAGCTGCACCGGGTGGCCCGCAGCGTCGTCGTCGTCGACGAGCCGCAGACGCTCCCCGCGCCGCTGCTGGAGCCGTTGCTCGACGTTCTCGCGTCGCTGGTCGACCACTACGGCTGCACGGTGCTGCTCGCCAGCGCCACCCAGCCCGCCTTCGAGGCAGTCGCCGGCGACGACGCGGTGCGGCAGCGCTTCGTCGCCGCGCACGAGATCGCCCCCGACCCGGCCCGCCTGTTCCGGGAGCTGGAGCGCGTCACCTACCGCTGGCCGAGCCCGGGCGAGGCGTGGGAGTGGGAGGAGGTCGCCGACGCGCTGCGGGAGGAGCCGCAGGCGCTGGCGATCGTCAACAGCCGGCCCGACGCGCTCGCCCTGCTCGACGCGCTCGACGACCCGGGGGCCTTCCACCTCTCGACCCTCCTCTGCGGGGCGCACCGGCGCGACGTGCTGGCCGAAGTCCGCCGCCGACTCGCCGCCGGCGAGCCGTGCCGGGTCGTCAGCACGCAAGTGGTCGAGGCAGGGGTTGACATCGACTTCCCGGTCGTCTTCCGCGCCGTCGGGCCGCTGGAGCGGATCGTCCAGGCCGCCGGCCGCTGCAACCGGGAGGGGAAGCGCGTGCACGGCGACGTCGTCGTCTTCGAGCCGGCCGACGGCCGAGTGCCGCAGGGTCCGTACCGGACCGCGACCGACGTCACCCGCGGCGAGCTCGCCGACCCCGACCGTTGGCCCGACCCGAACGACCCGGCCACCTTCCGCCGCTACTTCGGCGACTTGTTCGGCAACGTCGACTCCGACGCCAAGGGGATCCAGCGCGACCGCGAACGGTGCAACTTCGCCACCGTGGCCAAGAACGCCCGGCTGATCGACGACGAGGGGATCGCGGTTGTCGTCGAGTACGCCGGGTCGCCCGGCGACCCCGAGGCCGCCGAGCGCGCCGCGCGAGCCGAGGCCGCGCTCGACGTGCTGCGCCGGGCCGCCGCGAGCGGCAAGGGCGGCCCGGCGGTGCGCGACGCGCTCGGCGTGCTGCAGCCGCTGACCGTCCAGCTCACGCCGTGGACCTTCGGCCAGGCGCGCGACATCGGGCTCGTCTCGGAACTCGCCGGCGGCCTCTGGGAGTGGCACGGCCGCTACGACCGGCGGCGCGGGATCGAGGTCGCGTCGGACCCGACCAAGTTGGTTGTCTGACGAGCGGCAGGGATGGGTGGGCACCGAGTCCCAGACCGGGACCAACGCCGGGAGGTGTCGCAGCCAACGCCCACTGCGGCTGCTACGGTGCCGTCGCCGGCAACGGGCCGGGGGCGAGCGAGGACCAAGGAGCAGGAGGGTGCCGATGGACGACCCGCGGCCGGTGCCGCCGCGAGACGACGGCCCGAGGTTCGACACGCCGGTCGAGGTGCTGGTCTGGGGCGAGTTCGCCTGCTTCACCCGGCCGGAGATGAAGGTGGAGCGGGTCAGCTACCCGGTGATGACCCCCTCCGCCGCCCGCGGCGTGCTGGAGGCGATCTACTGGAAGCCGGAGTTCCGGTGGGAGGTGCGGGAGATCGCCGTCCTGCGGGAGGTCGCCTTCGCCTCCTTCACCCGGAACGAGGTGAAGGGGCGCGCCTCCGAGCGGGCCGCCCGCGGCTGGGGTCCGACGGGGGGCTATGCCGCCCCGGAGGAGCGGACCCAGCGCCACACGCTCGCCCTGCGCGACGTCGCCTACGTGGTGCGGGCGGTGCCGCGGCCGCACGCCGGCGGGGCGGACGCGGAGGCGAAGCACCGCGACACCTTCCGGCGGCGGGTGCAGCGCGGCCAGTGCTTCACCCCGCCGTACCTCGGCTGCCGCGAGTGGAGCGCCGCCTTCGCGCCGCCGAACGGGGACGAGCGGCCGATCGACGTCAGCGGCCCGCTCGGCCGGATGCTGCTCGGGATGGACTACGCCGCGGACGGCAGCGGCCGGGCCGACCCGATCTTCTTCGAGGCCGAGCTCGACCGCGGCGTGCTGCGGGTGCCGCCGTGGCCGGGCGACGGCGCGGGAGGGGGTGCCTGATGCTTCTCCAGCGCCTCTGCGACTACGCCGACCGCGACCTCGACCTGCCGCCTGCGGGGTACCAGGAGACGCCCGTCCGCTACGTCTTTCGGCTCGACGCGTCGGGTCGCCTGATCGGACCCCCGATCGACACCGCCGACTCGGCGAACAAATCAACCAAGAGCGGTCGGCGCCGGCTTGCGCCGACCGTCAAGCGCACGGTCGGCATCCGCCCGAAACTGCTCTGCGACACCGCGCCCTACCTGCTCGGGCTCGGCCGCGAGAACGACAAGCCCGCCCGCGTCGCCGAGCAGGCGCGCCAGTTCGCCGAGCAGGTGCGCGCGTGCGCCGAGGCGACCGACGCGCCCGCCGTGCGCGCGGCCGCCACCTTCCTCGACGGCCTCGACCCGACGTCGCTGCCGTTGCCGACCGACTTCGACCCGAGCGCGAACGCCACGTTCCAAGTCGACGGCGTCTTCCCCATCGATCTGCCGGAGGTGCGGGCATGGTGGGGAAGCCAACGTGCCGGCGAGGAGGAGGACGGGGACGCCTCGGCCTCGGCCAAGGACGACGCCCCGGTCCTGCCGTGCATGGTCTGCGGCCGGGTCGGGCCGGTGCTGCTGCGACACCCGCTCAAGGTGAAGGGCATCCCGGGCGGCCAGGCCTCCGGCACGGACCTGGTCTCCGCCAACTCGGAGGTCTTCGAGTCCTACGGCCTTGCGAACTCCACCATCGCGCCGACGTGTCCCTCCTGCGGTGAGAAGTACCTGAACGCCCTGAACAAACTGCTGGCCGACCCGGCGACCTGCTACCGGAGCAAGAGCGAGGCCTACCTCTTCTGGACCGCCGCCGGCCCGGCCCCGTGGCTCCCCGGCGCGCTGAACGCCGACTCGTCGGAGGACGTACGGGAGATGCTGCGCGCGCCCCGCACCGGCAAGTGGGCGGCGCTCGACCTCGACGCCACCGCCTTCTACGCCCTCGGCCTCGGCGCGAACAG
>JBDHWC010000278.1:0-3517 GCA_039809985.1 Thermomicrobiales bacterium | reverse complement strand
GCGCGTGGCGGCGTGGCTGGCCGCCGACCCGGCGGCGGCGCGGGCTCGCTCCCGCCCGGAGGCGGGCGGCCGCCCCTCGCCGCTGGAACTGCTGACGGTGCGCGAGGCGGAGGTGCTGGCCTTGCTCGCCCGGCGGATGACCTACCAGGAGATCGGCGACGCGCTCTCGATCTCGGCCGGCACGGTCAAGTTCCACCTCGGCAGCGTCTACGGCAAGCTCGGCGTCTCCGGCCGCCGCCAGGCCTTGCTCCGCGCCGCCGACCTCGGCTGGGACCTCGCCGCGCCGGGGCGGTAATGCTGGCCGAGGAAAGCACCCCTTCCGGGTCCGTAGGCGGATTGCCTGATGCGGACATCTGACCGCACAATCGCTCCCGTTGACATTGCATGGGGAAGACGATGGTTGGCGAAGGGCAGTCATCGGACGATGCGCGCGATGCGATTCCGGACGTAGCGGTAGAACGCGCGGTCGAAGCCTACCGCGCACACCTTCCGCGACTGGACTCGTTTCGGTCCGCTTTCGAGGCGTTGGTGCGATCGCTGCTTGACAGCGAGGGGGTCAAGGTCCAACACGTCGAGTCTCGCTGCAAGAATGTGCAAGGGTACCGGGAGAAGGTGCGGCGAAAGTCGTATGCCGATCCGGATTCCGAGATGACGGACGTGGTTGGCGTGCGTGTGATCGTCTACTACCAAGACCATGTTGGGAAAGCCGCTGCATTGTTCGAGCGCGAGTTCGACGTCGATACGGCAAACTCGTCGGGTCAGCGGGTGCCGTCGGCCCACGGCGAGTTTGGGTACCGTTCCTATCATCTGGTGATCTCGCTCGACAAGCGGCGAGGAGCGCTGCCTGAGTGGCAAGCTCACGCGAGCCAGAAGGTCGAGCTGCAGATTCGCAGCGTCCTTGACCATGCTTGGGCGGAAGTGGAGCACGAGTTGTTTTACGAGCGAAGCCGCGCGGGGAGGGAACCAGAGCCACGGCTGTGGCGGCGCTTCAAGGGACTCATGGCAGACCTTGAGCGCGTCGATGACGGATTCATCGAGACGCGCGACCGCATCGAGGAGGCTGAGGTGATCCGAAGCGACGACGCGCAGGAGGCGCCCGCCCGATCGGCGAAGGGCCACAATGAGTGAATCAGTGAGACTCCGCTCGGCAACCGCGAAAATGGGCACTTGTTCTGGCGAGCAACCGTGCTAAACTAACAGGTCCTATTGATGGGGCCACCAAAGGAGGACGCCGTGAACCCTCGCCAGCAGTGGCTGCTGCTCTTGTTGGGAGCACCGGGGGGCTCGCACGGGGTCGATCAGGTGCGGGCCATGAAAGGGCTCTTCCTCCTGGCCATGGAGCCTGGGCACCCGGCTGCGTCCCTGTTCACGTTCGAGGCCTATGACTACGGGCCGTTCGATTCCTCGGTCTACCGAGATCTTGACGCCTTCGAGGCGGAAGGTCTTGTGACCGTGACGCGCTTCCCCAGCACGCGACGGCGAGTCTTCGACCTCACGGATCGTGGTCGCGTCCGGTATCGTGAGCTTACCGAGACGATGGCGGAAGCCGATCTTGAAACCGTCGCACGGGTAAAGGCTCGGGTGACCTCGCTTTCCTTCACCGAGCTTCTGCGGGAGATTTACACCAGTTTTCCAGAATTCCGGGAACGGAGCGTCGCGTTGGAGGCGCGCGCGGGAGACTAGCATCGGCACATTGTTGGTCGCGCCCGTCCCGGCCATGCCGGGACGGGCGCGTTGGCGTTGAGGCGGCACCGCCCGCAGTGGCGACCCCGCTCAGTCCGGGTCGTTGCCGGGGTTGTCGCGCATCTGGGCCTGCAGCGCGGCGAGGAACTTCGGGGGCACCGTGCCGCCGGCCGGGCCGCCGAGCAGGTAGCCGTTGAGCACCACCCCGCGCGGGGCCTGCGGGTAGAGGGCGAAGGTCGCCTTGTTGCGGCTGGTCAGTTCGATCAGCGGGCCGAAGAGCCAGCCGCGGAGGACCGGCACCCGCTCCTTCGGGTCGCCCCAGAGGTTGAAGTACCAACCTTGAGTCGGGTCGGTGATCGGATTCCGGGTGGCGTTGAAGAGGCCGCCGTAGGTGCTCGGCCCCGGGTCCATCCCGATGGTCATGATCTGCTCGAAGCGCTTGAACTCGCGCCAGCGGGCCGCGTAGAACTCCTGGCCGAACCAGTAGTAGACCGCCTCCCGGTTCGACTCCTGCTTGTCGTCCCCCTCCGCCAGCAGCCACGAGGTCTGGTCGATCCCGTCGTAGTAGCGGTCGGTCGGCAGCGGTCCCGCGTCGCCGAGCCGGGCGAACGTGGAGAAGAGGTCCATCAGGTCGAACAGGCCGTCGGAGACGCGTCCGGCCTCGACCGTGCCGGGCCAGGCGGCGATCGCCGGCACCCGGCCACCTCCCTCCCACGTCGTCCCCTTCGCGCCGCGGAACGGGGTGTGGCCGGCGTCGGAGTTGGAGATGCCGCCGCCGTGGACGTCCTCCTCCGGCCCGTTGTCGGAGGTGAAGACGACCAGCGTGTTCTCCGTCTGCCCCAGGTCCTGCAGCGTCCGGACGATCTCGCCGAGGACGAAGTCGGCCTCGACGACGCTGTCCTTGTAGGGGATCGCCGCCGGCGATGCGCCGCGGAAGTCGGGGTTCGGGTAGTTCTTGGTGTGGACCCGGTTCATCGCGTGGTAGAGCAGGAACGGCTGGTCGGCGGCGACCGCCCGCCGCATGAAGTCCTGCGACCAGGCGAGGTACTCCATCTCCAGCTTCGGCTCGGTCTCGAGGTTGATCTCCTCGCCGTACTCGCGGCGGCCGTCCTTCCACCCCTTGACCGTGGTGCGGACGAAATGGACCTTGTCCATCGCCGCCTTCCGCTCGGGGTTGAAGACCAGCTCCGGGCTGAACTCCGGGTCGCGGAAGTCGTGGTAGGAGGTGTTGGCGCTCAGGTTGCCGAAGTACTCGTCGAAGCCGACGTCGGTCGGCCACTGCCCCTCGTCCTCGCCGAGGTGCCACTTGCCGGTCATCCCGGTGACGTAGCCGGCGTCGCTGAGCAGGGCGGCGATCGTCACCTCGCCGGCCATGCCGGCGGTCGCCTCGCCCGCCGCCGTCGGCCGGGTGAGGCCGGTCCGCTGCGGCAGGCGGCCGGTCAGCATCGCGGCCCGGGTCGGGGTGCAGGCCGGCTGGGCGTAGGCGGAGGTCATCCGCAGGCCGGAGGCGGCGAGGCGGTCGATGTTCGGCGTCGGCGCGCCGATCGCGGAGCCGCCGCCGAAGCAGCCGGGGTCGCCCCAGCCCATGTCGTCGACGACGAAGATGACGAGGTTCGGCTTGCGCCCGGCCGTGCCGGCCAGCGCCGCCAGTTTCTGCTCGGCGCTCGCCTCGCGGTCGGGGTGGGGGATCGCCGGCTCCCGGTTCGGCGCGGTCATCACCCCCTTCAGGAACGGGGAGTTCGCCGTCCACCAGATGCCCGGCTCGCCGGCCGCGACCGGGGTGGTCGGCCCGGCCTCCGGCGTCGCCTGCGCCGCGGCCGGCGCCGGCCGCCAG
>JBDHWC010000277.1:0-3530 GCA_039809985.1 Thermomicrobiales bacterium | reverse complement strand
GAGTGGGGGAGGGCCGAGCCCTCTTCCGCGTCGCGCGCCTTGCGCCCGGCCGCGACCGGTCGCTACGCCTTGCGCCGCAGGCGGTAGAAGTCGTAGGTGCCGATGTAGATCGGGTTGAAGACGAAGTTCTCGATGTCCTTGCGGAGGACGGTGGTCCACTGCGGCTGCAGGTAGTAGATGGCCGACGGGTCATCGTGCGAGAGGATCCGCTGCACGCCGGCGAGCGCCTTCATGTAGGTCGCTTCGTCCGCGGCTGCGCCTGCCGCGGCGAGGCCGGCGTCGACCTCCTTGTTGCAGTAGAAGCCGGCGTTCGCGCCCTTGGAGCCCCAGGAGTCGCAGGCGACCTGCGGGTAGAGGTGGTTGTAGGCGTCGTTGTAGTCGGGCCACCAGAAGCTGGGCATCATGTGCGGCCGTTCCTCGACCGGGGAGTCGCCGTAGAACATCGCGTTCGACGTCGCGAGGTCGACCGTCTGGATGTCGAGGGTGATGCCGATCTTGGCGAGGTTGGCTTGGAAGAGTTGGGTCGCCGACTTGGTGTTCTCGTCGCCGGACTCCTGCATCAGGGTCAGGGTCGTCCCCTCGGCCACGTCCGCCTTGGCGAACAGTTCCTTCGCGGCGTCGAGGTCGGTGGTGAAGACCGGGGTCTCCTTGGCGAAGCCGCGGGTCAGCTCGGCGACCGGGCCGATCGCCCGCTTGGCGTACCCCTTGTAAATGCCGCTGACGACGTCGTCGTAGGGGAAGGCGGCGGCGAGCGCCTGCCGGGCCTCCGGCTTGGCGGTTTCGCGTCCCTGCAGCAGCGTCAGGTACATGACCTGGGTGCTGTAGCTCTTGTCGAGCACGAGGTCGGCGTTCTGCTCGAGCGCCTGCAGCGCCTCGGGGGTCAGGTTGTCGACGATGTCGGCGCCCCTCTGCTCGATCAGCTGGCGGCGGGTGGCGACCTCCTCGACGGTACGGACGACGACGGAGTCGAACTCGTCGCCGGTCCAGCCGCCCCAGTAGTGCTCGTACCGGCTCATCTGGACGTCGCTGCCGGTCTCGAAGACGTCGATCTTGTAGGGGCCGGTGCCGAGGCCGGTCGAGTCGGTCTGGGCCGCGGTGGAGCCCCAGTCGCCGTCGGTCTCCATCTCGCGCGCCTTCTTGGCGTTGACGATCAGCGGCCCGTATTGCGACGCCATCGCCGCCTCGAAGATCGGCTGCGGCTTGCCGAGGTCGAAGACGACGGTGGCGGCGTCCGGGGCGGTGATCTGCTTCGGGTCGGAGACGAAGCGGCCGATGACGTCGACCGGGCCGAGGCCGAGCGTCAGGAAGCGCTCGAAGGAGGCGCGGACCGCCTCGGCGTCGCACGGCGAGCCGTCCTGGAAGGTGACGTTCGGCCGGATCTTGAAGGTCCAGACGCTCTTGTCGTCGTTGGCCGACCACGATTCGGCGATGACGCCGACGTACTCGTCGGTGGCGCCGCCCTTGAGCGCGATCAGCCCCTCGAAGGGGCCGCGAATGGCGACCGTCGAGCGGTAGTCGTACGAGGAGTGGGGGTCGAGGTTGTACGGCGAGCCGTTGAGGGCGACTGTCAGCGTCTTGGCGGCGTCTTGCCGGGCCGGGGCGGCGGCGAGACGTCCGGCGGGCCGGAGGCCGGCGACGGCGGCCCCGGCGGCGGCGGTGGCGATGAGCGTGCGGCGGCTGACCGCGCTCGGGTGGCGGTCCTCGGAGTGGTCGGTCATGGTGCGGGCTCCCGTTCCGTGCGGGCGCAGGCCGCGGCGGGCCTGACGCGGTCGGTCGTTCCATCGGCGATTCTAGCAGTCGCGCCTCACGCCTCGGACGCCGCGTTGTGGGCCGCGACGATGGCCCGCAGGCGGTCGAGCGGCAGGGCGTGGATCGTGCGGCCGTTTGCGCCGGTGGTGGTGGTCGCCATGCAGACCGCGTTCAGGATCGCCTCCTCGGTCGCCTCGGCGGCGGCCTCGAAGATCGGCGACATCGCCTGGTTCGGCACCATCCGCAGGCCGGCGACCGGCGCGGCGGGGACCGCGAGGTCGGGACCGGGCAGGCCGCGGTTGCCGGTGGCGAAGGCGAGGAAGATGTCGCCGGAGCTGTCCGCGCCGTAGCCGCCGACGCGGGCGATGCCGATCGTCGCCCGCTGGGCGAGGCGGCGGCACTGGTGGGCGAGGAGCGGGGCGTCGGTGGCGAGGACGACGATGATCGAGCCGTCCGGCCGCGTCTCGCGGCGCGCCTCGAGAAAGCCGGGGACCGCTTCGGTGTCGAGGATTCGGCCGACCGGCGCGCCGTCGACCCGGAGGTTGCGGCGGGCCCCGTAGTTGGCCTGGACGAGGGCGGCGACGGTCCAGCCGCCCTCGGCCTCCGGCAGGACGCGGGAGGCGGTGCCGGTGCCCCCCTTGAACTCGTGGCAGACCATGCCGGTGCCGCCGCCGACGCACCCCTCGGGGACCGGGCCGCTCGTCGCCCCGTCGAGGGCGGCCCAGACGTGCTCCGGCTTGACGTGCATGCCGTTGATGTCGTTCAGCCAGCCGTCGTACGTCTCGGCCACCACCGGCAGGCTGAAGAAGATCTCCGGCCGCGTCTTCCGGGCCACCTCCCAGGAGATGATCGCGTCGCGGACGACGCCGACGCTGTGGGTGTTGGTGATCCCGACCGGGGTGGTCAGCTGGCCCGACTCCTCGACCCAGATCGTGCCGGTCATCTCGCCGTTGCCGTTCAGGACGTGGACCCCGGCGAAGACGGGGTTCGCGCCGACGTCGTCGGCGCGGGGCAGGATCATGGTGACGCCGGTCCGGACCGGGCCGGTGCCGACCTCGAGCGGGCCGTCGCCGGAGATCAGGGTCGTCATCCCGACCGCGACCCCCGCGACGTCGGTGATCGCGTTCCAGCGGCCGGTCGGGTAGCGGCCGATCGTGATTCCGAGGTCGCGGAGGCGGGCGCGCGGTTCGGCGGTGGTCACAGTGCAGGGTCTCCTTCTTCGAGCGGGCGGACGGACGGCTGGTTCGGGCTGAGGAACGCGAGGAGCAGGGCGGCGGCGGTGATCACCGGCAGGATCAGCATCGCCGAGCTGTAGGTGCCGGTGCGGTCGCGGACGACGCCGGCGAGCAGCGGGCCGAGCGCGGTCAGCACGTAGCCGACGGAGAGGACGGCACCGGCAGCGTCCCCGGTGCGCGAGGTGGGCGCGGCGTTGGCGGTGTCGACGACAGCGGCGACCAGCATGCCGCAGACGCCGAGCCCGGCCAGCGCCGGCCAGAGCCATTGCAGCGTCGGCGCGGTGGTCGCCAGCGCGAAGCCGAGGGCCCCGGCGAACGTCATCGCGGTCGCCGCCAGCAGGGGAGCGCGGGTCGAGCCGTCGCGCCGGATCCACGCCGGGAAGAGGACCGTGCCCGGCAGGCTCGCGCCGGTCAGCACGGCGAGGCGGGCCCCGGCCGCGGCGTCCGAGAGGCCCGCGTCGAGGTAGACCGCCGGCAGCCAGAGGACGAGGAGGAAGTAGACGAGACCTTGGGCCGCGTAGACGCCGGCGGCGACGCGCACCGTCC
>JBDHWC010000276.1:0-3537 GCA_039809985.1 Thermomicrobiales bacterium | reverse complement strand
CAGGGCCGCGCCCCCGACCAGCCCGCGCCGCGAGATGGCGCGGGTCATCGCGTCGAACCGCCCGTTCCGCATGGCTGGCACGTCTCCTTGCGTCCGCCCCGTGCGCTCACCGCCGGTGTCGCGGTTAACACCGTTCGCTGGACATCGTATCACCTGGTGCACCCATGCCCATAGCCGAGACGCCTGACCCATGCCGGACGGAGTGGCGGCCCCGGGCGCCCCTCGGTTGCCGCGTCCCCGCCCCGGGCATGCGCGCACGAGATCGAGGCGCGTCGCCTGCCCACCAGCCCCCGACCGGGAATAGCCAGCCCCCCAACCGTCGTCCTGCACGTTGGCGGCACGCCGCCGCCGAAGCCGCCCCGCACCCGGCCGCCACGACCGCCGGGTCGCGGGCGCCAACCGCCGACCCGGGCGCGCCCCCGGCCGGCCGCCCCAGGAGGGCTCGCATGAGCACGTTCACCCCGGTCGACCGTCTCGCCGCCCGCGCCCCGCGCCGCACCCTGCTGCGCGCCGCCGCGGCGGCCGCCATGGCACCGGCCGTCGCCCGGCTCGGGCTCGGCCGGGTCGCCGCCGACGACGCCACGCCCGAGTCGTCGTACGGCACGGCGTCGGAGTACCCGGCTCTAAGCGTCTTCGTCCGCCACGACCCGGTCGCCGGCCCCTACTTGGCCGACCCGCAGGGCCGCACCCTCTACCGCTTCCTGAACGACACCGCCCCCGGCGCGAGCACTTGCACCGGCGACTGCCTCGCCAACTGGCCCGCCTTCGCCGCCGAGGGCGACCTCACGCTCCCCGCCGGCGTCGACGGCGCACTGACCGCGATCCAGCGCGCGGACGGCGCGGCCCAGATCGCCTACAACGACATCCCGCTCTACCATTTCGCCGCTGACCCGGGGCCCGGCGACCTCAACGGCGAGGGGATCGGCGGCGTCTGGTTCGTCGTCGCCCCCGGCTCCGCCTTCGACGCCAAGCCGACCGCCGCCGCCGGCACCCCCGTCGCCGCCGCCGCGGACGGCAAGGTCGGCGTCACGCTGGCGGACGGCGTGATCACGCCCGACGCCGCCAGCTTCGCGGTCGGCACCGCCTACACCTTCGAGGTCGTCAACAAGGGTGCGCTGACGCACGAGTTCATCATCGAGAAGGCCGGGGCGGTCGACGAGCCGCTGGAGGCCGACGACAAGGAGGCCGAACTTGAGGACGTCGAGCCTGGCAAGGCGACCAGCCTGACCTGGACCTTCGCCGAGCCGGGCAACTACCAGTTGTCCTGCCACCTGATGGACCACTACCAGCGGGGGATGGCGACCAACATCCGGGTCGCCTAGGCCCGGCCGACGCTCGGTGGCCGGCGGCCTCCCGCCGGCCACCCCGGCCCCGCTCACAACCTGACAAGCAGGCTGATTGAACGTGGCCTTCGCTCCTGGCGGCCGAGCCCATCTGGCCCGTCCTCGCCCCCAACCCCCTCCCGCCGCGACTGACGAGGGGTAGATGCTGCTGACCTTGCCGCCGCGCGCGGCCCGGAACGACTGCGCCAGACGCTCCCTCGGGTTCGTCGCGACGAACTTCCCGGTCAGCAGCGGCGGGGCGCACGCGCCCGCCGGCTCCGCCGCCGCAGCCCGTGCCACCCGACCCAGCGCCGCGGCCGTCGCCGCCCCGAGCACCCCTCGCCGCGTCCAACGCGCCGCCACCGCCCCGCTTGCTGCTCCCTGCTCCGTGACCACGTCTGCTCCCCGGTTCCCGTCTCGCGTCGGGCGCGCGCCGCCCCGACCGCAACCGATCGTAGGCGAGGGGGTCCGGCCACCGAGTGCGCGGCGACACGGCTCACGCGTTGGCGGGCGCACTCGAACGCTGCCGCAGGCGCAGTGCACGGCCATCCGGGGGCAGAGGAGCATGCCCGGAACCAACGGCACGATCGCCGGTCGATCCCGTCAGCCGAGACGCGCAGCGGCGTCCCCGGAACTTCGCCCCGGACCGTGTGCAGGCGGGGAGACCGCCGATCACGGCCCGATCGCGCGCGGCGGCGCGCCGGCGCGTCGTCCGGCACACCGCCCGCTCACTCGTGCCGCACGCGGACGCCAAGGCAGCGCTCGGCGGCGGTCGGGGTGCCGACGGGCGCGATGTGGATCCGAGGGCTGATCGACCAGCCGAGGCAGTCGAGCTGCTCGCGGGTCAGCGGCGGCAGCGTCCCGGCTTGCAGGCCTGAGCCGTAGTCGTACCAGAGCTGGTAGGACGCCGCGTCCGGCAGACCGACGGTGGCCGAGAGCACGCAGCGGGTCTCGTGCCCGAACTGCTGCGCCTCGCCCCCGTCGAACCAGCCGCGCCCGAGCGTCGTCCCGCCGGGGCCGACGACCGCCACCTCGCGCCCGGCCATCCCGGTCAGGCTGCCGCAGGGGTCGCCCACCCGCAGCGAGGGGTCCGCCCCGAAGCCGAGCGCGACCCGCAGCGTGTGCGTCGGCGGCACGGTCGGCCGCGGCTTGACGACGAGGTCGGCGGGGACGGGGAGCGGCGCGCGGTCGCGGACCACCCCCGCCAGCCCGACCGCCAGCACCGCCGCGGCGAGCACCCACAGCGCCCACCGTCGCGCGTCCGTCCCCCCGCCGAATCGCACCCGCCCCCCTTCGCCCCGCGCCGGTCGCGTCTCCCGACCCGGCCGGGGCCGCTCGGTCCGCACACGGGAATGGTCGTCCCGCCGGGATCACGGCGCAAGCCGACCGGTCCGCCCAGAATGCCGGAACTGGCTTTGGGAGGATGATGTGCTGGCTGGAGGGCATCCATCGGGACGGGGGGGCCGCTCCCGACCTTCGGGCGCGGTGCGGGGTGTCGCTCATCCCAATGGTGCGAACGAACGCCCTGTTCACGCGCGGGGAGACGGCAGCGCCGCCTCGTCATGCTGCCCGTCGATGGGCCAAGGTCACCCACGCATGTCGGCGCCGCCCGCTTGAACGGAACCCGCCCTATTGGGACGCCAGCCCTCGCGACTGGGTTCAGCCCTGCGCCAGCAGCCAGTCGAGCGCGTCCGGCACCGCCGTCAGCACCGAGACGTGCCCGTCCCCCGGCCGCAACCTGAACTCCGCTCGCGGCAGGTGGACGGCCAGCCACCGCCCGTGCGCCTCCGGCACGACCCGGTCCTCGTCACCCTGGACCACCAGCGTCGGGACCGCGACCGCCTCGACCGCGAAGCCCCACGGTGAGACGAAGGCGACGTCGTCGTCGACCAGCCCGTCCGGCCCTTCCCGACCCGCGGTCCCGGCGTCGGCTCCGAGATCCGCCCAGTCGGTCTCCAGCGCGGCCCAGTCGCGGGCGGTGAAGATCGCCGGGTCGAACTCGGCGGTCGCCTCGAACGCCAGCCGTGCCGCCCGGCCGCGCTGCGCGGCCCGCAACGCCGCCGCCCCGGCCGGGACCATGCCGGCGAACCAGTCGAGGCCCGCCGCGTTGAACGGCGCGATCCCGGCCAGGGTGACGACCGCGACCACCCGCCCCGGCAAGCTGTCGGGGAACAGGAAGGCGCTGACTAACACCGACGCATCAACGACGGCGTTC
>JBDHWC010000275.1:0-3540 GCA_039809985.1 Thermomicrobiales bacterium | reverse complement strand
GACGTCGACCTCGTGCCGGTGCCGGTCGACGCCCGGCGACGCCTGACCGGCGAGGCGCTGCGGGCGGCGCTGCCGGCCTCCGGGCCCGGCGCCGACGACGGCCTCTTCGCCGTCGTCGCCTCGGCCGGGGCGACCAACCTCGGGCTGGTCGACGACCTGGCCGGGGTCGCGGCGTTCTGCGCCGAGCGCGGCCTCTGGCTGCACGTCGACGGCGCGTACGGGCTGGCCGCGCTCGCCGCGCCGAGCGCCCGGCCCCGCTTCGCCGGCATCGAGCGGGCCGACAGCTTCATCGTCGACCCCCACAAGTGGCTCTTCGCCCCCTTCGACGCCTGCGCCCTCGTCTACCGCGACGCGGCGCGGGCGCGGGCCGCCCACACCCAGTCGGCCGCCTACCTCGACACCCTGAACGCGCGCGAGGAGTGGAACCCGGCCGACTACGCGATCCAGCTCTCGCGGCGGGCGCGCGGCCTCCCGCTCTGGTTCTCGCTGGCGACGCACGGCACCGAGGCCTACGCAACGGCGGTCGAGACGACGCTGGCCCTCGCCCGCCAGGCGGCCGACCGGGTCCGCGCCAACCCCGACCTCGAACTGCTGGCCGAGCCGGAACTGGGGGTGGTCGTCTTCCGCCGCCGCGGCTGGTCGGCGGCGGCGTACGACGCGTGGGCCGCGTCGCTGCGCGAGCGGGGCGACGCCTTCGTGATGCCGACTCGGGTCGACGGCGAGGCGGCCGCCCGCTTCGTGGTCCTCAACCCGCGGACGACGCTGGCGGACATCGACCGGGTGCTGGCGGGCACGGCGGACTGAGCCGCCGCGGCCCACCGCCCTCGCGCCGGCGACCGCCACCCGTTGACCGGTGAGAACATTTGTTCTATGATGCGTGTCTGGGCCGCCGCGGGGCGGCACGAGGAGACAGGGGCACGGCACCGGGATGCGCACGCACCTCAACCACCTGCAGTTCAACGTCGAGGCGGGCAATCTCGACTTCTACCGCCAGTTGTTCGGCCAGCTCGGCTGGACGCCGCTGCTGGAAGGCGACTGGGGCTTCGGGCTCGCCGTCGACGGGCAGTCGCCGTCCATCTGGTTCGCCGCGCCCGGAACCCCCGCGACCCACGCGCACGACTGGGACGAGCCGGGGATGAACCACCTCGGGATCGGCTGCGACTCGATCGCCGACGTCGACGCGGTCGCCGCGTGGCTGCGGGAGCAGGAGGTCGAACTGCTGTTCGACACGCCGACCCACCGCCCGGAGTACAGTCAGGGCGAGGGGCAGACGTACTACTCGGTGATGTTCGCCTCGCCCGACCGGCTGCTGCTGGAGGTGGTCTACATCGGCCCGCTCTGAGCCGGGGACCGGTCGGGAACGCGACACGGGGGAGGGCGATGCCCTCCCCCGTTCTTCATCCCAACGGACAGAGGGCGCGACCTACGGGCCGACGGTCAGCGGCGGGGCGACGGCGTTGGCGGTCGCGCCGGCCGGGGCCGGGCAGTTCGGCGCCTCGGTGCAGGCGATCATCGCCGCCATGCAGGTCGCGGTCCGCCCCTCGTCGAAGATGCCCTGCCAGCAGCAGGTGTTGCAGCCGCCCATGCAGTCGGTGTAGTCGTCGCCGATGTACTTGTCGCAGAGGGCGGGGCACTTCTTGACGCACTGGTCGACGTGGCGGCGGTCGGCGAGCGCGCCGCCGCTGACGGCGAGGCCGAGCGCGCCGGCGGCCCCGGCGGCAACCGCCCGGAGGGTCGTGCGGCGGCTGGCCGGGGCGGCGAGGGCCCGGGTGATCCGGTCGAAGCGTGTGGGGTCCATGTCGGCCTCCTGAGCCCGCGGCGGGCGCGGGGCGCGTGGGTTCGGCGGTTCGGTTCCGGGCCATGGTGTCGCATCGGGGCGCCCGGCGACAAGGGACGGTGGTCTCGGGCGGGGCGTCCGGCGTGCCGGGCGGGGCGGCCCGGCGGCCCGGGCGGGTCAGCCCCTCGGGTCCCCCGGGTCGGGCCGGGGGTCGGCGGGCGCGTCGGCCGGGGCGGCCCCGGTCGGGCCCGGCACGCTGTCCCAGTCTTGGCTGAGGACGACCTCGCGAGTGACGCTGAGGACGACGCCGTCGTCGCCGACGCGGCCGACGACGACGCTGAAGGGGACGAAGTAGTCGGTCGGGAAGAAGAACCCCTTCTCGACCACGAGGTGGTTCGCGCCGACCGCGACCACCGTGCCGACCTTCTCGCCGTCGGCACCGTAGACGGTCGCCCCCTCGGGGATGTCGCCCGCCGTCCTCGAGCCTGCCATCGCCGTTCCTCGCGGTCGCCACCGGATCGCGGCGCCGAGGCGCCGCCTTGCTCGCCACCCCGCCCTGCACACACCGTGCCGCCGCGACCGGCCGCCGGGCTCGGCCGACGCCGGCGACGGCAACCTGCTACGATCCGGGCGGCCGATGACGTGCACTCGTGCGCGAACCCGGTTGCCCTCCCCCCTGACCGCGTCCTGCCCCGGAGGTGCCCGATGCCGCTGTCCCTCGTGGACCTGACCGCCGACCGGCTCGAGGAGGCCGCCGACCTCCTCGCCGCGCGCCACCGCCGCGACCGGGAGCGCGCGCCGCGCCTGCCCGCCGCGCCGGGCGAGCCGGAACGGGCCCTCGCGCTGCTGCGGGAGTCGTTCGCGACCCCCGGCACGACCGGCGTCCTGGCCCGCCGGGGCGGGCGGGCCGTCGGCTTCCTGCTCGGCCGGCCGGAGTACGCCGTGCCGGTGCGCCCGTTCGCCGGCATCATGCCGACCCGCGCCGCCGAGGTGCCCTACGAGGGGCACGCCGCCGACCCGGCCGAGCCGGGCGCGCTGGCGGCGATGAAGGCCGCGCTGGCCGCGGCGTGGCTCGACCACGGCCTCGACGTCCACTTCGCGACGGTGCCGGCCGGGCCGCTCGACGCGGCGTGGGCTGACCTCGGCTTCGCCCGCTTCATCGCGCTCGGGGTCCGGTCGACCGGGCCCGACCCGGCGCTCGGCACGCTGCCGCCGGGGGTGTCGGTCCGCCGGGCCGGGCCGGACGACGTCGCGGCGGTCACCGACCTGACCGTCGAGCTGCTCCGCACCTTCGCCGACGCGCCGATCTTCGTGCCGTGGCTGCCGGAGGCCGCGCCGAGCGTCGCGCCGTGGGTGGCGGAGCACCTGGAGGACCCGGACTGCTGCTGGTGGCTGGCGTGCGAGGGCGACCGCCCGGTCGCGTACCAGCTCTTCGTCGCGCCGACCTCGCCGCACTGGCACGAGGGGGCGATGCAGGCGCCGGAGGGCTCGGTCTACCTGTTCCTGGCGGCGACCGTCGCCGACCGCCGCGGCTGCGGCCTCGGCGCGGCCCTCCTCAACCACGGCCTGGACCAGGCCGCGCAGGCGGGCCACGCGCACTGCCTGCTCCACTGGCTGACCGCCAGCCGGGCCGCCCGCTTCTGGCAGGGGTGCGGCCTCGTGCCGCTCAACCACTGGATGCGGCGGGCGATCGACCCGCGGGCGGTGTTCGGGCGGCCGGGCCGGCTGGGCGGCTGACGGCGCGGGCCGACGCGGGGCCGCCG
>JBDHWC010000274.1:0-3545 GCA_039809985.1 Thermomicrobiales bacterium | reverse complement strand
TTCGGCGTTGCCTGGGACGCGCGACGGCGAGGCCCGGGCGGGGCGGTTGGGCGCAGGCGGCCGTGCTAGCCGCCCGCATCCCATACGACCGCGATGCCGAGTTGCTCCAATCCTTCGACGATGCGTGAGTCCAAGGTCTCGCCGGAGATGCCGGCTTCGCTTCGCACCGTGATCATGAGGTCGACCGCTGCCGCCGGGTCCTGCTGCGCCAGAACCTTGAACAGATACGGCTGCAGGTTGGCCGTCTTCCCAATCTCGAGGCCGTTCACGCGCAGCCGGAGCCGACTGTGCCGCAGGGGAGGCGGCGGAATGATCGGCGGTGGCGGAACGATCGGTGGCGGATCAACGGTCCCGGG
Source organism: Thermomicrobiales bacterium (assembly GCA_039809985.1). Lineage (GTDB taxonomy): Bacteria > Chloroflexota > Chloroflexia > Thermomicrobiales > UBA6265 > JAICJJ01. The sequence continues at coordinate 3,189 of JBDHWC010000274.1, read as the reverse complement.
CCCCGGATCCGGCTCGGGCCCCGGTTTCGACTTGGGCGCGACCTGCTCCCGAATGAGGTCTCGCAGCTCGCCTTGCACGAGTGCCGCCGTTCCGTCGAACAGGTTGACCACCCCGTCGAGCGCCTCGGGGCGCTCGACGATTTGCGTGAAGGTGCTCGTCTCCCAGTCGCCGATCGCGACCGCCCAGAGTTCCTGCTTGAGGCCGTCGCGCACCGCCTCGCGCACGGTGCGCTCGCGGTCCGCGAGCAGCGGCAGGTAGGTCCACTCGTAGAGCCGCTGCTTCAGTTGTCGCAGGTCGAGCGGCTGCTCGGGGTCCTTCCAGACGTGCGGCGCGACCTTCGAGGCGAAATAGGTCGCCCCGACCCTGTCGAGGATCTTCGGCGTGCCGTAGTCCTGGTCGGACAGCCGCGCGACCACGCGGTTGGCGACCTGGTCGCCCTTCACGGCCGGAACGGGGAGGGAGAGCGTCGCCAAGCCGTCGGCTGTCGGGTAGTAGACCCAGCGGTAGGCGGTGACGACCGCCGTCCGGAGGCTCTCCTGCTTCTCCTTGGCCCGGGCGGCAAGGTCGCGTTCCTCGGCCGGGGAGACGTCCAGCCCATGTCGGTGCCCCGCCTCCCGCACCCCCTCGTAGGCCAGCACCTCGCGCATCGCCTGCTCGGCGCGCCGCCAGAGCTCCCGGTCCGGGGCGATGAGGAGCAGGGCGTTTCGCCACTGCCGCAGCCCGCCGCCGACGCGGTCCCAGAGGGCCTCGATGCGCGGCGCGGCCTCGGGCTGGCCGCCGCCGTCGTCACCGACCATGAACGTCGGAGGCAGGATCGCGATCGACGCGGCCGCCTGGTCGGCGATCGCGCCGTCGGCGCCCGCCCACTCGAGGACCTTGAAGCCGGCTGGCGACCCCGTGACGCCCCGCAGCCCGGCCCGCAGACGCTCGCTGACGACGTGGTCCGGCTGGGTCTCGGCCGACTGCGCGATCACCCGGTAGAGGTTCGGCCGGGTCTGGAACCGCAGCAGGTCGCCCTCGCGGTGGACGAACCAGAGCCGTTCCTCGAGCGAGCCGAGGATCTCCGTGACGTACTCCGGGCCGAGCCCCGGGCCGACCGTGCCGAGCCGGAGGTCGGACGGGAGCGCGCCGGCCCGGTGGAGGCCGCCGAAGGAGTGCATCAGCAGCGTGGTGGCGATGCCGCGGGCGACGTGGAACCGCTGGTAGTCGCCGCCCAGCTGCTCGTCGAGCATGTCGGCGTGGGCGTCGCCGCCGAGGATGTCGGCCGCGATCACGCCGTCGTAGCCGCCCATGCTGCCCGCCGCGCTGACGATCCGGGACTTGATCGCGTCGCGCTCGAGGTTGACGTGGGCCGACTGGATCGCGTGCGCCGGGCGCTGCGCCACCCACTGGTCGGCGACGACGTTCGCCAGCAGCTGCAGCACGGTGCGGGTGCGCGGGAAGTCGGTCTCGGTCGACCATTTCTTGTAGAGGACGTCGATCAGCTCCGGGTGGAAGGGGTACGCGGCGATCTGCTGCTCCCGGTAGTCGGCGGTGAAGACCGCCGGGTCGTAGAGCTCCCGGTTCCGCTCGTAGGTCGCGCGGTAGGCGTCGACCGCGCGCGTCGCCGCGGCGCGGTCGACCGGCGCGAAGAGCCGCCGCGCCATCAGGGTGTAGATCTCGCTGTCGTTGACCGGCGTCCGCTTGGCGACGACGCGGTCGGCGCGGGCCTGCAGTTCCTCGAGGATGCCGAGCTGCCCCTGCAACTCGGTCGGGTCGAGGCCGCCGAACTCCTTCCGGCTCTTCGGCAGCGAGATCATGACGACGACGCCGGGGACGTTGCCCGCCTCCTGCAGCAATTCCTGCACGAACTGGATCGTCTGCCGGTAGAGGTTCTGCGTTTTCCGCTGGTTGGCGAACTTCAGCTTCTGCAGGTAGCTGACGAGTTCGTCGATCAGGATCAGGCAGGGGGAGGCGGCTTGCAGGATCTGGCGGAAGACCGCGTTGCCCGGCGCGGTCCCCGCCGAGTCGGACGACGCGACCAGCTTCCCGTAGCGGGCCGGGTCGAGTTGCCAGGCGATCTCGCCCCAGAGGGTGTAGACGGCCGCGCCGTTGTCCTTCAGCTCGGGCTCGACCCCCATCTCGTAGCCGTCGACCACCGCGACCTTGACCCCCGGCGGGATGGCGACGTCGCCGAGGGCCTCGCGCACGCCCGGCACCGCGAGCGCCTTCCCCGGGTCGCGCACGAGGTGGTAGAGACTGAGCAGGGCATGGGTCTTGCCGCCGCCGAAGGGGGTCTGCATCTCGGTGACGGCCGGCCCGTCGCCGCCGGCGAGGCGGCTGGCCGTGTCCCGGATGGTCTGCTTCAGGTTCTCGGTGAAGTAGGTCGCGCCGAGGAAGCGCTCCGGGTCGAGGTAGTCGGCGCGGGCCGCGCCCTTGTGGACGCCGCCGAGGGTGGCGGCGAAGATCGACTCGTCGATGGTGCTCGGGTTCTTGAACGAGTCGTGCGGCGCGGCGACCTCCCACCACCACGGCAGCTCCCCCTTGGCGGTCGGCGCGGCGGGCGCGTCGGCGGCGCGCCCCTTCGCCGTCGACGGCCCGTTCCCCGGCTCGTGCCCCAGCAGGCGCTGGCGGACCGCCTCGACCTGCGCCGCCTCGGGACGGTTCGCGTCCCGCAGCAGTTCCCAGGCGATGTAGAGGGCGTTGGCCGCCTCGTCGGCGGGGATGTCGCCGGACGGGGGGTGGGCCCACTGCTGGCGTCGCTTGTTGACCAGGTCCATCGCCGCGCCGGCTTGCCGGTAGTCGGGGAAGGAGCGCTTGAGGCCGAGATTGTGGGAGTACTGCACCACCGGCTTGAAGTGGGCGGTGTCGAGCAGGTCGAGCCGCGGCTTGCCGGGGTTCTGCTCCAGGTCGCGCAGCAGGTTCTCGCGCTGGCGGTCGCGCAGCGCGAGGACGACGCCCTCCTGCCACCAGTCGCCCGTGTGGCACTTGGGCAGTTCCTCTGCCAGCAGGGCGCGCATGGCCTCGATGTAGATCTTGATCCCCTCGCCGAGGAGGGCGTGGTTGCTGGTCGCCATCGACCGTCCCCCTTGGTTGCCATCCGTCCCGTGCCCGTCGCGCGGCGGGCGGGTTACGCCTCGTCGAAGCCCGGGAGGCTCGCGGTGCGCGGCTCGGCGGCCGCGCTCCCGGCGGCAACCGGCGGCCGCGGC
>JBDHWC010000273.1:0-3558 GCA_039809985.1 Thermomicrobiales bacterium | reverse complement strand
AGTCGCAAGGTCACGCCGGGAGCGGGGAATCGCTTGGCTCGGGGGCGGGCTCGGCCCTCCCTCGAACTCCCGAGTTGCCGCGGCGCGGCGGCTTCCCGACGGACGTCTCTCCTTGTCAACCGCCGCCGCGGGAGCAGGGGCTGGGGGTGAGGACGGCCCCAGCCGGCACGGCCGCGAGGGACGCTCCCGCCGCTCTCGCTCAAACACCTCTCCTCGCCAATCGCCTTCCCGCCCGAGGCGACTGACGAGAGACCTCCACCGATTCGCCGCCACGCGACAAAGGACTCCGCAGCCATGACCACCCACCGCGTCGCCGTCGTCCAGGCCACGCCCGTCCTCTTCGACAAGGCCGCCACGGTCGCCAAGGCCGTCAGCCTCGCCGCCGAGGCCGCCCGGGCCGGGGCCGAGCTGGTCCTCTTCCCCGAGTCGTTCGTCCCCGCCTACCCGCGCGGCCTCTCCTTCGGCTCCCTCGTCGGCAGCCGGACGGGGGAGGGGCGGGCCCTCTTCGCCCGCTACGCCGCCAGCGCCGTCGTCGTCCCCGGCCCCGAGACCGCCACTCTCGCCGCCACCGCCCGCGACCTCGGCATCCACCTCGCCGTCGGCGTCACCGAGCGCGACGCGGTCGGCGGCACCCTCTACTGCACCCTCCTCCTCTTCGGGCCGGACGGCGGCCTCCTCCTCCACCACCGCAAGCTGAAGCCGACCGCCTCCGAGCGCCTCGTCTGGGGCGAGGGGGACGGCTCCTCGGTCGCCGTCGTGCCGACCCCCCTCGGCCGGGTCGGCGGCCTGATCTGCTGGGAGCACTACATGCCGCTCGCCCGCGCCGCCCTGCACGAGCAGGGGATCGAGCTCTGGCTGGCCCCCACCGCCGACGGCCGCGAGTCGTGGGCGCCCACCATGCGCCACGTCGCCATGGAGGGGCGCTGCTTCGTCCTCTCCTGCAACCAGTTCGTCCGCCGCGACGACTACCCGGCCGACCTCGACCCCGGCTCCCGGGCCGAGCTCGCCGCCCAGCCGGAGATCGTCTGCCGCGGCGGCAGCCTGATCGCCAGCCCGCTCGGCGACCTGCTGGCCGGCCCGCTCTGGGACGAGGAGGGGATCCTCACCGCCGACCTCGACCGCGACGCCCCGCAGGCCGCCAAGCTCGACTTCGACCCGATCGGCCACTACGCCCGGCCCGACGTCTTCCGGCTCGACCGCCGGATCCCGCCCGACCCCCACGCCCTGTCGCCCGAGGCGGTCGCCGCCGCCGACGCGGGACCGGCCCGTGGCTGAGGTCGAGCTGGTCGACGTCCGCAAGGCGTTCGGCGGGGTCGAGGTGCTGCCGCGCCTCAACCTGCGGATCGCCGACGGCCGCTTCGTCACCCTGCTCGGCCCGTCCGGCTGCGGCAAGTCGACGACCCTCAACCTGATCGCCGGCCTCGAGCAGCCCTCCGCCGGCGAGATCCGGCTCGACGGTCGCGTCGTCAACGGCCTGACCCCGTTCGAGCGCGACGTGGCGATGGTCTTCCAGCAGTACGCCCTCTACCCGCACATGACCGTCGCCGACAACATCGGCTTCACCCTCCGCCTCCGCAAGCAGCCCAAGGCCGAAATCCGCGAGCGGGTCGGCCGCGTCGCCGAGATGCTGGAACTGACCCCCTACCTCGGCCGCCTGCCGCGCGAGCTCTCCGGCGGCCAGCAGCAACGGGTCGCCCTCGGCCGCGCCGTCATCCGCGAACCGAAGGTCTTCCTCTTCGACGAGCCGTTCTCCAACCTCGACGCCGCCCTCCGCGTCCGCATGCGCGAGGAGGTCAAGCTCCTCCACACCCGGCTCGGCGCGACCTCCGTCTTCGTCACCCACGACCAAGAGGAGGCGATGTCGCTCTCCGACCAGATCGCCGTCATGCGCGAAGGCAAGATCGAGCAGTTCGGCACCCCGGCCGAGGTCTACGCCCGCCCCGCCACCCGCTACGTCGCCCGCTTCGTCGGCAGCCCGCCGACCGACCTCCTCCCCGGCCGGGTCGAGGCCGACGCCGCCGGCAGCCGCTTCCGCGTCGGCAGCCTCGCCCTCCCCCTGCCGCCCGCCCTTGCCGCCGCGCTGCCGGCCGCCCCGCTCGAACTCGGCGTCCGGGCCGAGCACGTCCGGCTCGACCCCGCCGGCCGCGACGCCACCGTCCGCGTCACCCAGCCGCTCGGACCCTCCACCATCGTCACCGTGGCGTGGGAGGGGGGCGCGCTGGCCGCCCGCCTCCCCGGCATCGCCGACCTGCGGCCGGGCGACCCGGTCGGCATCGACCTCGACCCGACCGGCATCCTCCTCTTCGACGCCGACTCCGGCCTCCGCGTCGCCCCGGTCTAGACCACGTGACGCCCGTCGACTGGCGCGCCGTCGCCCTCGCCGCCGCCGAGCGCACTCTCGCCCGGGCCGACGCCGGCCGCGCCGTCGCCTGCGGCTTCACCGGCAACGTCGACCGCGTCACCCATCTCGACCGCGCGACCCTCGACCGCCTGCTCGACGGCGCGACCAACCCCGACCGCTGCCTCGCCCGCCCCCGCGTCGCCGTCGCAGAAACGGTCGACGACCTCCGCTGCGGCATCCTCCAGTGCGTCGCCGCCGGCGACGGCACCGACCTCCCGGTTCCCGACCTCGCCGTCCAGGCGTGGCTGCTCGAGCGCGCCCCCGGCCGCACCCAGATCGGCGGCACCGGTGCGCAGGCGGCGGTCACACTCGACCGGCTCGGGGTCGCCACCCTGCTCCACCTCACCGGCCGCTCGCCGGAGCAGGTCGCCGCCCTCGGCCCGGCCGGGCGCATGCTCGTCAGTACCCCGGACGGGCCCCGACCGCCCGCCGAGGTGGCCGACCCGGCCGACCCGACGATGTGGCACCCGATCCTCGAGTTCGCCGCCGGGCTGGCATTCGACGCCGGTGGTCACCGCCACGTCGCCCCCGCCCCGAACCGGGTGATCGTCTCCCACGACCCGGTCAACGCCGACTTCGCCATCGCCCCCGGCTTCGCCGACGCCGTCGCCGACCCGGCAAACCCGCTCGCGCTCGGGGCGGTCCTCCTCTCCGGCTACTCGCAGATCGTCGACCCGGACCGGCTCGCGGCCCGCCTCGCCGAGACGGTCGCCCTCCTCCGGCGCTGGCGCGCCGCCCGGCCCGGCCTCCTGCTCCACCTCGAGCTCGGCGCGGCCCCCGACCCCGGCCTGATCCGCCAGACCCTCGAACGCCTCGGCCCCCACGTCGACAGCGTCGGCCTCAACATCGACGAACTCGCCCAAGTCGCCGGCTCACCCCCGCCCCCGGAGCCGGAGGACCGCCGCGACCTCCTCGCCGCCATCTGGCGCGAGCACCCGGTGCCCCGCCTCGGCCTCCACACCCGCGACGGCTGCCTGACCCTCACCCGCCGCGACCCCGAGCGGGAACGCGACGCCCTCGCCTTCGCCGGCCTCGTCGCCGCCACCCGGGCCCGCACCGGCGCGTTCCCGACCCGCGCCGACCTCGCAGCCACGCTCGACCCCGGCTTCAGCCTTGCCGGCCTCGCCGACGCCGAGCGCCTCGCCGGCCCCGGCGGC
>JBDHWC010000272.1:0-3565 GCA_039809985.1 Thermomicrobiales bacterium | reverse complement strand
CGCCTCAAGGAGTTGCTCGAAGATCACGGGGTGGAGATTCGTCCGCACGACGGTGACCCGTACACCGACGGCTCGCTCGTGCAGGTCGTGTTCGTCCAGCCCGGCGGGGAACCGTCCCGGGTGGTCGAAACGGTCGAGCCGAGCGTGCTCTGGCAAGGCCGGATGGTCCGGCACGGCAAGGTGGTCGTCGGCCCGGTGACGAGCAGCGAACAGGAGGGCGGGGCGTGAGCACGGACACGATCGATGTCGGCATCGACCTCGGAACGAGCAACTCGACCGTCGCGGTGGCGCACGACGGAAAGGTCGATGTCGTCCGCAACGCGGTCGACGACCAGGTCACGCCGTCCGTCGTCCGGTACCTGAAGAACGGGGCGGTGCAGGTCGGTCGGAAGTCGTACGAGCATCACCGGTTGGTGGGGGACGGGTCGACGTTCGCCCGTTTCAAGCGAGGCATGGGACGGCAGTCCGATCTGGGCGTGACCGGCAGCGGGCACCCCGTGACGCCCGAGACGCTCTCTGCCGAAGTCCTCAAGTCCCTGCGCTCCGACGCCGAGCGGTTTCTCGGTCGCCCCGTCGACGCGGCGGTGGTCACGGTTCCCGCCATGTTCGAGCTCGTCCAGTGCGAGGCGACGCAGCGGGCAGCCGCCTTGGCGGGCATCAGCCAGACGGTCCTCCTGCAGGAGCCGATCGCCGCCGGGCTCGCCTACGGCTACGACCGCGAGCTCGGCGATTCGTACCTGCTTGTCTACGACTACGGCTCCGGCACCTTTGACGTGACTTTGCTCCGGGTGGCGGACGGACACCTCTCGGTCGTCGACCTCGACGGGGACAACTTCCTCGGCGGCAGCGACTGGGACCGCCGGATCTCGGGTTTGCTCTCCCAGCGGCTGACGGAGCGCGGATTCGACCTCTGGTCCCCGGACGACCCGGCCGGCGCCCAGTTCAAGGCCCGGCTCGACCTGTTCGCCGAGCAGGAGAAGATCCGGCTCACCCAGCTGGACTCGACCGAGGCCTTCTTCGACGGGGAGCTGACGGACCGGAGAGGAACGCCGATCGAGACATCGATCCCGCTCTCCCGGGCCGAGTACGAGCACCTGATCGAGGCCGACATCGAGCGATCGATCCACATCGCGACGCGACTCCTCGAGAAGCAGAGCATTCCGAAGGCAGCGGTGGCGAAGGTCATCCTCGTGGGCGGCCCGACGCGAACGCCGCTGCTCCGGAACATGGTCACGGCGCGGATGGGCATCCCCATCGAGTCGTCGATCGACCCGATGACCGTGGTTGCCGAAGGCGCGGCGACGTTTGCCGCCTCGCAGCGCCGCGAGACACCCGCCTCGACGCACCGCTCGGCAGGAACGCCCGGTGAGCAGGAGATCACCCTCGAGTACAGCCCGATGGTTGACGACGAGATCACCCATGTCGGCGGGCGAATCAATGGCAAAGGTGCCGAGGGTTGGTCGGTGGAGGTCGTTCGGGGCGACGGAGGCTGGGTCAGCGGTCGGGTCCCGGTGCGGAACGGCACATTCTTCACCCCGCTCACGCTCGTGCGCCGCCAAGCCAACACGTTCCGGCTGACGTGCTTCGACGCAACTGGTCGGCCAATTGCCTGTCGGCCCGATCAGTTCACGGTCACCCACGGTCTCGTCGTCGATGCCCCGCCGCTTGCCCGTCCCCTCTTGGTCGAGGTGCAGGACGCCGAGGGTGAGCCTCAGCGCCACGTGATGGTGCCGAAGGGCGCAGCTTTGCCGGTGACGAAACGCGAGACGTTTCGGGCAACCCTCTCGGTCGCTCCGGGTTCGACCGACGACGCACTCGACATCAACGTCTACGAGGGCGAGTTCGAGCGCATTCGTCTGAACCGGCATGTCGGCACCCTGCGGATCGACGGCACACGGATCAGCCGGCCGTTGCCGAAAGGAACCGAGATCGAACTGACGGTGCGAGTGAGCGAGAATCGAGCCGTCACGGTGCGCGCCTACATTCCCTTGCTCGACCTCACGTTGGAAGAAGTGCTTGAGAACAAGTCCCTGCCGCGAGAGGAATCGGGCGAGATTTGGCAAGCCCTCGCGCTCGACGAGCAGCGGTCCCGGGATCTTCTCGACTTGGCACCCGCCGACGCTGCACGCATCCTCGCCCTCCTCCCCGATTTCAAGCGCGAACTTTCTGATGCCGGCAACGACCCGGACCACGTCGCCCGGGCCGCGCGTCGCGCCCGCGAGATCTCCAACGAGATCGATCTGGTCGCGAAGCGGCACCGTTGGCCACTCAAGGTCCAAGAGGTGAACTCGTCTCTCGAATGGGTATCCTGGGTCGCCGATCGGTATGGCGACGATGTTCACCTTCAGCGCCTTCGTGCGCTACGCTCTGAAGTTCAGCAGGCCATCGGCACCGGACAGATCAGCGCAGCGAACAGGATCGACCGCGAACTCTGGCAACTAGCGCGCGACGTCGCTTGGAATAGCGCGGCGTTCTGGGCCGATCATTTGCAGTACTTGCTCCAGGAAGTCGACAACGGCCAGATGCGCCTGCCTTCGCATCTGGTTGCCCAAGGCAGGCACTCGCTCCAGACGCAGGACTGGGATCTGGCGCGAGACACATGCCTTACCATCTGGAAAACTGAAGGCGGTGCTTCCGCTTCCCCGTTCTCGGTCGGGCTTCAGCGCGTCTGAACCGACGATCTGCCGGTTCAAACTGTCAAACGGGGCGTTGCGCGCTTGACCGATGCGCGTCACGCTTCCCGGACGAGCAGTCCATCAATCCGTCTCCGGACAATCAGGTCCGGCTATCTCATGGGTGCGGAGGCCGCCGATGACCGACTCGTTGCGCATCGTCGTGCTCAGTTCGCTGCCGCACGGCTGGCACGTTGTCGCCGACTGGGCGCGGCGGCACGGCCACCGCATCGTCCTGACCGTTTCCCCGCCGCCCGCGCAGGCTGCCCGCTACGGCTCCGACCCGGGCGAGATGGCCGAGGTGGTCGGCTCGGAGGGGGACCTCCTCGTCACCGCCCACATGCGGCGAACCGTCGCGCCGGTGGTGGCCGCGCTCGCGCCCGACGTGATCGTCTCGGCGGCGTTTCCCTTCCGGCTGCCGGAGTCGGTGACCCGGGTGCCACGACTCGGGGCGGTCAATCTCCACCCCTCGCCGCTGCCGACCGGCCGCGGGCCGAACCCGGTGCGGCTGGTCTATGAAGGCTACCCGGACTTCGGCGCGACCCTGCACCGGATCGAGCCGGAGTTCGACGCCGGCCGCGTCCTCAGCGTCCGGCGACGGCCCGTCGGCGACCATCCGACCCCCGAGACGGTGATGCGGGCGTGGAACGAGTTGCCCCGCGCCGCGCTAGAGGAGGGACTGGCCCGTCTCCTCGCCGGCGACCCCGGCGAGCCGCAAGACGAGGCGCGCGCCACCCACGCCGCTCCCTTCACCGACGCCGAGCACCTTCTCGACTGGAACGAGCCGGCCGCCGTCATCCAGCGCAAGGCGACCGCCCTCAACGCCTTCGGGCCGCCGGTCGCCCGCGCCCGGCTCGGCAGCCGCGAGGTCGTCCTCTCCGACGTGGTCGGCT
>JBDHWC010000271.1:0-3568 GCA_039809985.1 Thermomicrobiales bacterium | reverse complement strand
CCGCGGCCGGCCCGCCCGCGGCCAGGCGGCGACGCCGGCCGCGGCGGCCGGCAGGCCGAACATCCTCTTCGTCCTCGCCGACGACCTCGACACCCGCACCTTCGAGCAACTCGACGGCCTGCGGCGGCTGACGACCGCGCAGGGGGCCAGCTTCGAGAGCTTCGTCGTCTCCAACCCCCTCTGCTCCCCTTCCCGCGCCTCCATCCTGCGCGGCCAGTACCCGCACAACACGGGCGTCCTCACCAACGCCGGCCCCACCGGCGGCTTCCCCGCCTTCCACGCCGCCGGCGACGAGGCATCGACCGTCGCCGTCTGGCTGCGCGACGCCGGCTACCGGACCGGCCTCTTCGGCAAGTACCTCAACCGCTACCCCAAGGGGGTCCCCGCCACCGACGTCCCGCCCGGCTGGACCGACTGGCACGCCCTCGTCGAGGGCGGGGCCGACCCCTTCCGCCAGTTCGGCCTGAGCGAGAACGGCGCGGTCGTCGCCTACGACCAGCCCGGCACCTACCTGACCGACGTCCTGACCGCCAAGGCCGACGCCTTCGTCCGCGCCGCCGCCGCGGCCGGCGAGCCCTTCTTCGCCTACGTCGCCCCCTACGCCCCCCACCTGCCGGCCACCCCCGCCGCCGCCCACGCCGGCGAGTTCGCCGACGCGACGCTCCCCGCGCCGCCATCGTTCAACGAGGCCGACGTCTCCGACAAGCCGGGATGGGTCCGCCAGCAGCCGCTCTTGACCGAGACGCAGATCGCGTCGCTCACCGACATCGAGCGCGACCGCCTGCGCGCCATGCGCTCGGTCGAGGAGATGCTGGCAACGCTGCTCGCCACGCTGGAGGAGACCGGCCAGCTCGACAACACCTACGTCGTCTTCGCCTCCGACAACGGCTTCCACCTCGGCGAGCACCGCCTGCCGATGGGCAAGCAGACCGCCTACGAGGAGTCGATCCGGGTGCCGCTGGTCGTCCGCGGCCCGGGCGTCCCGGCCGGCGCGACGATCCCCGCCCTCGCCGCCAACATCGACCTCGCCCCGACCTTCGCCGCGTGGGCCGGCGCGATCGTCCCCGGCTTCGTCGACGGCCGCTCGCTCGCCCCCCTGCTGGCCGGGGAGACCCCCGCCGACTGGCGGCACGCGGTGCTGGTCGAGAACGCGCCGCCGATCAAGGGGAAAGGCGCCAAGGCAGGAGCGACCCCCGCCGCCCCGCCGCCGCAGGCCGGCGGCGACGCCGACCTCGCCGTCGCCCCGCCGCCCCCCTACGACGCCCTCCGCACCGACACCCGCCTCTACGTCGAGTACGCCACCGGCGAGCGCGAGCTGTACGACCTCGCCGCCGACCCGTACGAACTGCAGAACCTCGCCCAGACCGCCGACCCGGCCCTCCTGCACGCCCTCGCCGCCGAGCTGGCCGCCCTCCGCGCCTGCGCCGGCGAGCAGTGCCGCGCCGCGGAGAACGCCGCGCCGCCGGGGTGAGGCGGCAACGGGCCGCGGCCCCGCCCGCAGCCCCGTCCCCGCGGCGGTGGCCGACACGGTGAGGCCAGCCATTGCGGATGGCACACTTCGCAGCCGGGAGCGCCAAGGCCGCCCTCACCTCCCAGCCCCTCTCCCGCGGCGGGAGAGGGGGAGAAACTGAGTCGGGGGAGGGCCAAGCCCTCCCCCAGCCCCCGGATTGCTGCGGCGCGGCCGCTTTCCAGTCGCTTTCTAACCGATGCCTTCCCCTGCCAGCCGCGGCGGCGGGAGAGGGGGAGCAACAGGCCCAGGGGAGGGCCACGCCCTCCCCCGGACCTCCGGATCGCCGCGGCGCGGCCGCTTCCCGACGGATGCCTTCCCCTGCCAGCCGCGGCGGCGGGAGAGGGGAGAACAAGATCAGAGGGGGGCCAAGCCCTCCCCCGAGCGCCCAAGTTTGCCGCTCCGCGGCCGCTTCTCGGCGGCTGGCCCCCCTTTCCAGGAGACGGCAGAAGAGAGGGGAGCAACTGATCGGAGGAGGGCCGAGGCTTCCCCCGGCCCGCGGATTGCCACGGCACGGCCGCGTTCCAACGGACATTTGCCCCTTTCAGGCCGCCGCGGGAAAGGAGGCTGGGAGGAGAGGGCCGTCCCAGCGGGCCCGGCCGCGCCGTGCGGCCGCCGGGATCGGTCAGATGTCCCACCTTGCCAAGCGGCCCTGCCTGGGGGTGCGCACCGCCTTCGCCCGGACCTCGTCCCGAGTCCGGTGCGCCCACGGGAACGCATCGACGGCCGAATCTGCCGTCGAGCCCCGAGCCGGCCGCCGCGAGGCGGGATCTCTCCCCACCCCCGCCCTGGCCGGGCGGCGGACCGTGCCTGGAGCCATGGGCGGCAAGCCCCGCAAGCCGCCGCCCGGGAAGACGACGGGCGCGACGCCACGGCTCCGCCTCGGGGACGGCGCGGCAGCAGGTGCTGGGGAACCAGTCACGCCTCGGGGAGTCCGTTGGACGCGGCCGCCCGCACCGGCGCGCCGCGCGGGGTCGCCCTACGGCTCCTCGACCCCGGTGAACTCGGCGCAGCCCTTCCGCAGTTGCGACCAGTGGTCGACGTCGCAGTCGAGGCGGACGAGGCCGGCGGTGGGGATCGTCACGTCGTCGGCGTCGATGCCGGCGAGGAGGGCGACGAGTTCCTCGAGCCCCGGGTTGTGGCCGACGAGCAGCACGATGTCGGCGGCGTCGGGCAGGCCGCGGACCACCGGCACCAAGTCCTCGAGGTCGGCGTTGTAGACGCGGTCGTCGAGGTCGACCGCCTCCTCGGCGATCCCCGCCGCCTCGGCCACGATCACCGCCGTCTGCCGGGCCCGCACCGCGTCGGAGCTGACGATCGCCTCGGGCCGGCCGTGGGCCCGGAAGAGCCGCTGCCCGACCTCCTCCGCGTCGCGCTCGCCCCGCTTCGCGAGGACGCGCAGCCAGTCGGCGCCCGGGTCGCCCGTCTTCGCCTTGGCGTGGCGGAGGATCAGCAGCCGCTTCATCCGAGTTCTCGCCCCCCTGCGCGCCGGCCCGCGTCGCCGACGTTCGCTCCCATTCTGGCCCAGCGACCGGGCGCGCGGCGAACCCGCCGCCACCCGCCGCCGCGGCGATCGGACCCCCGCCGAGCCGAAGGCCGGGCCCAGAGGCCTCAGCGACAACGAGACCGACCCCGCCGCAGCGACCCGCCTCCCCCGCCGAGAACGCGGGCGATCGAAGCATGGCCGCATGGCCGGCGGTCCCCCTCAACCCGCCGTCCCGCCGGACGCTGCGCATCCAGCCCGCGGCAGAGCCCCCGAGAGATCACAGTCGACGGATCGGCCAAGACGTCGCCGCACTCCGGCCCCGCGCCCGCCGTTCGGGCCACCGCCACGCCGCGCCAGGCCTAGACCCCGAGAGGGCCTGGACCCCTCGCGGCTGGTCCTTCTGGCCCCCACGCCTGACAAGGGTGGGTATCGGATCGGTAGCGGAAGCCGCGCCTCGCGACCGGGCCTGCCGAGACGGCCCTCACCCCCCAACCCCTCTCCCGCGGCGGCCTGACAGGGGAGGGGTTGGCGCTCCCCTGACCACTGGCTCCCCCTCTGCCGCGTGAGCGGGGGCT
>JBDHWC010000270.1:0-3570 GCA_039809985.1 Thermomicrobiales bacterium | reverse complement strand
CGGACCAGACCACGTCGAGCGTGCCGGCGGTCACCCCCAGCAGTCGCCGCCCGACCACCGGGCGCGGCGCGACCGCCTCTCCCGGGGCGAGGGTGACCGAATGCACGGTCAACCGAAAGGGGGCCGCCGGGAGCTCGATCGGGAAGAGGTCGACCGGGGCGGCGACCTTCTCGACCCCGGCCGGCCAGCCGTTCGGGCCGAGCTTGTCGGCCACCCCGGCGGCGAGGATCGTCAGCGGGGAGCGCCCCGCGTTCCGCCACTCGAAGCGGACGCCGGTTGGCGCGAAGGCGGTGTCGCCGGCCCGGAGCGTGGCGACGGTGCCCGCCGGAAGCGGTGCCGCCGCCGTCGCCCCGGCCGGGGTCAGGAAGACGGTGTCGTCGCCGACCAGCGCGGCAGCGCCCGACTCGACCCGGTAGACCATCGTGCCGATGCCGAGCGTGGTCGTCCGGTCGCCTTGCGCCCAGACCGCGCCGGGGCCGACCGTCCACTGTTCGATCCCGACCCAGAGCGCGCCGGCAGGCAGCCGGTCGATCCGCTGGTCGAAGACGACGATACCGGTTGGCGCGTCCGGGACGGAGCTCGCGTCCGGCGTGGCGACGACGGCGGGCACGTCTGCCGGCGCAGCCCACTGCGGGGCGGGACGCCAGCCGCCGAGCACCCGCAGACCGAGGACGACGGTCAGCAGCACCAGCGCCGCCGTCGTCAGCCCGCCGGGGGTCGGCAGCCGCCATCGCGCCGTCGCGAGCTCGGGCGGGACCGAGTTCGCCAGCGGGCGGCGGCTCGACGGGCGATCGGCATCGGCGGACGTGACCGGACCAACCGGGGTGACAGCCATCATCTCCTCCAGCAGACGGTGGACGAACGCCGGCTCCGGCCGGGCGGCGTCGCGGGCGGCAATCTGGCGGAAGGTGGCGATCGCCCGGGCCAGCTCCGGGTCGACCTCCGGCAGGGAGAGGTCCCCGGCTTGGTCGCCGGGGGCCTCCCAGAGCCGGTCCAGGGCGTCGTGCTCGGCGGTCGGGCGGTCGTGGTCAGCCACGGTGCGGCTCCTCGGTCGGCTCGGGGGCGAGCAGGTCGCGCAGACGGGCCGCGGCGCGGAACTGGACGGCCCGGACCGCGCCCGGCCGCCGGCCGAGGACGGCGCCGATCTCGACGCTGCTGAGGCCGGCGAGGCGGAGTTCCAGCACCCGCTGCTGGTCGGGCGTCATCCTGGCGATGAGGTCGCGGGTGCGCCGCCCCTCGTCGGCGGCGATGGCCTCCTCCTCCGGGCCGGGCTCGCGGGCGCGCAGGTCGTCGTCCGCGGCGAACGGGCGGCTCGGCGGCGTGGCGCGGAGGCCGTCGACCACGCTGTTGTGGGCGATCGTGAAGAGCCACGCGCGGAACGTGCCGCCGCCGGCGCGGAAGCGCGGCAACGCCGCGAGCGCTTTGGTGAAGACGAGGCTCGTGGCGTCCTCCGCCGCCTCCCGCGAGCCGAGCCGGCGATGGCAGTAGGCGTAGACCGGGTCGACGTAGCGGAGGTAGAGGGGAGCGAAGGCGCGCGGGTCGCGCTGGGCGGCGGCGACCAGTGCGGCATCGCCGTCCGCCGGCTCGACGCCGACGGCCGGCTCGGCGGCCCGCGACCGCGGCATGGGGAGCGTCAGCGGACGGGACATCGTCTGGCACCCCGACGCTTCGCCAAACAGCGCGTCCCGGCGGACGTGCTTGCATCAGGGTGAACGACGCAACCGCCCCGGCGTTACGCAGGCTGGCGCAAGAGGCGGCCGCGTCGGCGGGGCCGCCGCGGCGTCAGCACGCGCCCGCCCGGGCGAGGCCCGGGGAAACCGGCGGCCGACGGCGAGCCCGGCGTGCTGCTACAGGATGACGACTTGGATCGCGGACGGCGGCATGGTCGCCCTGCCGTGGTCGACCAGGAAGTCCCGGACGTGCTCGACGATGAAGGACCTCGTCTGGGCGTCGTTGGCCCTGATCGGTACCTCGGGGCCGAAATCGCCGCCGCCGACCTCGCCGAAGCTGTCATCCTCCGGCAGCACGTGCTTGACGCTGGTGGCGATCTTGGACTTCGGGTCCGTTGCGGGATTGGTGACGAAGGCTTCGATGATCTGCACCGTCGCGAAGCCGCGCGGCTTCTTCCCCTTGTTCCCCGCCGCCGTCACGCCGGGGCCCGCGGCAAGCAGGGCGGAACCCGCGACGAGGGTCCGACGGGACGCGCCGGGAAGGCGGTTCGGCATCGTGCGCTCCCAGTTGTGGACGACCGCGGGCGCGACACCGCGCCGCGTCCGGAGCGTGGCATCGGGAAGATCGTGCGTCACTACCGCACCGCGTCCTCCCGCAGCAGCGTCTCGACGATCTCGGCGAGGCGGGCGGCGGCCCCGTCGCGCAGCGCCCGGCCGACCTCCTCGGTGGCGTGGCGGCTGTCGCCGGTCGCGCCGTTGCGGGTGACCCGGTGGTAGGGGCGGCCGACGCCACCGCCGTGGGCACGGAGCAGGCGATCGCTCTCGGCCAGCTCGCCGGTCAGGTCGGCGGCGGCGAACGCGCCGGGCCGGACGAGGCCGGGGTCGGCCGCCCAGACGATCGCCGCCTCGTCCGCCCCGGCGTGGCCGATCCCCTCCGTCGGCAGCAGCTCGCGGCCGACGGCGACGAGCAGCGCGTAGCCGAAGACGGAGGCGGCCAGCAGCCCCGGCTGCTCCTGCGCGATCTGGTCGACGGCGGTGGCGACCGCCGCGCTGTTGCCGCCGTGGCCGTTGACGAAGAGGACCCGCCGCACCCCCTGCGCCGCCAGCGAGCCGGCGATGTCGCGCAGGAGGGCGACCAGCGTCTCCTGCCGCAGGCTGATCGTGCCGGCGAAGGCGAGGTGGTGCCAGGAGACGCCCCACGGCACCGGCGGCGCGACGGCGACCCGCTCGCCGAGGATCGCCGCCGCCCCGCGGCAGAGCGCGTCGGCGCTGACGGTGTCGCACGAGACGGCGATGCCCGGCCCGTGCTGCTCGTGCGCCCCGACCGGGACCAGCACCAGTTCGAGCCGGGGCAGCAGGGCGGCGGTCTCCGGCGAGGTGAGGCGGGCGAGGAGGATCGGGTCGGCGGTCCGGGTCGGGGTCGGGGTCATCCGGGGCTCCTGTCGAGGTGCGGTCGCGCGTATCGCCGAGACGGGCCGGGAGCCCTGCGTGCTCCGTTGTCGGCCGGGCGCGGCAGCACGGCTCGGCGCACCGCGCAGACGGCGTCCGGGTTTCCGGCAGGAGGATTATCCGCTGCTGCGCCAACCCGGTCTCGACGGTCGCGCGGGACGCTCCGCCCTGCTCGGTCTCGCTACCGGTCGCCGGTGCCGCCGCGCCGATCTCGGACCCGCGCGAACCGGTGCCGAGTCCCGGGCCCGACAGCCGACGACAGGAGACTTCCGTCGGGAAGCGGCCGCGCCGCGGCACCCCGGAGATGCGGGTGAGGCCCGTCCTGTCGACTTCGGTCGGGGACGGTGCCACTTCAAGAGGCACGTCGCCCCTCCTGAGCAGGCTGGCAGGGGGAGGTGTCCAAGGGATAGCGACAGCCGCGTCTCGCGACCGAGTCCACTGGGGCCGCCCT
>JBDHWC010000269.1:0-3586 GCA_039809985.1 Thermomicrobiales bacterium | reverse complement strand
GCCGACGTGGTGGTGGCCGAGGGGCTGCTGACCCCCGAAGAGGCCGAGGACCTCCTCTCCCCCGCCCACCTGACCCGCTTCCAGGAGTGGTCGGGGAAGTAGCCGCGGCTCGACTGATCGGCGACGCGTGACGGCCCGGCGTTCGCCGCCGGGTGCTAGACTCGCGCAACCCCGGCATGCGTTCCCGTGAACGAGGACATCGGCGATGCCCAGCCCCGAGTACGAGGAGGCCGACAAACTTCGCCAAGAACTCGAGTCCCGGTGGATCTCGCTGCTCGGCTGGCTCTGCGCGCAGCGCGGCATCTCGCAGGAGCTGCTCGTCCGCGAACTGGACGACGGCGGCATCGCCGCGATCCAGCGTCTGGCCGCGCGAACCAGCAAGTCGCCCGGCGGGACGTTCACCCACCTGCAGTTTCTGGATTTTCCCGACTACGTGACGCTGGCCGGCAAGCACCAAGCCGACCTCGCCGCCCTCGGCAACCCACCGCACGGCTGGGACCGCCGGCTGCGCCAGCAGAACGACACGCTGGTCACCTACCGCAACGACCTCGCCCACGCCGGCCGGTTCGACAGCCTGCCGGCGCGAGAGCGGGGCGAGGCGCGCGACCGGTTCCGCGAACAGGTCGACGACCTGAAGCGGTGGTGGCCGAACCACCCCTACCAAGCGACCAAGCCGTTGCACGACGAGTCCCCGGTGGAGATCGCCCTGCGCCTGCTCGACCAGCGAGAGGACTCGGCGCGGACCCTCGTCGAACTGCTCGGCTTCGAGCGCGTCAAGGCGCCGACGAACCTCAACGCCGTGGGGACCACCACCCGTCTCGCCACCGCGCTTGGCGACGAGATCGGCGGGGTCTACCGGGTCGGCAGGAAGCAGCTCAGCGGCGGCAGCGTCGGCGTCTACCTCGCCTACCTCCCCGAGTGGCCGGCCCGCTCGACCGACCGGGAACGGCACCGGCGGCGGATCGCGAAGGCGCTGACCCAGTTCGACCTGTCGGACGCCCGGTTCCTCCTGATCCTCGCCGACGGCAGCAACCAGCCCTCCCGCGAGATCGAGCTGGTCTTCCCGCGCCTGCGCGCCGGCCGGTCCCTGGCCACCGTGCGGGCGGTGATCGATCTCGACCGGCCGACCCGCTACCAGCGCGACCTCGTCGGCGAACTGGCGATCACGGGGCTGACGTCGATCCCCGAGGTCGTCCGGCGCTGGAATCAGGCGTTCAACGTCGAGCGGGTGACCAAGTCGTTCTACGTCGAGTTCCGGGCCCTGCGCGACCAGATCGCCGAGGCGCTGGTCGCCGCCAACCCCGGCCACCCCGTGCTCGGCCGTTGGTCGGTCGCGGACCTTCGCCGCGAAGAGCCGGACGACGAGACGAGACGGTTCCAGGCCAACCTCGACGCCTTCGCCACGCGCCTGCTCAGCCGCCTCCTCTTCTGCTGGTTCCTGCAGGAGAAGGGCTGGCTCGGCGAGGAGGTGATCCCCGGCTCCCGCTCCTTCCTGACCGACCTCTACCCCCGCAAGCCGCGCCCCGGCACGGAGTACTTCGCCGACATCCTCGTCCCCCTCTTCTTCGACGGCCTCGGCCGCAAGGCGAACGACCCCGCCCACCGCGCGGCCGAGGACCGGCTGACCGCCGCCCTGCCGGCCACCCGGCTCAAGGGGGGCGCGGTCCACCTCCCCTACCTCGACGGCGGCCTCTTCCGCGACGACGCCGACCCCTTCGAGGCCGAGCTGTTCGGCAGCAAAGACGGGAGCCGGACGCAGGTCGTGCACCTGCCGGACGCGCTGTTCGACCCCGCCAAGGACAACCCCGACGCCGCGGCCGGCGGTCGTGCCCGCACCGTCCTCGGGCTGCTGCGCGGCTACCGGTTCACCACGCAGGAGTCGACGCCCGACGACCAGAGCGTCGACCCCGACCCCGAGCTGCTCGGCAAGGTGTTCGAGGACCTCTACCAAGAGGAGCACCGGCACGCCACCGGGGCCTACTACACCCCGCGCGAGATCGTCCGCCACATGTGCCGCGAGGCGCTCGACGGCCACCTCGGCGAGCACGCCGGCCTCGACCGCGACCGGCTCGACCGCCTGCGCGACGCCGCCGTCGAGGGGCCGGCCGCCGACCTCCGCCTCACCGGCGCGGAGGCCCAGTCGCTGGCGGACGCCCTCGACACGGTGACGGTGGTCGACCCGGCCGTCGGCTCCGGCGCGTACCTCGTCGGGATGCTGCAGGAGATCGTGCTGCTGCGGCGCGGGCTGGCGGCGGCGACCACCAGCCACGGCCCGGCGCGGACGTCGTCCGAGGTCTACGCGTGGAAGCAGCGGGCGATCGAGCACAGCCTGCACGGGGTCGACATCAACCCGACCGCGGTCGAGATCTGCCGTCTGCGGCTCTGGCTCTCGCTCGTCATCGAGTTCCACGCCGAGCGGCAGGCGGAGATCCCGGCCCTGCCGAACCTCGAGTTCCGGGTCGTCGCCGGCGACAGCCTGGTCGACCGGGCTGGCAGCCTGCCGCTGCTCCACTCGCTGCCGCGGCAGCACGTCGCGGTGCCGATGGAGCTCGCCCCGGCCCTCGCCACCCTCGACGCCGCCAAGAGCCGCTACCAAGCCGCGGCGGCCAACCCCCGCGGCGGCGACCGCCTGCCGGCGCTCGGCCGCGACCTGCGCGCCGCGCGCCTGCAGGTCTCGCGCTTGCAGGTCGAGGAGGCGCTGACGACCGCCCGGGGCACCCTCCGTTCGCTCGAGCGGGCGGCCAAGCCGTCGAAGACCAAGGTCCGCGCCGCCCAGCAGGAGGTCGAGGCCCTCGAGGGACTGCTGGCCGGGCTCGCCGACAACGCCCCGTTCCTGAAGCCGCTGCTCTGGCCGCTGACCTTCCCGGGGGTGTTCGACGACGGCGGCTTCGACATCGTCGTCGCCAACCCGCCCTACGTCCGGCAGGAGCACCTCGACCCGTTCGACCAGCAGGCCTTCGCTGCCGCCTTCCCGGAGGTCCACGGCGGCACCGCCGACCTCTACGTCCCCTTCTTCGCCCGCGCCCTCCAAGTCCTGAAGCCGGGCGGCCGCTTCGCCTTCATCTCCAGCAACAAGTACATGCGCGCCGCCTACGGCGAGCGCCTGCGGGCCTTCCTGCCGGCGCACGCGCAACTGGCCGACGTGCTCGACTTCGGCGACCTCGCCGTCTTCTCCGTCGCCGCCTACCCGGCGGTCGTCGTCGGCCGCAAGACCGCCGAGCCCGACCCGGCCCGCGAACTGACCGTCGCCGACCTGACCGTGCCGATTCGGAAGCGGCTCCGGGCGGACGACCGCAGCCCGAGCCGGACGGAGGACGTCCGCTCCGAGCTGGACGACCTGCCGGGCCTGATCGCGGAGGCCAAGGCCCCACAGTTCACCCAGGGCCTGCTGCGCGGGGAAGGCTGGATCCTCGAGGACCCGGCCCTGATCCGCCTCTTCCACCGCCTGATGAACGAGGGAACGCCGCTCGGCGAGGTCGTCGGCGGCCGGATGTACTACGGGATCAAGACCGGACTGAACGAGGCCTTCGTCATCGACCAGGCGAAGCGCGACGAACTGGTCGCCGCCGACCCGCGCTCGGCCGAG
>JBDHWC010000268.1:0-3591 GCA_039809985.1 Thermomicrobiales bacterium | reverse complement strand
GCCGCCATGTCGGCGAGGGCCCGGTTGGCGTCGGCGAGCGGGTAGCGGACGATCAGCCGCGCCAGGTCGAAGCGGGCGGCCATCGCCGGCAGGGCGGCGAGGTGGCCGAGGTAGTGCCGCTCGCCGAAGGCCCACGAGCCGAGCATCGTCAGTTGCTTGCGGGTGATCTCGTGCGGGTTGATCGGGGTCGGGCCGCGGTCGGTGTACTGGCCGAGGACCAGCATCTTGCCGTTGCGGCGGGCGAGCGCCATCCCCTCCGGCACCGCGCTCGGGACGCCGACGCACTCCAGCACCACGTCCGCGCCGCGGCCGCCGGGCGTCTCCGCCAGCACCGCCTGCCGCCGCGCCTCGGCGTCCGACTCGGCGAAGACGTCGAGCCGGACGTCGCCGACGCCGATCTCGGCGGCGAGGGCGAGCCGGCTGGCCGGGCCGCCGACGAGGATCACCTTCGCCGCCCCGGCGAGGTGGGCGTACATCGCCGCCGCCATCCCGACCGGGCCGCTCCCCTGCACCACGACCGTCTCGCCAACCTTGATCCCGGTGACGTCGACGACGCCGTGGTAGGCGGTCGGCCCGGCGCAGCCGAGGGCGATCACCATCTCCGGGGTGACCCCCGCCGGCAGGCGGAAGATGGCCGAGCCGGGCTGCAGGTAGATGACGTCGGCGAAGCCGCCGGAGAGGCGCGGGAACTCGTCGAAGCGCTGGTTGATGCCGTAGACCCGCCGGTTCTCGCAGAGCGTCCGCTCCCCTTCGACCACGCACCAGTGGCACGTGCCGCAGGAGATGCTGGAGGTCCAGGCGACGGTGTCGCCGACCCGCAGCGGCGCGCCGGTGAAGTCGCGCTCGACCCCCTCGCCGAGGGCCAGCACGGTGCCGACCGCCTCGTGCCCGAGGATCACCGGGGTCGGGATCCGCAGGTTGCCGTGGCAGAGGTGGACGTCGGTGCCGCAGACCCCGGCGAGGTCGATCCGGACGACGACCGCGCCCGGCCCCGGGGCGGGGACCTCGGCCTCCTCCAGCACCAGCGGCTCGTTGAACGCGCGGAGGACGGCGCCGCGGGCGGTGGTCGGCAACGTCGCGGTCGGGCTCATGGGACGGCTCCTTCGGCGGGCGGCGGACGGTCCCGGCAGGATACGCCGCCGGCCGCGCCCGCGGAAGGGGCGGCCAACGCCGGGGGACGGCCCGGCTCACCCCGCCTTCCGGGCGACGACCATGACCCGGGTGTCGGCGGCGGCGGCCGGGCGGTCGCCGTCGGCGGCGAGCACGGCGACGTCGGCGAACCCGGCCGTCCGCAGCATCAGCTCGAGCTCGTCGCGGAAGTAGAGGGTGGCGCGGTAGACGTGCCGCTCCTCGGCGACGGGTTGGCCGTCGCGCAGCAGGGTGGCGCGCAGGTCGAGGGTGACTCGCTGCGCGAGGGGGTCGAGGTCGGCGAGACGGGTCCGCAGTTCGATCTCGTCGCCGTCGGCGGCGCGCTTGCGGGTGCCGGCCTCGGGCCACGGCAGCGGCAGGTCGGCGCGACGGTCCGGCAGCCAGTAGGGCCACCAGTCGGCGTCGCCATGGGGAAGGTCGTGGCGGATGGCGAGGGTACCGCCGGGCAGGAGGTGGGCGTGGCAGCGGCGCAGCCCCTCGAGGTCGTCGGCGCGGCGGCCGCCGATGCCGAACGAGTCGCAGCAGAGGACGGTGCCGTAGCGGCGGGGCAGGTCGAGCTCGTGGAACGCCTGCCGGAGGAGGAGAGGATCGGTCCCCGCCGCGTCGGCGAGACGACGGCAGGCGGCGAGCATGTCGGCTGAGAGGTCGACGCCGTCGACGTCGAGCCCGGCCCGCCGCAGCGGCAGCAGCAGCCGCCCTGCGCCGCAGGCGAGGTCGAGCACGGGCTGGCCGGGCCGAGCGACGAGGCCCTGCCAGAGGGCGACCTCGGCGGCGTCGGCAACGTTGAACTCAGCCCACCAGCGGGCAACGAGGCCGTGGTGCCACGTCCGCGGCTGCTCCATGCGCCCTTCCTTCGGCCGCCGGCAACGGAACGCGCCGCGCCCGGTCGGGGCGCGGCGCGTCGGCTCGGGGTCGGGCGGCGGCCGTTGCCGCCGCCCGGCGTTCCGCTAGCGCTTGGCGGCGTCGAAGCCGGCCGTCTCGGCCGCCTCGCGGGTCGCGAAGCAGAACTCGGCGATCGTCTGGTTGTACGACGCGCCGCCGGGAACATGGTAGAGGCCCGAGTCGAGGTTCCCCTTGATCGGGTGGGTGGCCGGGCAGCGGCGGACGCCGGCGCTCTCGCGCAGCACGTCGTCGTCACCGACCAGGTCGACGAAGGAGCGCCC
The DNA here is from genome assembly GCA_039809985.1 of Thermomicrobiales bacterium. Lineage (GTDB taxonomy): Bacteria > Chloroflexota > Chloroflexia > Thermomicrobiales > UBA6265 > JAICJJ01. The sequence goes on along the minus strand of JBDHWC010000268.1, from coordinate 1,279 downwards.
GGTCAGGCCGCGCGCCGACCCGCCGTCCGACTCGCCGCCCTCGCGGATGCCGGCGAGGGCGGCGGCGAAGTCGCCGAGCCGCGAGCGGGCGCCGCGACCGGCGATCGCCGCCGCGGCGTCGTCGCCCATCGCCTCGGACTCGACGACGAGCACCAGGTCGTCGACGCTGTGGCTGCGGATCGGCCGGAAGCCGGCCTTCGCCGCGTCGCGGGCGCTGCGGAAGCAGAGCTCGGGGATCGTCCGACTGTAGAACTGCTGGCCGGGCAGGTGGTAGATCATCGAGGGGTCGTTCCCCTTGACCGGGAAGCCGGCGGGGCAGGCCCGGCCGCCGTCGCCGGCAACCGCGCCGTTCGGCACTTCGCCGGCGTACGGCTCCGGCTCGTGGAAGTGCTCGGCGACGGCGGCGGCGATGCCGCGGGCCGCGTCCGACCCCTCGGCCTCGGCCGCGTGGCCGCCGCCGTGCCGCGGGGCGCGGAAGCCGGCGGCCTCGGCGTCGGCGGCGTTGCGGAAGCAGAGCTCGGGGATCGTCCGCTCGTAGAGCGACGTGCCCGGCTCGTGGTAGATCATCGAGGAGGCGTTCCCCTTCACCGGGTGGCTGGCCGGGCAGGAACGCCGACCGTCGCCGGCGCGCGCGCCCCGCGGCACCTCGCCCGTGTACGGCTCGCCGACGATCTCCTCGACGACCTCCGGCGCGGCGAGCCCGGCCGCCGCCGAGCCGGCGTCGGCGTCATGGCCGTGCCCGCCGCCGCCATGTCTGGCGGCTCGGAAGCCGGCGGCCTCCGCGTCGGCGGCGTTGCGGAAGCAGAGCTCGGGGATCGTCCGGTCGTACCAGTTGTCGCCCGGCTCGTGGTAGATCATCGAGGGCTCGTTGCCCTTGACCGGGTGGCTCGCCGGGCAGTCGTGGGCACCGGTCCCGACCACCGCGCCGCGCGGCACGTCGCCGACGTGCGGGGTGAAGCCGGCGATCGCGCCGCCGGCGTCGGTCATATGGCGCTGCGCCTCGGTCGCGGAGAGGGCGCTGGCGGCCTCGTCGAGGATCCCCTGCCGCTCCTCCACCTCGGAGAGTGGCTCGAGCGCCGAGCTGCCCGCGGCCCGGACCGCCGCGGCGCCGCCGCCGCGGTGCTCGCCGAGCAGGTCGTCGACCTTGTCGGCGGCGTCCGCGCGGGCGTGCTTGGCCCGCTGCTCGAGGTCGTCGAGGATGCGCGACGCGCGGCGCGCGTCGCCGCCCGCGACGAGGTCGGCTGCGCGCTCGCGCAGTTCGTCGGCGGCGGCGTCGGCC
>JBDHWC010000267.1:0-3597 GCA_039809985.1 Thermomicrobiales bacterium | reverse complement strand
GACTACACGGAGCCGGTGGGGCGGCCGGCGCAGACCGGGGGCGAGAGCCGGCAGGTCGACCGGCGGTCGCCGGGGCGGCGGTTCGCGGAGAGCGACGAGCTGCGGGCGGCGCAGCGGCACCCGCGGGGCCACTCGGACGCGGTCGTGGTCGGCTCGTTCTTCGCGAGCCGGTATTTCGGCGAGGACGAGATCGAGCAGCGGGCGGTGATCCACAGTGGGACCGCGCCGGCGTCGATGCTGCTGCCGCAGGTCGTGCCGGGGGTGATGCGGGGGATCGAGCCGTCGCTGGTGATGCGCGACGTAATTGCCAACTCGCGGACGGACTCGGACACGATCACGTTCATGAGCGAGGCGTCGTTCACGAACGGCGCGGCGGAGACGGCGGAGGCGACGTCGGTCTCGACGGGGCTGAAGCCGGAGAGCGCGATCACGTTCACCGAGGCGTCGGTGGGGGTGAAGACGATCGCGCACTGGATCCCGATCACGCGGCAGATGCTGCAGGACATCCCGGCGATGCAGGGGTACGTCGACGGGCGGCTGCGGACCGGGCTGGAGCGGCGCGAGGACAGCCAGATCCTGAACGGCGACGGGACCGGCGCGAACCTGCTCGGCATCCTCGCCACCTCGGGCATCCAGGTGCTCGACGGGGCCTACTTCACGGCGTCGCCGGTGGCCAACGCGGGGACCGCGGTCGAGAACGTGAACCGGGTGCTGCGCGGGAAGACCAAGGTGTCGACCACGGGGCAGGCGCAGGCGTCGTTCGTCTGCATGAACCCGGCCGACTACGAGGCGATCCAGACCACGAGCGACGCCAACCGGAACTACCTGTTCTCGGGACCATCGACCGGCGGGGCGGTGCCGACCCTGTGGGGCCTGCCGGTGGTCCAGAGCCAGAACATCGCGGCGAAGACGGCGCTGGTGGGCGACGGGACGCAGGCGGTCCTGTACGACCGGATGCAGGCGCAGGTGCTCACGGCCGACCAGCACAGCGATTTCTTCACGCGGAACCTGTTCGTGCTGCTGGCCGAGGAGCGGCTGGCGCTGGCGGTGTACCGGCCGACCGCGTTCGCCAAGGTGACGCTGGTCTAGCGGGTTCGCCGGGGCGGCCCTCGGCCGCCCCGGCGGGCCGGGCCGAGAGGAGACGGGGATGCCGGAGGGCACGTACCGCGAGGTGATCCTGCTGGGCGCGGCGGCGCGCACCGGCTCCGGGGCCAGCCCGGCGGTGGAGACGGTGCAGTCGCCGGCGGCGGCCGCGGTGCAGTTGCGGGTGGACGCCATCGACGGCGGCGCGTCGGTGGCGGTGACGGTCGAGTCGTCGATCGACGGCGGCCAGTCGTGGTTCACGGCGAGCAACGGGTCGCAGAAGAGCCTCTCGGCGGTCGGGGCGGCGGAGTGGTCGATCGGGTACCGGGCCGAGAACATGGTCGGCCGGATGATCCGGGTGTCGTACGCGGTGACCGGCGGCAACGCCACCTTCGCGGTGGTCGGCGGGATCGTGGACACCCCGCCGGACGACCTGTACCGCGAGTTCGCGCTGCTGCCGGCGACGGTGGTGACGGCGAGCGGGGCGGGGCCGGCGTGCGATGTCGGCGGGCTGCTGGCGACGACGCGCTTCGACGCGATCGTGACGGCGGTGTCCGGGAGCAGCCCGACGCTCAACGTGCGGGCGGAGCACTCGTGCGACGGCGGGGCGACGTGGACGACGTGGGCCGGGGCGAGCACGGGGAGCGTGAACAGCACGGGCGTGAAGCCGATCACGGAGTCGGACACCACGCCGCTGGGCCGCTTGGTGCGGGCGGCGTGGACGGTGGGCGGGGCGACCCCCAGTTTCACGCTGCGGGTGGTCGGCGCGGTCAACATGATCTGATGGGCGTGTCGGTGCTGGGCGGCCGCCGGGGGACCGGGGCCGGGGAGGTTGGCATGAAGGTCGGGCGGACGGGGATCTACCGGTCGCGGACGGACGGGTCGGGGCTGTTCCTGCGGGAGGGGACGGAGGTGCCGGAGGCGTTGCTCGACGAGTACGTCTTCGAGGCCTCGGCGGACGCGCCGGCGACGGCGAACGCGCGGCCGGCCAAGGGCGGCGCGCCGGAGAACCGGTAGGCGATGGCGGGGCCGTACGGCGACCTGGACGAGGTGCGGGCCGTGCTGCGGGCGAAGCCCGGGGACGTGTTCAACGCGGACCAGGAAGCGCGGCTGGCGCAGTTGCAACTGGCGGTGACGGCCCACATCGAGCAGGAGACGGGGCGGCGGTTCGGGGTGGCCCCGGCCGCCGTCGCCGTGCTGGTGGAGGGGACGGCGCACCAGCGGCTGCTGCTGCCGGAGCCGGTCTCGTCGGTGTCGGCGGTCGTGCGCGACCCGGGGTGGGACGGGGCGGCGTGGACGGGGGGCTGGGCGCTGACGACGGCCGACTGGCGGCTGGCGCTGCCGGCGGGCACGGGCGAGTGGCTGGCGCTGGAGGCGGTGACGGGCTGGTCGTGGCCGGGGTCGTACCTGGTGACGGCGGTCTGGGGCAGCGCGGACGTGGCGACGGTGCCGGACGACATCGCGTACCTGGCGAACCACCTGATCGCGGAGCGGTGGAAGGTCGAGACGGCCTCGCCGGCGGGGATGGTGGGCGAGAACGGGTTCGTGGTGCCGATCCGCAACGTGTTCAAGGACCCGCTGGTCGTGGCGACGCTGGACCGCTGGCGGGTCGCGCCGCGGGTGGCGTTCTGATGGCGGGCACGGCGTTCGAGTTCGACGCGACGGAGGCGATGCGGCTGGCGCGGGGGCTGCAGGGCGGCACGGCGCGCTTGCAGGACGAGATGCTGACGGCGATGCAGCGGAGCGTGGCGCTGCTGCAGCGGGACGCGATGACGGCGACGCCGGTGGCGACCGGGACGCTGCGGCGGTCGATCACGACGAGCGCGACGCCGGTGCTCGGCGAGGTGGGGTCGGCGCTGGCCTACGCCCGGTACGTGGAGGAAGGGCGGCGGGCCGGGGCGGCGATGCCGCCGGCGGGCGCGCTGCTGGGCTGGATGGCGAGCAAGGGGATCCCGGCGGAGGCCGAGTTCTCGGTGCGGCGGGCGATCGCGGCCCGGGGGATCGCGGGGAAGCGGATGTTCGCGAACGCGCTGGCGAAGAACTCGCCGGCGATCGGGCGGGAGTTCGAGGCGGCGCTGCGGCGCTTCGCGGCGGGGCTGGGCGGGTGAGCCTGTCGGCGGTGCGGGCGGCGGTGGCGGCGCTGCTGGGGACGGTGCCGGAGATCCGGGAGGCGCTGGCGTACCCGCCGGACGCGGTCGGGCCGCTGCCGTGCGCGTGGGTCGGGGGGGCGCAGGCGGCGGTGACGATGGGGTCGCCGGAGGTGTGGTCGTGGCGGTTGCCGGTGACGGTGGCGGCGGCGGCGCGGCAGGCGAGCCTGGCGCTGGAGCTGGCGGCGACGGAGCCCCTGATCGAGGCGGTGACAGCGGCGGTGCGAGCCGGCTACACGCTGGGCGGGACGACGTTCGGGCTGCAGCTGCAGCAGGTGAGCCAGGACGTGGTGAAGGTCGGCTCGGAGGACTACGTCGGGCTGACGTTCGTGTTCCAGGTCAAGCAGAAGCTGGCGGTCTCGTACAC